>NZ_JBSFIA010000002.1:193036-386233 GCF_053597355.1 Streptomyces sp. NPDC001443
CCGCTTCTGACTCCGTCGCGGACTCCGGCTCGAGGACGGCTTCTGACTCCGCCGCGGGCCTCGGTCCGAAGAGCGCTCCGGACTCCGCCGCGGGCCCCGGCCTGGACGCCGGCACGTACGAGGTGCTGCGCGACCGGCTGGCCGCGCAGGCCGAGGACCTGGCCCGCCGAGCGCGGGCGCTCGACTCCCGCCGGGTGGAGGAGTTCGGCGCGACCCGGCTCGCGCTCGCCGGGACCGGACAGCTGCGCACCGGACGGGCCTGTCTGCCCGCCGACGTCGTGGCCGTCGGGGACCGGCTGCTGTTCGGTGCCCACTCCGTCCTCGGACTGCGGGCCGAGGCGTCCGTCGGCGACGTCCTCACCCTGCGCGACCGCGACCTGAACCGGCTGCCCGAGGACGCGGTGCCCGGGCTGCTGGACGACCCCGGCTTCGTCCGCGAGTTCGCCGCCCTGCACCGCTACTACCGCGACACCCGTCTGCTGCGGCTGCGCCAGGTCGACGGCCGGCTGCTCGCCGTCTTCCGCACCGGGGAGAAGCCGGACGACATCCGGGTGCTGCGCTGGGCGCTCGCCGACGACGGCCGGGTCTCGTTCCTCGACGCGCGCGGCGAGCGCGACCACGTCTTCCCGCCGTCCCACGACTTCACCTGGACCGCGACCACCCGCGAGGACCACGTCCCGGGCCGCCGCCCGCACGTGTCCGTCGAGGGCGAGGTCTTCGTCGCGACCGTCGGCGGCAGCCTCACCGTCAAGACCGAGGACGACACGGAGACGGACCGGGCGATCCACACCGAGCCGGTCGACGAACCCCTCCAGTCGCTCGCCGACGCGGACATCCGGTACGCGCGGGTGGGCGCCCTGCTCCTGCTGCGGGTGCGCCCCTACAAGGAGACCGCCTGGCGCCACTTCGTCTTCCACACCCTGACGAGGACGGTGGTCCGGCTCGACGCCGTCGGGCAGTCCTGCCGTCGGCTGCCCGAGGACCAGGGCATCGTCTTCCCCGGCGGCTACTGCCTCGCGGCGACGGGCGCGCACCGGACCTTCGACCTCGACACCGAGGGCCTGGAGTTCGAGCGCGAGGTGCGCTCGCCCAACGGCGAGGACGTGCTGTACGCGTACCACGCGCCCGGCGCCGGACGCAGCCTCCTGCTGCCGTACAACCTGATCCGCAAGGAGATCTCCACCCCGCTGGCCTGCCAGGGCTGGGCGCTCTTCGACGACGGATCGCTGACGGTGCTGCGCACGGACCCGGCCGGCGCGGAACCGGCCCGGGTGCACCCGCTCCAGGTGTGGACGTCGCCGTACGAGTCCGACACCCGCGCCGCCGCCCGCCCGGCCGGTTCCGGGCCGCTGTCCCGGATCGGCAACGCCGACCTCGTGCGGGGCGTCTCCGACTGTCTGACCCTCGCCGCGTCCGTCGCCGGGACGCCTCCCACGACCGAGGTGTACGAGGCCCTGCGCGCCGCCTGCGTCCGGGCCGCCGACACCCACCACTGGCTGGCCGAGCCCGAACTCGGCGATCTGCGCACCCCGTTGGACGCGGTCCGGGACACGGCCGAGCAGGTCGTCACCGAGTTCGAGACGGTCCGGACGCTGACCCGCCGGGCCGCCGACGCCCTCGACGAGTCCGCCGAGCGGATCACCTCGCTCGTCCGGCGGCTGCGCGGCGAGGCACCCCGCGACGCCGCCTCCTGGGTCACGGGACTGACCGAACTGCGGCGCGCCCAGGGCAGGTTGCTGAACCTGAAGGAGCTGAGGTACGCCGACACCGCCCGTATCGACGAGCTCGCCGCCGGGGTCGGCGCCGACCTCGCCTCCTTCGGGCAGCGCGCGGTGGCCTTCCTGGCCCGCGAGGACGCCCTGGCCGGTCACCACCAGGAGATCGAACGGCTGCTCGCGGCCGCCGAGGCGATCCCGACGGCCGCCGAGGCCGCACCCCTGACCGGCCGGCTCGACGAGCTCGACGACGGCCTGCGCACGGTCACCGAGGTGGTCGCCGGACTCGACATCGGCGACGCCACCGTGCGCACCTCGATCCTGGAGCGCGTCGCCGAGGTGCTGGGCGGCGTCAACCGCGTCCGCGCCACGCTCGACGCCCGCCGCCGCGAACTGCGCGAGCACGAGGGGCGCGCCGAGTTCGCCGCCGAGTTCGCGCTGCTGGGGCAGTCGGTCGTCGGCGCCCTCGCGGCGGCCGACACCGAGGAGGCGTGCGACACCGGGCTCGCCGCGCTGCTCGTACAACTGGAGAACCTCGAAGCCCGCTTCTCCGGGTTCGACGACTTCCTCGGCGAACTCGCGGACCGGCACACCGAGGTGTACGAGGCGTTCTCCGCCCGCAAGCAGACCCTCGCCGACGCCCGCGCCCGCCGCACCGAACAGCTCGCGGCCGCCGCCGCACGCGTCCTCGCGACGCTCGCCCGCCGCGCCGCCGCACTGGACACCGCCGACGCGATCAGCACGTTCTTCACCTCCGACCCGCTGGTCGAGAAGGTCCGGCGCACCGCCGACGAACTGCGCGCACTCGGCGACCCGAGCAGGGCGGAAGAACTGGCGGGGCGCCTGAAGGCGGCCCGCCAGGAGGCGGTGCGGGCGCTGCGCGACCGTGCCGACCTGTACACCGACGGCGGCCGCACCCTGCGCCTCGGACGGCACACCTTCGCCGTCAACACCCAGCCCCTCGACCTCGCGCTAGTCCCCCACGGCGACGGTCTCGCCCTCGCGCTCACGGGCACCGACTACCGCGCCCCGGTCACCGACCCGGACTTCGCCGCCACCCGCCCCTACTGGGGCCGGCCGCTGCCCTCCGAGTCCGCGACCGTCTACCGCGGCGAGCACCTCGCGGCCCGGCTGCTGGCCGAGCACGGCCCCGCCGCCCTGGCCGACGCCGACCTGCCCGCACTGGTCCGCCGCGCGGCGCAGGCGGCGTACGACGAGGGCTACGAGCGCGGGGTGCACGACCACGACGCCACCGCGATCCTCACCGCGCTGCTGCGGCTGCACGCGGGCGCGGGCGTGCTGCGCCACGAGAGCGCCGCCCGCGCCGCCGCCCAGCTGTTCTGGGCGCACGGCGTCGGCGCCGCCCGGCGCCAGAGTCTGACCCGGCGGGCGGTGTCGCTGGCCCGGGCCGGGGAGGTGTTCGGGACCGTGCCCGCGATCGCGGACCTCAAGGCGGAGCTGGCGGCCGAGATCGGCGCGCCGGCGGCCGCGTACCTCTTCGAGGAGCTGACGACCGGCCCCGAGGGCTTCGTCATCGGCGCGGCCGCCCGCACCCTCCTCGACAAGTTCCGCCGCGCGGCCGGCACCTCGGCCTACGAGCAGGACCTCGCCGCCCTGGACGCGCTCGACGACCGCCGGCAGCTCGTCGAGGGGTGGCTGTCGGCGTACACCGCCGCCACCGGCGCGGACACCGGCCCGGGGGACCTCGCCGAGGCCGTCGCCGCCGAACTCTGCCCGGGGCTGGTGCGCCACGACAGCGAGGCACCGCTGACCGCGGCCGTGACCGGACTGCTCGGCACCCACCCGCGCATCACCCGCCGCACCCTCGCGCTGCGCCTCGACGAGTTCCTCGCCCGCACCGACGACTTCCGCGCCCACGCCGTCCCCGGCCACCGCGCCTACACCGCCCGGCGCACCGCGCTGCTCGCCGCCGAGCGCGCCCGGCTGCGGATCGACGAGCTACGGCCGCGGGTGATGACCACGTTCGTGCGCAACCGTCTCGTCGACGAGGTCTACCTGCCGCTCGTCGGCGACAGCCTCGCCCGGCAGATCGGCACCTCGGACGAGTCCAGGCGCACCGACACCGGCGGTCTGCTGCTGCTCGTCTCCCCGCCCGGCTACGGCAAGACGACCCTCATGGAGTACGTCGCCGACCGCCTCGGCCTCGTCCTGGTCAAGGTCGACGGCCCCGCGCTCGGTCACGGCGTCACCTCGCTCGACCCGGCCGAGGCCCCGAACGCGACCGCCCGCCGCGAGGTCGAGCGGATCAACTTCGCGCTGGCGGCGGGCGGCAACACCCTGCTCTACCTCGACGACATCCAGCACACCTCGCCCGAACTGCTCCAGCGGTTCATCCCGTTGTGCGACGCCACCCGCCGGATGGAGGGCGTACACGACGGCGAGCCCCGCACCTACGACCTGCGCGGCAAGCGCTTCGCCGTCTGCATGGCGGGCAACCCCTACACCGAGTCCGGCAGCCGCTTCCGGGTGCCCGACATGCTCGCCAGCCGGGCCGACGTGTGGAACCTCGGCGACGTGCTGACCGGCAAGGCGGACGCTTTCGCCGTCAGTTTCGTGGAGAACGCCCTCATCGCGAACCCGGTGCTGGCCCCGCTGGCCGGCCGCGACCGTGCCGACCTCGACCTGCTGCTGCGGCTGGCCGCCGACGACCCCACGGCCCGCGCGGACGGCCTCGTCCATCCCTGCGCCCCGGCCGAACTCGACCGGATCCGCGCCGTCCTGCGCCATCTGCTCGCCGCGCGCGAGACGGTCCTCGCCGTCAACTCCGCCTACATCGCCTCCGCCGCGCAGAGCGAGGACGCCCGCACCGAGCCGCCGTTCCGGCTCCAGGGCTCCTACCGCGACATGAACAAGATCGCCCAGGCGATCCGGCCGGTCATGAACGACGCCGAACTCGACGCCGTCGTCCAGGACCACTACCGCGCCGAGGCCCAGACCCTGACCACCGGCGCCGAGGCCAATCTGCTGAAACTGGCAGAGCTGCGCGGCACCTTGTCCGGTGCGCAGGCCGCGCGCTGGGCCGAGGTGAAGGCGTCGTACCTGCGTGCCCGGGGGCTCGGCGGCGGCCCGCTCCCCGGGACGGAGGCCGGGACGGCGGCCGAGGCGACGGCAGGGGCGAGGGCCGGGGCACTGACCGGTGCGCTGACGGAGGCGGTGGCCGCTCTCGGGCTGCTCGCCGAGCGGGTCGCCGCCGTCGAATCGGCCATCACCCGGACCGGCACGCCCCGCCCGCCCGTGTGACCTGCGGAGTCCGGCAGGTCGCCCGGGAGCCACGGGATCTGTCGGGCGATGTCCGTCAGGACTCGTTCTGTCAGGGGGAGTTCACGTCCGGCGTGATGTGAGTCCGCGCGCACAACTAGCCCACTGAAATGACATGAACGATTCACTCTGTATCCACAATTGACGCGTCGGGACGACAGGATCCGGCCATTGACTCTCCCCGCGCAGCCGTCTTCCGGCACCGCGCGGGGAGAGTCGTTTCCGGGTGAGGGGCGTACATACGTGGAGTCCGAGCAGGAAGAACCCGACAGACCCGGGGGAGACATACCCGGAGATGCCGAGCCGGACGGGAAAGAATCGTTTCCCCGGCGTCCCCACGCAGGGCGGGGCCTCGGTGACCGGATCTTCCGGGTCCAACTGACGGCCACCGGGGTCACGGTTCTGGCCATCATGGCGGCCGTGGGCCTGTTCCTGCTGATGAGAGCCGGTCAGGCGCTGCGTGCCACCGGCCTCTCGTTCCTCACCACCCCCGAATGGCAGCCGGACGTCCACCGGTTCGGCATCGCGGCCGTGCTGACCGGGACGCTGCTGATCGCCGCCGTGGCCGTGACCATCTCCGTGCCGCTGGCCCTCGGGACCGCGCTGTTCATCTCCGACGTGGCTCCGCGCCGGCTGCGCCGCACCCTCGTCACCCTGGTCGACCTGATGGCCGCCGTGCCCTCGGTGGTCTACGGGCTCTGGGGGCTGTTCTTCCTCCAGCAGCACGTGATCGGCCTGTCGCGCTGGCTGTCCGACTGGTTCGGCTGGATCCCCCTGTTCACGGTGGACGGCACCCAGCCCGGCGATCCGCTCGCCACCGAGAGCGTCTACACCGCCTCCACCTTCGTCGCCGGGATCGTCGTCGCGCTGATGGTCGCGCCGATCCAGTGCTCGGTGATGCGCGAGGTGTTCGCACAGGCCCCGGCGGGCGAGCGCGAGGGCGCGTACGCGCTGGGCGCCACCCGCTGGGGAATGATCCGCGCGGTGATCCTGCCGTACGGCAAGGGCGGCATCATCGGCGGCACGATGCTGGGCCTCGGCCGGGCGCTCGGCGAGACGATCGCCGTGTACCTGATCATCTCGCCGGTCTTCACCGTCCAGCCGCACATCCTCCAGACCGGCTCGAACTCGGTGTCCTCGCTGATCGCCCTGCACTACGGCGACGCGTCCCCCTTCGGCATGTCGGCGCTGATGGCCGCGGGCCTGGCCCTGTTCCTGCTGACGCTGGCGGTCAACTTCACCGCCTCCTCCATCGCCACCCGCTCGCGCTCCGGCGCGCAGAGCGACTGAGAGGCCCGACATGACCGTCGTAGAAGACAACGTCGTAGAAGACACCAGGCCGCTGCCCGCCGCGGTCCCGGAAGCGGCCGGAGCCGGTGCCGCCGCCGACGCCGTGGAGTTCCCCGACCGGCCCCGGCCCATCGGCGGAGTCACCCGCTCGGGTGTGCTGTCGCTGGTCGGCGCCGCCGCCTCCGGGCTGTGCACGACCGTGTTGCTGTTCGGCGAACTCGCCCCGCTCTCCGGAGGGTTGGGCTTCACCGTCACGGCGTACCTGTCCTTCCTGCTGATCTACGCCGTGCTCACCGGCCTGGAGGAGGACCGCCAGGCCGTACGGGACCGGGTGATGACCGTCGTGCTGTGGACGGCGGCGCTGCTGATGCTCTCGGCGCTCGTCCTCGTCGTCGGGTTCACCGCCTGGCGCGGGCGCGAGGCGCTGCTGCACGGCAACTTCTTCACCCAGGACATGCAGGCGGCGGGACCGCTCGACCCGCTCACCAACGGCGGTATCGCGCACGCGATGCTCGGCACCCTGATCATGATCGCCATCGCGCTCACGATCACCGTGCCGCTCGGTATCGCCTGCGCGATCTACCTCAACCAGATCCCGGGACGCTTCTCCCGGTTCGTGCGGACCATCGTCGAGGCGATGACCGCGCTGCCCTCGATCGTGGCCGGTCTGACCGTGTACGCGACCTGGATCCTCTACCTCGGTATGCAGAAGTCCGGTCTGGCGGCGGGCTTCGCGATCAGCGTGATGATGCTGCCGATCGTGATCCGGGCGTCGGACGTGGTGCTGCGACTGGTGCCGGGCACGCTGACCGAGGCCGCGGAGGCGCTGGGCGCGCCACGCTGGCGGACCGTGTGGCACGTGGTGCTGCCGACGGCCCGTTCCGGGCTCGCCACCGCCGTCATCCTCGGCACCGCGCGGGGTATCGGCGAGACCTCGCCGGTCCTGCTCACCGCGGGCTTCACCGCCGCGCTGAACGCCGACCCGACGAGCGGGCCGATGATCTCGCTGCCCCTCGCCGTCTTCAACTTCGTGAAGTCGCCGGAACCGACCATGATCGCCCGCGGCTTCGGCTCGGCGGCGGTGCTGATGGCGCTGGTACTGGTGCTGTTCGTGGTCGCCCGGGTCATCGGCGGGCGCGGCCCCGGCCACCAGAGCCGCCGCCAGGCCCGCCGGTCCGCCCGCGTCTCCCGCCGGGACGCGGCCCGCTTCGAGGAACTGCACGCGCCCCCGCTGTCGCTGTTCAAGGACACGGACGGGTCCGAGGACGTCGAGTACGCCGCCGCGGTACAGGACACCGCGGACGCGTCGGTCGCCGAGGACCCCACGGACACGGCACCCGCCGAGCGCACCGAGTACGTCACGACCACCCCGGCCGGGACGGCCGGCCCGGTCGCCACCGCGACCGACGCCGGCGCCGTCCCCGCCCCCGAGGCGCACCGCACCACCCCCGCCGCCGAAGTCCAGTGCAACGCTCCCGTCGAGGACACCGGAGAGACCGACTGATGTTCAGCCACCTCATCTCTCGTCTGAGTCGCCTGCGGGCGCCGGCCACCCTCGGCGCGGTGTTCGGCGTGCTCGTGACGCTGCTGGCCGGCCCGCTCGCCGCGCCCGCCGCCGCCGAGAGCTACACGCCGATCGCCGGAGCCGGCTCCACCTGGGCGGAGAACGCCGTCGACGAATGGCGCCGGGCCGTCAACCAGTACGGCATGCGGATCAGCTACGCCGGTACGGGATCCTCCGACGGCCGTCGTCAGTTCCTCAGCGGCACCGTCGACTTCGCCGTCTCGGACATCCCGTTCCAGACCCACCCGACGGACGGCTCCGCGGCCGAGCGGCCGGGCGCCGGATCGTACGCGTACATGCCGATCGTGGCGGGCGGCACCGTCTTCATGTACCACCTGACGGTCAACGGCAAGCGGGTCACCAACCTGCGGCTCTCCGGGGACGTCGTCACCAAGATCTTCACCGGGGTCGTCAAGAGCTGGGACGACCCGGTGATCAAGGCCGACAACCCCGGGGTGCAGCTCCCGCACCGCACCATCGTCCCGGTGGTCCGCTCGGACGGCTCGGGCTCCACCGCGCAGTTCACGATGTGGATGGCGAACCAGCACAAGTCGCTGTGGCAGGCGTACTGCGGGCGCGTCGGACGGTCCGGGGCCTGCGGGCAGACCTCGTACTACCCGACCGTCACCGGCATGATCGCCCAGTCCGGCGACCTCGGCGTGGCGGGCTACGTGGCCCAGAACTACGGCGAGGGCGCGATCGGGTACGTCAACTACTCGTACGCGCTCAACGCGCACTACCCGGTCGCCAAGGTCCTCAACCACGCGGGCTACTACACCGAACCGACCCCGCAGAACGTCGCGGTGTCGCTGCTCAAGGCGAAGATCAACACCGACAAGGGCTCCGCGGACTACCTCACCCAGCAGCTCGACGGCGTCTACAACGACTCCGACAAGCGCAACTACCCGCTGTCCAGCTACTCGTACATGATCCTGCCGCTGAAGGTGCAGGGCACCTTCACCAAGGCCAAGGGCAAGACGCTGGGCGCGTTCTCGTACTACTTCATGTGCCAGGGCCAGCAGTCGGCTCCCCAGCTCGGCTACTCGCCGCTGCCGATCAACCTGGTGAAGGCGGGCTTCGAGCAGATCCGCCGGATCCCCGGGGTGACGGCGAAGAACATCAACGTCCAGGGCTGCAACAACCCGACCTTCACCGCGAACGGCCGTAACAAGCTCGCGGAGACGGCCCCCTACCCGGCGGCCTGCGACAAGAAGGGCGCCGCGCCCTGCGGGACCGGCAGCGGAGGTGCCACGACCAACGGCAGCGGCGGCGGTTCCGGCGGCACCTCCGGGAGCTCGGCCGTCGGCGGCACCTCGGGCGGCTCCGCCGGCACGGGCACGGGCGGCACCGCGACGAGCGGCGGTACGACGGGCTCGGCCACCTCGGCGGGCGGCGCGTCCGGCGGAGCGCAGCCGTCCGTCGACCCCGACACCGGGCAGACCATCGCGGCGGCGAACACCGGCTCCGGCGGCTCCGGCGGCTCCGGCGGCGGGGCCGGCGACGACACCGTCGCCCTCGCCCAGCCGATCACCGTGGCCGCGCAGCACGGCTGGACCGGCACGCAGACGCTGATGGTTCTGGCCGCGCTCCTGGTGCTCGGGCTGGTGCTGCTGCCCTCCCTGGTGTCGCGGCTGATCACCGGCGGCGCCGACACCCGCGCCGCCTCCTCGGCCTCCTCCGGTTCCTCCGGCACGGACGGGGGTTCGCGATGAAGCGTCTGCGCGACACCCTCGTCCGGCTGGTGGCCGGCGCCGCGGTCGGCGCCCTGGCCGGTCTCGCCGTCGCCCAGGCGGCGCCGAGCGCCACCGCGGCGGCCGCCACCGGCTCCGCCGTCACCGTCTCCGGGCGCGGCGAGTTCAAGGACATGAGGTTCACGGTGAGCCAGACGAAGCGGCTCACCAGCCAGGCCATCACGGTGAGTTGGTCGGGCGGCACGCCGACCACGTTCGCCGGCACCTTCTTCAACACCGACTTCGTGCAGATCATGCAGTGCTGGGGCGACGACGACGGCACCGTGCCGTCCAACCCCGGCCCGGCCCGCACCCAGTGCCAGTACGGCGCCTCCCCGACCACCGACCGGGGCAGCTGGCCCGGCAACGAGTACGACGACACCCGCAAGGTCTTCTACAACGCCGACCCGGCCAACTACGGGCAGGACGACCGGTACGGGGCGGCCGGCGCCAACGGTCTGGGCGAGGTGCCCTTCAAGTCCGTCGACGGCACGGTGATCACCAGCGGCACCCAGAACAACGCCTTCTTCAACCGCAACACCACCAACGAGGTCGACTTCGCCCGCACCGGCGCCGACGGCAGCGGCAAGGAGTACTTCGAGGTCCAGACCGCCAACGAGGCACCGCACCTCGGCTGCGGCACGCCGGTCAGGACCGGCTCCGGCACCAAGCCCCGCTCCTGCTGGCTGGTGATCGTCCCGCAGGGCCGGCTCGACCTCGACGGCAAGCCCTACGCGGACACCAGCACGGTCAACGCGGGCTCCCCGGTCTCCTCCACCAACTGGAAGAACCGCGTCGCCGTCAGGCTCGACTTCAACTCGGTCGGCACCAACTGCGCGCTCGGCTCCGACGAGCGCCCCACCACCGGCAGCGAGCTCGTCGCCGACGCCATGACCAGCTGGCAGGCGGCCCTGTGCCCGACCGGCAAGGTCTACGGCTACACCGAACTCGGCGAGCCCGACACCCGGGCCCGGCTGATCGCGGACGGAACCGCCGGGCTGGCCTTCACCACCCGTGCCCTGGGCGCCGACGAGGGCAGCACCGCCCCGTCCGACACCACCACGTACGCGCCGGTGGCGCTCTCCGGGACCGTCATCGGCTTCACGATCGAGCGCAGACCCAGGTCCGGAGCGCCGGACGACATCCGCAGACAGGCCGGCACCAAGGTCGAGTCGATCGACCTCACCCCCCGGCTGGTCGCCAAGCTGCTCACCGAGTCGTACCGCAACTCCGCCTGGGGCGCGGTGCTCGGCGGCACCGCCGCCAAGGGCTACGAGTGGGCGAGGACCAACCCGGCGGGCCTGGCCAGCGACCCCGAGTTCATCGCGCTCAACCCCGAGTTCGCCTATCTGTCGGTCGCCGAGACCCCGGCCACCGACACCGACCTGATCACCTCGCTCGGGCACACCGACACCGCTCGCGCCCTGTGGCAGTGGGTCCTGTCCGACGCCGACGCGCGCAGGTTCCTGTCCGGGCTGCCGGACGGCTCGGGCATGGTGGTCAACCCGTACTACTCCACCAACCCGGACCTGAACCCCACCGGCTCCGCCTTCGAGGCGGCCCGCGCCGACGACTACCCCAAGAGCGACCCCTGGTGCACGGTCCCGCCGGGCACCGACGCCACCCTCAAGCAGTGCATGACCGACTTCCACCCGTACGTGGACGACCTGCACTCCGGCGCGCTGCACACCCGGCGCGCGGACACGCTGTGGAAGTCGACCTGGGACCCGCTGGGCAACCCGCCCGCGTTCAAGAGCCCCGGCCCGCAGACGGTCGGCTCCCGGTTCGTGATCACGGTGACCGACGCGGCGTCCGCCGCCCGCTACGGGCTCCAGACCGCCCGGCTGCGCAACGCGGCGGGCAACTTCGTCGCCCCCGACGACGCGTCGCTGAGCGCCGCGGCCACGAGCGCGACCGGCACGGACGCCCCCGAGATCGACCCGGCCAAGGTCACCGACGCGGGCGCCTACCCGCTGGCCCAGCTCGTCCACGCGGTCGTACGGCCCGGCTCGCTGAGCGCCGCGGCCCGCAAGGACTACGCGGCACTGCTGCGGTACGCGGCCGGTGCCGGCCAGGTCAGCGGCGCCGACCCGGGCCGGCTGCCGGCCGGTTACGCCCCGCTGTCCAAGTCGCTGCGCGAGCGCGCCGTGCGGGCCGCCGACGCCCTGGCGAAGTACACCGGCCCGTCCGGTTCGGGCGACGGTTCCGGGTCCGGCTCCGGCGGGACGGACGGGGGCAGCGGCCAGGTCGGTTCCGGCAGTGACCTGGGCGGCGCGGGCGGCGCGGCCTCCGACGGCACGCCGAACAACCTCGGCCAGTCGCCCGCGGCGGCCGGCGGCACGGGCGGCACGCCCACCGTCAAGGCGTCGTACGACGGCGGCAAGGCCGTGCAGACCACGGCCGCCGGCACCACCCCCGCCGACCCGGCGAACTCGCTGCGCTACGCCGTCCCGGTCGGGGCCGCGCTCGGCGCCGTCGCCGCCCTGGGCGCGCCCTTCGCGGGCGGCAGCAGGCCGCGGCTGCCGCTGCGCATGCCGCTACCGGGAGGCCGCACCGTGACCGTCCTGCCGCAGCTCAGGCTGCCGGAGCGACTGCGCCGGCCGCTGCCGCCGCGGTGACACCCCGGAGCCCCCTGCGGGGAGCTCCCCACAGACGGCCGTCCGCCCCGAAAGGCAGTCGGGGCGGACGGCCGGTACCACCCTGCCAGATCCACCCGCGCACGATCCTCAGGAGAACCTCCATGCGCTCTTCGCGCTCTACGGCCGCGCTCGTCGCCGCCGCTGTGGTGGCCGGCGGCCTGGCTCTCGCCAGCCCTGCGTACGCCGACCCGACCCCCGCCGGGACCTACCGCTCGCTCGTGGGCGTCGGCTCCGACACCACGCAGGACGTGCTCAACGCCCTCGCGGGCGACTCGGTGAACGGCACCACCTACGCCGCCGTGAAGGCGGCGAGCGGGGCGGGCATCGCCTCCTACGACGCGATCGAGCCTCTCACCGGCTCCACCACCTCCAGCATCCAGACCCGCTCGGCCGGGCCCTCCTTCCTGCGCCCGAACGGCTCCGGCAAGGGCCGTCTGGCGCTGAGCCAGGCGCTGACCGGCGACAAGTACCCGGACAGCTCCGGCGTCGCCATCAAGGGCCAGGTCGACTTCGCGCGCTCCTCCAGCGGTCCGAGCACCTCCGGCACCGCGCTGACGTACATTCCGTTCGCGCGCGACGCGGTCGGTGTCGCGGTCAAGGGCTCCGCCCTGGACAGCCTGACGGTCGACGACCTGCACGACATCTACGCCGGCACGACCACCGTGGTGAACGGCCAGACCGTCCACCCGAAGATCCCGCAGTCCGGCTCGGGCACCCGCAAGTTCTTCCTGAGCGCGATCGGCCTCACCGACGCCACGCTCTCCCCGAACATCCCGACCGTCCAGGAGAACCAGGCGAACGACGGCCTCACCGAGGACGGCGCGCTGGAGCCGTTCTCCGTGGGCAGCTGGATCGCCCAGATCAACGGGGTCGCCCCCGACCACAGCAAGGACGCCGCGGCGGCCGGCGGTCACCTGGCGAGCGTGCAGCTCCCCGGCGACACGGGCGGCGCCACCACCCCGGTCGCCACGGCCAACGGCAAGCTGGTGCCGGTCAACTACTACTACGAGAACGCCACCTTCGGCCGCGACGTCTACAACGTCGTCCCGACCCGGGCGATCGACCCGACGAGCGTCTTCTTCGACAAGGACCTCTACGACGTCTTCGTCACCAGCGGCAGCCACACCGCCGCCCTGGCGTCCGACACCGCCGAGCAGACCATCGCGGCCTTCGGCTTCGTGAACGAGTCCTACAACGGCTCGGTCAACCCGGCCAAGCACGCCAAGCTCGGCGGCCTGGAGGAGTCGGGCATCGACCTCTCGACGCCCGCCGCGCCCGTGCTGAAGGCCGCCCTCGGCGACGCGGGCGTCAAGCTCACCTGGACCGCGCCCGCGCCCACCGGCCTGCCGCTCACCGACTACCGGGTCACGCTGACCGGCTCGGACGGCGCCGTCGTGGCGACCAAGGACGTCCCGGCCGGCACCACCTCGTACTCCTTCACCGGCCTGGCCGTCGGCACCTACACGGCCACCGTCTCCGGCGCCAACCTCAACGGCACGGGCGCCGGAGCCACCTGGACCGGCGCGGTCAAGTACGCCAGCACCACGAAGGCGGCCGTGGCGACCGCCGCCTACGGCCAGACGCCCAAGGTCGCCGTCACCGTCACCGGCACGCACGGCGTCGTCGCCTCCGGCAAGGTCACGGTGAAGGAGGGCAGCACCGTCCTCGGCACCGCCACCCTGAGCAGCACCGGCAAGGCCACCGTCGCCCTCTCGAACCACCTCAAGGTCGCCACCCACGCCCTGTCCGTCTCCTACGGCGGCGCCGCCAAGCTCAACACCTCCGCGGCGACCGTCTCGCTGAAGGTCGTCAAGGCGACCCCGGCCGTCAGCGTCAGCGCGCCCACCTCGGTCAAGCACACCGCCCGGGGCAAGGTCACCGTCAAGGTCACCGCGACCGGCACCACGCCGACCGGCACCGTGCGCATCTACGAGGGCAGCAAGATCATCGCCACCGGCACGCTGAGCGCCGGCAAGGTGACCGTCACCCTGCCGAAGCTGCGTGCCGGCCGGCACACGCTGCACGCGTACTACGCGGGCTCGACGACCGTGAACACCCGCAACGGGGTGAACTTCGTCGTCAAGTCGGTCTGATCCGGCACCCGTTGTCCCGCCCCGCCGGGACGGCCGCCCGCCGCGGCCGCCCCGGCGGGCCCGGGCGCCGGGGCGGCCGCCATCCGCGCCGGCACCGCCCACCGCGTCGGCCACCCCGTCCGGCACCACCCTCAGTACCCATCCAGCGAAGGAGGCGGGCCCCGTGACGGTCGCCGTACAGACACCCCTCGCGCCGACCGCGGTCCTGCCGCGCGTGCGGAGCATCACCGCGGTACGCCACCTCGCCCGGGGCGGTCTGCTGAGCCTCGCCGCCCTGCTGCTCGGCATCACCGCGCAGCTGCTGCTGCTCAGCGGGGCACAGGAACACTCCGCGCAGCAGACCGCGTTCGACGAACTGCGCAATCGACTCGCCCTCGGCACGGCCCCGGTGGCCCAGACCGACCAGCAGGGCGACCTGCTGACGCCGGGCAGCCCGCTCGCCCTGATCAAGGTTCCCTCGCTCGGCCTCCAGCAGGTGGTCCTGGAGGGCACCGACTCCACCGTCCTGACCGGCGGCCCCGGCCACCGCCGTGACACCCCGCTGCCCGGACAGGCCGGCACCAGCGTGCTGATGGGGCGCGCCGCGGCGTACGGCGCACCGTTCGGACGGCTGGCCGAGCTCGCCGAGGGCGACCGGATCACGGTGATCACCGGGCAGGGCAAGGCCACCTACGAGGTCCTCGACGTCCGGCGGGCCGGCGACCCGGCGCCCGCCCAGGTCGCCGCGGGCGAGGGCCGTCTCGTCCTGGTCACCGCCACCGGCCCCCGCTTCATGCCGGGCGGGCTGCTGCGGGTGGACGCCGACCTGGTCTCCGCGGCCTTCCCGACCCCGGCGGCCGTCGTCCGCCCCGGCACGCTGCCCGAGGCCGAGCAGCCGCTGGCCCGCCCGGCCGGCGTGCCCTGGCCGCTGGTGCTGTGGCTCCAGGCGCTGCTGGCCGCCGCCGTCGCCGCCGTATGGGCGTGGCACCGCTGGGGCCGGCACCAGACCTGGATCGTGTTCGCGCCGGTCGTCGCCGTGCTGGGCCTCCAGGTCGCCACGCGCACCACCGAACTCCTGCCCAACCTGCTGTGACCGACCTCCGCCCGAGCCCCGCAGTGAACCCGCGAACCGAGGTACCCGACGTGACCGACACGACCCTCTCACCCACCGACACCGTCGTCCTGCCCTCACCGGCCGACGCCGCCGCCGTCGGCCCCGCGACCCTCCAGGCGCGTGCCGTGTCGGCCTGGTTCGGCAACCACAAGGTCCTCGAACGGGTCTCCCTCACCATGCCCGCCGGGCAGGTCACCGCCCTGATCGGCCCGTCCGGCTGCGGCAAGTCGACGTTCCTGCGCACCCTGAACCGGATGCACGAGCTGATCCCGGCGGCGCAGTTCGCGGGCGAGGTCCTCTTCGAGGGCGAGGACATCTACGGCCCCGCGCGGCGGCTGACGGACGCCCGGCGGCGCATCGGCATGGTCTTCCAGAAGCCGAACCCGTTCCCGGCCATGTCGATCTACGACAACGTGGTGGCGGGCCTGAAGCTGACGGGCACGCGTGCGAACCGCCGGGAGAAGGACGTACTGGTGGAGGAGTCCCTGACCCGGGCCGGCCTGTGGAAGGAGGTCCGCGACCGGCTGCGGCAGCCCGGCGGCGCGCTCTCCGGCGGCCAGCAGCAGCGGCTGTGCATCGCCCGCGCCCTCGCCGTACGGCCGCGTGTGCTGCTGATGGACGAGCCCTGTTCGGCGCTGGACCCGACCTCCACCCGGCGGGTCGAGGAGACCATCCACGAGCTCGCGGGCGAGGTGACCATCGTGATCGTCACCCACAACATGCAGCAGGCGGCCCGCGTCTCCGACCAGTGCGCGTTCTTCCTCGCCGAGCAGGGCACGCCGGGCGGGATCGTCGAACAGGGCCCCACCGAGCGCATCTTCGGCACCCCCGAGGACCCGCGCACCGCGGACTACGTGGCGGGCCGCTTCGGCTGACCCGCGCGGCCCCCCGGCCCCGGGCGCGACGCCGGGGCCGGACCGGACACGGGCGTCGGGTCAGACGTTGACGCCGAAGTCGGAGGCGATGCCGGCGAGCCCGGAGGCGTAACCCTGGCCCACGGCGCGGAACTTCCACTCCGTGCCGTTGCGGTACAGCTCGCCGAAGACCATCGCGGTCTCGGTCGACGCGTCCTCCGACAGGTCGTAGCGGGCGATCTCCTGGCCGCCGGTCTGGTTGACCACGCGGATGAAGGCGTTGCGGACCTGGCCGAAGCTCTGTCCGCGGTTCTCGGCGTCGTGGATGGACACCGGGAAGACGATCCGGTCGACCCCGGCCGGCACCGCCGCGAGGTTCACCTTGACGGACTCGTCGTCGCCCTCGCCCTCGCCGGTGAGGTTGTCGCCGGTGTGCTCGACCGAACCGTCCGGGCTGCGGAGGTTGTTGTAGAAGACGAAGTGCTGGTCGGACAGGACCTTGCCGGACGCGTCCAGCAGCAGGGCCGAGGCGTCGAGGTCGTAGTCCGTGCCCGTGGTCGTGCGGACGTCCCAGCCCAGGCCGACCAGGACCGCGGTCAGCCCCGGCGCCTCCTTGCTGAGCGAGACGTTGCCGCCTTTGGAAAGGGAAACTCCCACGCTGCTCTCCTCTGCTCCGCCGGTGGCCGGGCGGTCCGGACCGGCGCCGGATGGACTGCGATGCGAATCTACAGCACTGTAGAAGATGTGGGGAGGCCGCTCACCGCTCAATACGATGGGCCCTCGTCGTCGACGACGACGAGGCGCACGACGGGCGGGAGGCGTACGGCGCGTCGGACGAACCCCAGGGCCCAGGGAGGCAGCGTGACGGAGCGGTACGAGGACAGGGCGCGGCCGGACGCCCCCGGGCGCAGGCGCGGCCAGGGCGAGTTGGAGGCCCAGGTGCTGTCCGCTCTGAAGTCGGCGCCGGAACCGGTACCGGCGGGCTGGGTGCGCGAACGCCTCGGCGGCACCCTCGCCTACACCACCGTCATGACGATCCTCACCCGGCTCCAGGCCAAGGGCGCGGTCACCCGGGAGCGGGCGGGCCGGTCGTTCGCCTGGACGGCGGCCGCGGACGCGGCGGGGCTCGCCGCCCACCGGATGCGCCGGGTCCTGGACGGCGAGAGCGACCGGGAGGCGGTGCTGGCCAGCTTCGTCTCCAGCCTCCCGCCCGGCGACGAGGAGCTGCTGCGCAGGCTGCTGCACGAGACCGACGAGACCGACGAGACCCACGAGGGCGACGAGGGCGACGAGGGCGACCGGGGCGCGCCGGGAGAGGGCCGGGCGGGCTGAACCGTGGGCGTGTTCGTCTTCCTCCCGCTCGTCCTGCCGCTGACCGCCTGGCCCGTCGCGCGGCTCGCCGAGCACCGGCTGCATCCGCGCGCGGCCACGCTGCTGCTCGCCGGTGCCGCCGCCGTCCTGGGCCTGTGCAGCACCCTGTGCCTGGGTCTGCTCGCGATCGTCGGCACGGCCCAGCTCCCCGGCAACCCGCTGCCGGACGGCTGGGCCGATCCGGAGGTCCGCGCGGCGGTGCCGCACGACGAGGTGGTGGGCAAGGCCGCGGTGGGCGCGCTCGCCTTGGCGTGCACCGCCTGCGTGGGTCTGCTGCTGCGACATCACCGCGTGCGGCGCCGTGCCGTACGCGCCCTGCGCGGGCTGCCGCCCACCGAGGTCGCCGTCCTCCCGGACGCCCTCCCCTACGCCTACGCACTGCCCGGCCGCGGGCCCGGACGCGGGTACGGGCGTACGTACGGGTACGGACGCCGTCCCCGACGGCCGGGCCGGGTCGTGGTCTCCACCGGGATGCTCGCCGCGCTCACCTCCCGGGAGCGGCGCGTGCTGTTCGCCCACGAACGCGCCCACCTGGCCGGCCACCACCACCGCTGGCTGCTGCTGGCGGGTCTGGCAGCCCGCGCGAACCCTTTCCTGCGCCCGCTGGGCACCGCCGTCGGCTACACCGCGGAGCGCTGGGCGGACGAGGAGGCGGCCGGGGCGGTCGGCGACCGCCGGGTGACGGCCCGGGCAGTCGCCAAGGCGGCCCTCGTCTCCCGCCCGGCGCCCGCCCCGACCCTGGCCGCCCTCGCCGCGGCACCGGGACCCGTGCCGCGCCGCGTGGCCGCGCTGCTCGGTCCGCCACCGGCCGCCCGGGCCTGGCCGCCCCTGTTCACGAGCGCGGGCATGGCCGCCTGGACCGCGGCCGGGGGAGCCGCCCTGTCCGCGATGTCCTCGGCGAACTCGGCGGTCACGATGTTCATGATCCTCAAGGCGGCCACACCGCTGTAGCGCGCCGCCCGCCGGGACTCAGTCCTCGTCCCCGCCCTCGTCGTCATCGTCGCCCTCGAAGAAGTCACCGATCTCGTCGACGACCTCGGCCGCCACCAGCCCGCCGACGACGCCGACGGCCAGCCCCGCCGCACCGGCCGCGACGGCGGTGCCCAGGCCGGGGCCGGAACGGTGGTGCTCGTCGTGACGGCCGTGCTCGCCGTACCCGTGCCCGCCCCCGTACGAGTCGTCCTTGTACCCGCCGGCGTACGGACCCCCGTGCGCGTGCGGATCCCCGTACCCGGCACCGTGCCCGTACCCCGCGCCGGAGCCGTGGGCCGCCCGGTGCTCGACGAGCTGCCGGATCCAGCCGTCGACCTCGGTGTTCCAGTCCCGGTGGAGGGCGTCGTCGTGGCCGACGGTGAAGCGGACCAGCGCGTCGTGTCCTTCGGAGAAGAGACCGCCGCGCCGGTCGGCCTCCAGGATCACCTCCATCCGGTCGTAGCCGGCCAGGAAGGTCACCTCGACCTCGTCGACGGCGTGCGCGTACTGCGGCGCCGGGGTCAGCTCGATCTCCTGGTAGAAGGGCAGCCGCTGGTCCGTGCCGCCGATCCGGCCGTATTCGAGGTCCGCGGACCTGAAGCCGAAGCCGAGCTGCCCGAGCGCCTCGAGGACCGCCTCCTGGACGGGCAACGGCCGTACGGCGAGCGGGTCGAGGTCGCCCTTGTCCCGCGCCCCGGACACCGCGAGCTCGGTGCGCACCCCGAGCACGATCCCGAGCCGCTGCCCGTACAACTCGCTGACCGGTGTCTCCCACGGCAGCGTCACCTGGAACGGGACGCTGTACCGCGCCTCCTCGCCGAGCCGGAACGCACCGCCCACCACGAACCGTTCGAAGACGACGAAGCCCTCGCTCTCGCCCTCCTCGTGCTCGGCCTCGACCCGGGCGACGAGCTCCAGGGCGATGTGCTCGACGTCGACGGCCGAACCGCCGCCCCGCAGGTGCACCTGTCCGGACAGCACCCCGCCGGGCGCCACCGCGCCGTGGTCCAGAACCGTGTCCACCGAGGGGCCGTCCACACCGATGGCCCCGAGCAGCCGTTTGAACACCATGCCGGTGTCGCTCCTTCACTGATCGCCGCGTCGTTCCGCGGCCCGGCGCGGGTCGCGACGGGCCGTCGCCACCAGAACTACCGCACCAGGTAAAGAAGTTCCCAAGGCGCGTCCGCACGGGTGACGCCTTCGCCGCCCGCACGCCGGCACGTGCAGGACGCCCGGGACGGGCAGTTTTCGAGAAGCGCCGGACGGCGGTCCGCGCCTAGCCTGAACGCCGCGGCCGTGGCGGTGGCCACGCGCCCGCGCGGCACGACGGCGCGGGACGTCGTCCCGGATCGTCCCCGCCCGCCCGGGGCGATCAGGTAGACAGGGGGACCGCGAAGGCGGCCCGCACGACAGTATGGAGAGAGGACGAGCATGGCCAGGAGGACGGACGCGCAGTCGTCCGCGCCGCACGGCGCCGACAGCCACGATCTGATCCGCGTGCACGGTGCGCGCGAGAACAACCTCAAGGACGTCAGCGTCGAGATCCCGAAGCGTCGGCTGACGGTGTTCACCGGCGTCTCCGGCTCCGGCAAGAGCTCCTTGGTGTTCGACACGATCGCCGCGGAGTCGCAGCGGCTGATCAACGAGACCTACAGCGCCTTCGTGCAGGGCTTCATGCCGACCCTGGCGCGGCCCGAGGTCGACGTCCTCGACGGGCTGACCACCGCGATCATCGTCGACCAGCAGCGGATGGGCTCCGACCTGCGCTCCACGGTCGGCACCGCCACCGACGCCAACGCCATGCTGCGCATCCTCTTCAGCAGGCTCGGCCGGCCGCACATCGGCTCGCCCAAGGCGTACTCCTTCAACGTCGCCTCGATCAGCGGCGCGGGCGCGGTCACCCTGGAGCGCGCCGGGCAGACCGTGAAGGAACGCCGCTCCTTCAGCATCACCGGCGGGATGTGCCCGCGCTGCGAGGGCCGGGGCTCGGTCACCGACCTCGACCTCACCCAGCTCTACGACGACTCCAAGTCGCTCAACGAGGGCGCGCTCACCATCCCCGGCTACAAGTCGGGCGGCTGGAACTACCGGCTCTACACCGAGTCGGGCCTCGTCGACCCGGACAAGCCGATCCGCAAGTACACCAAGAAGGAACTGCACGCCTTCCTGCACCTCGAACCGACCCGGATGAAGATCGCGGGCATCAACATGACCTACGAGGGGCTGATCCCCCGGGTCCAGAAGTCGATGCTGAGCAAGGACAAGGAGGCGATGCAGCCGCACATCCGGGCGTTCGTGGAGCGCGCGGTCACCTTCACCGCCTGTCCCGACTGCGAGGGCACCCGGCTCACCGAGGCGGCCCGCTCGTCGAAGATCGGGGGCGTCAGCATCGCCGACGCCTGCGCGATGCAGATCAGCGACCTCGCCGAGTGGGTGCGGGGCCTGGACGAGCCGTCGGTGGCACCGCTGCTGGCGTCCTTGCAGCAGACCCTCGACTCCTTCGTGGAGATCGGCCTCGGCTACCTCTCGCTGGAGCGGCCCTCGGGCACCCTGTCCGGCGGCGAGGCGCAGCGCGTCAAGATGATCCGCCACCTCGGCTCCTCGCTCACCGACGTCACCTATGTCTTCGACGAGCCCACCATCGGTCTGCACCCCCATGACATCCAGCGGATGAACGGCCTGCTGCTGCGGCTGCGGGACAAGGGCAACACGGTGCTCGTCGTGGAGCACAAGCCGGAGACGATCGCGATCGCCGACCACGTCGTCGACCTCGGCCCCGGCGCCGGCACGGCGGGCGGCACCGTCTGCTTCGAGGGCACCGTCGAGGGGCTGCGCTCCGGCGGCACCATCACCGGGCGCCACTTCGGCGACCGGGCCTCGCTGAAGAAGACGGTGCGCGAGCCCACCGGCGCGCTGGAGATCCGCGGCGCCTCGGCGCACAACCTGCGCGACGTGGACGTCGACATCCCGCTCGGGGTGCTGTGCGTGGTCACGGGCGTCGCCGGGTCCGGCAAGAGCTCGCTGATCCACGGTTCGGTCCCCGCCTCCGCCGGCGTGGTGTCGGTGGACCAGGCGCCGGTACGCGGCTCCCGGCGCAGCAACCCGGCGACGTACACCGGACTGCTCGACCCGATCCGCAAGGCGTTCGCGACGGCCAACGACGTCAAGCCCGCGCTGTTCAGCGCCAACTCCGAGGGCGCCTGCCCCACCTGCAACGGGGCCGGCGTCGTCTTCACCGACCTGGCGATGATGGCCGGGGTCGCCACCCTCTGCGAGGAGTGCGAGGGCAGGCGGTTCCAGGCCGCGGTGCTGGAGTACCACCTCGGCGGCCGGGACATCAGCGAGGTGCTCGCGATGTCGGTGACGGAGGCCGAGGAGTTCTTCGGTTCCGGTGAGGCGAAGACCCCGGCGGCGCACCGCATCCTCGGTCGGCTCGCCGACGTCGGCCTCGGCTATCTCAGCCTCGGCCAGCCGCTGACCACGCTGTCCGGCGGCGAGCGCCAGCGGCTCAAGCTGGCCACCCACATGGCCGACAAGGGCGGTGTCTACGTCCTCGACGAGCCGACCGCGGGCCTCCACCTCGCCGACGTCGAGCATCTGCTCGGCCTGCTCGACCGGCTCGTCGACTCCGGCAAGTCGGTCATCGTCGTCGAACACCACCAGGCGGTCATGGCGCACGCCGACTGGATCATCGACCTCGGCCCCGGCGCGGGCCACGACGGAGGCCGGATCGTCTTCGAGGGCACCCCGGCCGACCTCGTCGCCGCCCGCTCCACCCTGACCGGCGAGCACCTCTCGGCGTACGTCGGCGGCTGACGGCGCGAGCCGCCGCGTATGTGAAACCGAGACCCTCCCGAGGGGCGGCTCGTGCAACCGCCGAGCCGCCCCCGGTGGTCGTAAGGGTCAGGTCGGCGGCCCTTCCCGCGCCGGCCTCCCACCTCGGTCACACAGGTCGTGAACGTGATGTTCCCGGCCGAAGAAGGGATTCGCCATGCCCGCTCCCAGAGGCACTTCGGTGGCAGCGCTGTTGAGTGGCCTCCTGTTGCTGACGGCATGTCAGGGCGGTTCGGACTCCAGCGCCTCGAGCTCGTCCGCCCCGCACGCCTCGGCCACGAAGGCCACCGCTTCGGGCGCCCCGGCCGCCGGTGCGCCGTCCGGCTCCGCCGCCGCGTCCACCGCACCGGCCGCGTCCACCGCCGAGCCGTCGACCGCTGCCGCCGTCCCGGCCAAGGTCACCGCCCCCGCCTTCACCGGCTGCCGCAACCTGGCGGTGAGCGCCGAGGTGAAGTCCGCGGTGACGGCGGCCTACCGGCGCACCGTCCCCGTCCTCACCCACCTCGAGCCGGTACCCGGGCAGTTCTTCTACGGCCAGTGCGGCTCCGTCCGCTACGCCGCCACCCGCTTCCGGCCCACCGCCGGGGCCACCGACGCCGAACTCGTCAACCTCCAGGACGAGGGCAGCGCAACCAAGTACTTCCGCGCTGCCGCGGGAGGCGGCTGGGCCTACCTCGCCACCGACGGCTTCCCCAGGAGCGCGCACGGCTGCGGCGACATCCCGGAGATCCCGAAGGCCCTGGCCAAGGCCTGGCACAACTGCCCGGACGGCCACTGAGGATCCTCGTGTCCGGTTGATCAGAAAGAGATCGGGAACACACCCGCCACGCGCGCCCCGGCCGCAACCCTCCGTCCCGACAGATCGTCCAACTCCCGTCCGGTGCAAGACAGTTGCCGGAATCTCTTCTGTCCCAGATGGGGGATGACATGAGTTCTGTCTCCGTTCGGCGCGTGCTGCGCCACGGGGTCCGTGCCGGTGCCGTGGGCGCGTTGGTCGTGGCCGGGCTCGGCAGCGGGGCCGCCTTCGCCGACGACGAGTCGCAGCAGACCGACCGGTTGTGGATCGAGGCGCCGTACGAACAGGCGGTCACCGTCGCTCCGCAGGACGGCGCGGCACGGTACCGGTCGCTGGACCTCGGCCTGTACCACGACAACGGCAACTTCGCCGTGACCGACGGGCGGGTGACCGTCGACGTCTCCGGGCTCGCCGGGGTCGCCGAGGTGGCCTGGCCCGACAACTGCGCGCCGGACGAGGCCGGCACGGTCGCCGTGTGCGACACCGGGGACGTGTCCACCCGCCCCGACACCCAGGTGTCGCTGAAGGTGCGGGCCGTCGCCGGCGCCGCCCTCGGAGCGCAGGGGACGATCGGGTACTCCGCGGAGGCCACCGGCGGACCCGACGGCGCACTGGTCAACCCGGGGGGCTTCACGACCTCCGTCACCGTCGGCTCAGGACCGGACCTCGGCTTCGGCGCCCCGAAGAACACCACCGGCGTCGCACCCGGCACCGAGCTCACCGTGCCGACCTCCGTCACCAACACCGGCAACGAGACCGCCCACGGCTTCAGCGTGCGGCTGTGGGCGACGTACGGCCTCGACGTCGTCACCCGCTACCCGCAGTGCACCTACACCGGACCCGACGACAGCGGCAGCGCCCCGCCCGCGACACGGGTGACCTGCTCCTTCGACACCGACGTCGCGCCCGGCGAGACCGTGGAGCTGCCGGAGCCGCTGCGGCTCGCCGTCAACAACCGCGCGCTGACCGAGCGGTTCGACTACGAGGTCGAGCCCGGCGACGGCGCCGGCGACCTCGACACCTCGGACAACTACCGGACCTGGAGCATCGCCGCCGACAACACCGCCGACTTCGCCGCGCGCGGCACCGTGGTGAGCGGCGCGGCCGGCGACACCGTCACCGCGACGGTCGGCTTCGCCGACCTGGGCCCCGCCTGGGTCGGCAACGTCAGCTCCGGCGACCCGGTCGCCGTGGTGCACTTCTACCTCCCGGAGGGCACCACCGCCACGTCCGTGCCCAGGACCTGCCGCAACGGCTGGACGTCCGGCGACGACCCGGCCGCCGTCCACTACGCCTGCACCCTGCCCATCTGGACCCAGCCGGGCCTGGACGTCACCTTCCCGTTCACGCTGCGCGTCGACCGGGTGGTCCCCGGCGCGACGGGCCGCGTCGTCGTCCGGCCCTACTACGGCACGTCCCTGCCCTTCGACCCGAACACCGACAACAACACGGCCGAGGTGGTCCTCAACCCGGTCGCCTGACCGCGGGTATCCGGGTATCCGGGTATCCGGATACCCGGATACCCAAAGACCAGGGGGCGAGCCGCCGGCTCGCCCCCTGGGTCCGTCCGGCACCCGGCCGGTGGTTCAGCGCACCGTTCAGCGCACCGGGAAGCCGAAGGTGTAGCCCTGCTCCTTGAGCCAGGGCAGGACGCGGCGCAGGGCCTCGACGGTCTGGGCGCGGTCGCCGCCCGCGTCGTGGAAGAGGATCGTCGGCCCGTTGGGGATCTCCCGCTGGACGGTGGCGACGATGGCGTCCGCACCCGGGTGTTCGAAGTCCTTGGTGTCCACGTTCCAGCCCAGCGGGCGCATGCCCCGGGAAGCGGCGAGCTTGCGGCTCTCGGGGGTGAACGCGCCGCCGGGAGCGCGGTAGTACATCGGCCGTACGCCCCCGGACGCCTCGGTGATCATGCGTTCGGCGTCGAGTATCTCCTTGGACTGGTAGGCGAAGGGCTTCTTGTCCATGGAGGTGTCGTGCGACACGGTGTGGTCGCACAGCCGGTGCCCGGCCGCGACCACCTTCTTCACCAGGTCGGGGTGGGCCTGCGCCTGCGTCCCCACCATGCAGAACGTGGCCTTCACCCCGTACTCCCTCAGCACGTCGAGCACTTGGGGGGTCCAGGCGGGGTCGGGGCCGTCGTCGATGGTGATGTTGACTCCGTGCGCCCCCTTGTCCGAGGCGTGCGCGATGGTGATCTCGACCGCCTTGACGGCCTCGCTCGGGCTGGCCGAGGCGGTCGCCTTCGGCGAGGGTTCGTGCACGGCGTCGGCCTGCGCGGTCCACAGCGAGGCACCGACGGCGAACATCGTCACCCCGAGTGCCGCCCCGATCATCTTGCCGTACCAGCCGCGCACCCCGCCGTGCCGTGCCATGTCCGCCCCGCTTTCGCCCAGTGCCTCGTCGGATCCCCGGTCGCCGTGCGACCACTTGGCAGGACGAAGAAAGCCGGCCTGGGGATCCGTCCGTTACCGATCACGGACAATCCCGGGAGAGTTCGCGGACAACCGGGCCGGGTCGCCGTGTCGCGCCGCCATGGGGGACCGGGTCGCCGTGCCACGTTGTACGGCCGTCGGGTACCGGCTGCTCACCTCGACCGCCGTCGGCCGCAGCTCACAGGGCGCCGGCTGTCGGCCATCGACGTTCGACCGTCGGCCGTCGGGTGGAAACGGCTGCACCGTCCGAGGGGACCACGCGCCCGAATCCTCCACCGCGGGGGTCGGCGCGGGCAGCATCGGCCCTGCCCCCCGAGCCACGGCGCCGTCGACCTCGGCGCCGGGAGCACCCCGTGAGATCCGGGACTTCCGAAGGAGCCACCTGCTCATGTCCATCCGCAAGCCGTCGGCACGTTCCGTACAGGCGATGTGTGTCGCAGCGGCGGCCACGCTGCTGGCCACCGCGTCCCCCGCCGTACTGGCCACGGCCGCCCCCGCCGCGCCGAAGCCCAATGTCCCGTGCAGTGAGAGCGCCCTGTTCGACGCGATCACCGACGCCAACACGGGAGGCGGAACCCTGGTGCTGTCGCCGGGCTGCACCTACGCGCTCACCGCGCCCCTGCCGGAGATCACCAACACGATCGTCATCAACGCCCGCAACAGCACCATCACCCGCGAATCCGCGGCCAGTTTCGGCATCCTCTCCGTCGGCTCCAGCGGAAATCTCATGCTGAGCGACGCCACCATCACCAACGGCGACGCGCCCGACTTCGGCGGCGGCATCGCGAACCACGGCAGGCTGACCGTCACCGGCAGCGCCATCCGCGACAACCGTGCCAACTTCTCGGGCGGGATCGGCGGCGGACAGAATTCCGTCACCCGGATCGATCGCACCAACATCATGGACAACATGGCCACCGTGAACGGCGGCGGCGTCGCCAACGACGGCGACATGACCATCACCGACAGCCGCATCATCGACAACCACGCCGGCGCCATCGGCGGCGGCGCGGCCAACGACGGCACCCTGCGGATCCTGCGGACCAACGTCAACGAGAACACCGCCGGACGGGCCGGAGGCGTCGCCAACTTCTCCGCTTCCTTCGGAACCAGTTCGACGACCGTCACCGACAGCAACATCAACAGCAACTCGTCCACCCTCGCCCCCGGCGGGGTCCTCAACACCGGCGGCACCGTCGCCCTGATCAACTCCCGGGTCCGCGGCAACGCCCCCACCAACTGCGCGGGCAGCGACGTCCCCGTCCCGAACTGCTCGGGCTGAGCCACGGCCGAACCGCCCC
Organism: Streptomyces sp. NPDC001443; assembly: GCF_053597355.1. Classification (NCBI taxonomy): domain Bacteria; kingdom Bacillati; phylum Actinomycetota; class Actinomycetes; order Kitasatosporales; family Streptomycetaceae; genus Streptomyces; species Streptomyces sp. NPDC001443. The sequence goes on from NZ_JBSFIA010000002.1 coordinate 220,000, forward strand.
GGTACAGGGAACGGGCCCGGACGCACTCGGCGTCCGGGCCCGTCGGGGCAGTCGAGGGGAAGCGCCGGCTCAGAACACGCCCTTGTACCCCTGCCAGCCGGTGGCGATCCTCGTCCGGCCGCCGAAGGAGCCCTTGCCGGTGCCCGCGTAGCGCCAGACGGCACCGGAGGTGTCGCGGGCGACGAGGTCGGCGCGGCCGTCCCCGGTGATGTCGCCGACGCCCACGACCACGTTGTACGACGAGCCCCAGTTGTCGAAGACCTTCACGCGGCTCTTGAGCTTGCCGGTCCCGGTGCCGTCGTAGCGCCACACGTCGTTCGACCTGTCCTGCGCCAGCAGGTCGCCGCGGCCGTCGCCGTTGAGGTCGCCCGCGCCCACGATCTTCTTGTAGGCCGTCCACTTGGACCCGATCTTCATCCTGGCGGCGAGCTTGCCCGTGCTGGTCGCCGTGTACAGGTAGAGGTCGCCGGTCGAGGCCTGGCGGGCGATCAGGTCGGCCCGGCCGTCACCGCTGAGGTCCCCGGGCGAGGTCAGCACGTCGTACTGGTTCCAGCCCGTGCCCAGCGAGGTGTACGCGGTGGAAGGCGTCGGCGCCGCCCCGCACGCGGGCCGGTAGGCGCGCAGGGTGCCGTTGCCGAACCGCACCAGCACGTCGTTGCAGCGGTCGCCGTTCAGGTCGCCGAAGGGCACCGCCTTCACGGTCGTCGGCCACCCGGAGCCCGTCAGCTTCCCGGTGAACGTGCCCTTCCCCGCCCCGTACTGGTACGTCAGCCCGCCCGAGCCGTTCAGCGTCAGCAGCTCGCCGAAGCCGTCCGACCCGACGAAGTCGCGGTGGACCGCGGCGGCGCCGGTGACCTTGACCGCGCCCGTCCTGGTCAGCGCCGCGCCCTGCCCGTCCGCGGGGGTGACGGTCAGCTTCCAGCTGTAGGCGCCGTTGGCCACCAGCCGGCCGGAGCCGTCCTTGCCGTTCCAGGCCGGGCTCACCACACCGCGTGCCAGGCCGCCGGAGAGCGTGCGCACGGCCTTGCCGGACCGGTCGCCGATCACCAGGGTCCAGGAACCCGCGGGCTTGTTCAGCCACCACTTCGGGCTCCATGACGCGGCGCCGCCCTTGACGTCCGCCGAGGCGGCGACGGTGGCGTCACGCTGGACCAGGGCGGAGACGGGGACGTCGCTCGCGGTCAGCCGGACGGAGTTGTCGGAACGGAGCTGGGCGATCACACCGGTGTACGGGTCGACGTCCCAGGCGTTGCCCTCGAAGACACCGGCGGTGTGCGCCACGGGCGTCCCGCCGCGCACGTCGATCACCTTGAGCTGCCCGCCCTCGGCCGTCGCGACGAAGCCGTCGCCGAGCTGCGCCGGTGCCGGGAACGAGCCGTCCGCGAGCTTCAGATTCCGCTTGGTGACGGTGTCGTAGACCCCCGTGCCCTCCGAGTCGCGGACGCAGTTCCACAGCAGCCACCGGCCGACCGCCTGGAAGTCGTTCAGCAGACAGCCGCGCCCGAACCACACGGACTCGCCCTGCTTCCCGGTGAGCAGGTCGTACGCGTCCACTCCGTCATGGCCGGACATCACCCACACGGTGGTGCCCCAGATCGCCGCCACACTCTCCGTCGTCGTGAACACCGTGCGCCCGGAGTCGACGTCGACGACCCGGGTCTCCGACGTGCCCGTGCTGTCGTACGGCCTGGCCAGGGCGGCGAAGCGGCCGTCCGCCGCGACCGCGGTCTGATAGGTGCGGGAGCCGTCGATCCGGGTACCGGGCAGGGACCGGCCCGTCTCGAGGAGCTGGGGCTGGTCGCCGGGTTCCGTGCCGAAGCCGTGGAGGACCGTCCGGCCGTCGCCGGTGTCGAGGAGATAAGGACGGCCCGCCGTGTAGTTCTCCGTCACGATGCGGCCGCGGGTGACGGCGGCCCCCGCCGTGGGGGAGTCGGCCACTCCGGTCTCCCGGGTGCGCAGATACGTCCAGTCACCCACGGGGTCCTGCTCGACGGTCGTCAGCCGGCCCTGCGAGAGCGTCAGACGGGAGACCGTGTGGGCGGCCCGCTGGGGGTAGGCGTCCGCGATCCGGCGCACGGTGACCCCGCCGCCCGCGGCGGCCTCGACGAGGGAGACGCCCCAGTGGTCCGGGTCGCTGCCGCCCGTCACCAGGAGCCCGCCGTCCGGAGTCGCCACGGCCTCCCGCGACGTGCGGGCCAGCAGCGTCTGCGGCGCGGAGCCGTCGAGCGGGACGGCCTCGACGCGCGAGACCGCGCGGTAGGTGTCCCTGCGGCCCAGGGAGGAGTCGTACCGCGACACGATCACGTTGTCGCCGACCATGCCCAGCACCTGCATGATGTCGCCGACCGCGACCTTCCGCAGGGCGGCGGCCGGGTTCTGGCGGGAGGCGACGTACAGGGTGCCGTCGTAGTACCAGACCAGATGGGTGGGGCTGAGCGCGACCAGGTAGTACCACGCCTGCACGGTGTACGGCAGGGCGGTGAAGCGCGCCCGCTCGATGTCGAGCCACCCGATGACGTAGTCGTCGCCCTTGCGGTACTGCACCACCTGTCCGCGCGCGTCGCCCAGCCCGGCGGCGGACTGCGTGTAGACGCCGGAGGGCACGCCCTCCACCGTGCGGTCCGAGACGGAGCCGTCGTCCCGGGCGTCCAGCAGATGCCACTGGGAGTCGCCCGGGGTCCCCGTCGTGGTGACGACCGTCGACCCGAGCGTGCTGAAGTAGAAGTACCCCTCGGGCAGCGCGACCGTACTGGTCCGATCGGACGCCATGTTCCGCAGCGTCACGACCCTGGCCGAGCTGTCGAAGTGCGCGACGACGTCCGAACCCGCGCCCGCGCTCGTGACGCCGTACGCGTCCGTGCCCGAGGCGTCGACGACCGTGTCGGCCCCGTCGTACGTCGTCCACAGCTGGCCGCGGCCCTCCTCGTACCGGAGGAACCCCGAGGGCCCCGCGCTCAGCAGACCCGTCCGAGGGACCGGGGACGTGGTGGCCGGCACGACCGCCTCTCCGGTGACCGTCGCCGCGTGCGCACCGGCGACGGTCAGCACGTCGAGACCGACGGCCAGGGTGAAGGAGACAGCGGCGGCGGTGGCGCCTCGTACGAGCGCACGTCTGCCCATGCGGGATCTCTCCGGACGGTAGGCGAAGCCATGGAAGGCATGGAAGGCATGGAGAGACGCGTGCGCGGGCCGGCGCACCGCAGGTCACGGACATGCGGTACGGATGACGCTCGGGCACCCCCCAGGCGAGTGGCCGGAGCATAGCATTTTACCTGTGCATGACCTGTCTTTGGCCTGTGCTGGGCAAGGGGGCGCTGTCAGTCCCCGCCGCTAGCGTTCCGGCCGTACACAGCCGTCAGGGAGGGGAGCTCGATGGGTGCCAGCGGGTGGGACTACGTGACCGAGTACGACGGGGATGCCGCGGCGGCCCTGGACGCCTTGCACGCCAGGGTCTTCCAGGAGAAGTACGGCGACGGCTCGGAGTACCGGAGCCTTGCGGAGCTTTGGGAGGACGAGGAGTTCATGGGGGAGGAGGGCACCCACACGATCCTCGACATCGACAGGGTCGTCGCCACGGACGACCCGCCGACGGAGCTCCGCGTCTCCGACTACAACACCCTGCGCCCGCTGGCGTCCGACCGCGTGGTCCACCACTTCGGTACGGACCGGCCCACGGTCGAGCAGTACGAGAGGCTCGTCGCCGCCGCCGCGCCCGCGAGCCACGAGGAGCACGAACGCAGCCTGCTCGGCGAGTGCCGGATGCGCTGGACCGGCTACTACGTAGTCCTCCACTCCGACGACGAGCCCACCCACCTGGGAATCTTCGGCTTCTCGGGCGACTAGGGCGGGCCGGGCGTCGCGACGGCGGACCTGGCCGTCCCGCTCGTCGAGGAAGTGCTGCGCCACGAGCCTCCGGCCCGGTTCGTCCCGTGGATCACTCCAGGCGCCCTCGTGGCGCACGAGGGGACGGCGCGCGGCGCTCCGGGCTCACGCCGCATCCCGGGGAAAGGTCGGATCCACGGGATGCCGAGACCGTCCGCGAACTCCCGTATCGGCTGGCCGCGCCACGTGACCCCTGCTACACCAGAGGGGAAGGAGGTGTACATGCCTCGTGGTCCAGTCAAGGGGTTGGCCGCGCTCCTCGTGGCAATAGCAGTCCCACTCGCCGTGTGCGCGCTCCTGGCAACCGACCGAGCCACCTTGTCCCAGACGAACGTGGCCCTGATCCTGATGTTCGTCGTCGCGGCGGTGGCCGCCCTCGGCCACCGGTGGGTCGCGGTCCTCACGGCCCTTTCCGCCGCCTTGTGGTTCGTCTATTTCTTCACGACTCCGTACAAAAGCTTCATCCATTTCAACAACGCGGACGACGTCGTCACCGCCGGACTGCTGCTCGTCGTCGGCCTCGCGGTCTCGCAACTGGCCCGCCGCTACACCCGCGAGCACGCCATCGCCACCACGCTGCAGCGCAGCTTGCTGCCTCGTGCGCTGCCGGACACCGGCACGGTCCGGCCGGCGTTCCGGTACGTGCCCGCCGAGGCCGAGGTCGGCGGGGACTGGTTCGACGTGATCCCTCTCCCGGGATTCCGCACCGCCCTGGTGGTCGGGGACGTGGTCGGCCACGGTCTGAGCTCCGCGGTCACGATGGGGCGACTGCGTACCGCGGTCCGCAGTTTCTCCACCCTCGACCTGCCGCCCGACGAGCTGCTGGCCCGCCTCGACGACGTGGTCAGTCAGCTGGACGCGGAGGCGGGCGACAGCGAGGAGGGAACCGTCGCGGCCACGTGTCTGTATGTGATCTACGACCCGGTCTCCTGTAGCTGCACGATGGCAAGAGCCGGTCATCTTCCACCCGCCGTCGTCTATCCGGACGGCCGCGTGGAGATCGTCGATCTGCCCGCAGGCCCCCTGCTCGGCGTAGGCGGCCTGCGCTTCGAGGCCGTCGATCGGAGGCTGCCGGAGGACACGCAGCTCGTGCTCTACACCGACGGGCTCATCCACAACCGTTACCGTGACATCGGGGCCGGTTTGAAGCTGCTGTGCGACACGCTCTCCGGCGTGGGGACCGAGCCGGAGAAGACGTGCGAGAGGATCCTGGAGGCGGTACTGCCCGCCCGTTCGGTCGATGACGCCGCTCTCCTGGTCGCCCGAACCCGCGCGTTGCCCCGGGACCGTATCGCCGAATGGGACGTCCCGGCCGTTCCCTCCGCGGTGGCCGACGTGCGCGCCGAGGTGCTTGCGAAGCTGGCCGACTGGAACCTGGAGGAGACGGCATTCGCCACCGAGCTGATCCTCAGCGAGCTGGTCACCAACGCCATCCGTTACGGGGCACCCCCTTTGCGCCTTCGCCTTCTGCGCGATACGAGCCTGGTGGTGGAGGTCGGCGACAGCAGCAGTACCACCCCGCATCTGCGCTACGCGACGGCCACGGACGAAGGGGGTCGCGGGATCTTCATCGTCGCCCAGCTCGCCGACCGGTGGGGAACCCGCTTCACCCCCACCGGGAAGATCGTCTGGGCCGAACAGTCGACCCCATCGGTTCCCGTCGGCCCGGTCCTGGCTCCGGTTGTGTGACCGGGCTCGAATTGCTCTGCTCGAAGTGGCCGATCAGCTCTGCCGGCTGGCGGAACTTGGGTTTTGTCTGGTTCTGGCCGGCGCCTGACATGTCGATCCCCGGCGGTGACCCTTCCTCGGCCGGAGCGCCGCGTCCGATGGTTACGGACCAGTGGACGGCTGAAGGGGCTGTGACGGATACGGTGCCGCTGCGGTCCACACCGCTGACTGCCACCTGGTTGTAGGTGGTGCCGACTTGGCCTGCGACGCACTCCAGGGAGAAGGAGACGTGGACGGACGGCACCGCCACCTTGATCTTCCCCTGGCCCTGGCAGCGCACTGCGACGATGAGGGCGTCGCCTCTTCCGCCCTTGCTGAACTCGAGGGTGGCGTTGCCGTTGGTCGCGCTCTGACGGCCGGCGAGTGTTTCGCCGTCGTCGAGTTCAGGGGGCTGTTGCACAGAGGGCTGTGTCGTGCTGGGGGATGCTGCAGCAGAGGTCTGAGCAAGACGTGAGGTAGGGGATTGCAGGCCCACTCGCGGCCACTATCGTCAATTCATCAACAGACTTGGCTCGCCGAACCCGATTCGGGACTTGCGGCAGGTAGGGCTTCTCTCAGCACTCCGACGACGAGCGACAGGAAGAGGTCGCTGCCGGCCTCGACGCGACCGTCCGCAAGGCTCGCCGGAAGGCTGCCGCCGTGCCGGTGGAAGACACCGGTGATCCAGACGATCGGCGTTCTGGCACGGATCTGGCACGCGGCAACTGATCACGATGGAAAGCAAAAAGGCCCGGGTCGATGACCTGGGCCTTCTTCGTGGAGCGGGTGACGAGAATCGAACTCGCGCTCTCAGCTTGGGAAGCTGATGTTCTACCATTAAACTACACCCGCGTAAGACGCCGATTGATCCGGTGTCCGAATGCTCGCTCACTGTACCTCATGCCAGGCCCCCGGCGCTGAAGCCGCGGGGCCTCCGTGCGCTTCAGGGGAGTGACGGGGCTGTGTGGGGCGGGAGTTGAGGGCGTACCGTGGAGGGGCGGGATGGGGGCCCGGTGTGTGAGATGGTTCCTGGAGAGTCACCCGCTTCATCCCGTAATGTGGCTTTTGGCGTCAGGGCATCCCGGCCGGACGCGCCTCTTATGGGGAAGGGACCTCAGGACTTGATGGAGCGCACCGTCGTCCGTTGTGCCGATGGGCACGTGTTCAACACCACTTCGTTCCCGATGCAGCAGGCCGGGCGGCTCGGTCCCGGGCGGCTCGTCCGGTGCCCGCGCTGCGCGCGGCTGCGCAGCTCCGTGCCCGTCGGCCTCGCGCCTCAGCGGCAGTAGTGGCAGCGGCCGTTGCCGCGTGCGTGAGGCCGTGTCGGCGGCAGGTGTCGGCGGCCGGCCGACGACGTGACGGCCGGAACGGACCGTGAGGGCAGGCGCGCGGGGACGCCACGATGGTGGTGGGTCCGCGCGCCTTGCGTATCCTCGGGACGTGCTTCTCTCAGACAAGGACATCCGGGCCGAGATCGACGCCGGGCGGGTGCGGATCGATCCCTACGACGAATCCATGGTGCAGCCGTCCAGCATCGACGTGCGCCTCGACCGGTTCTTCCGGGTGTTCGAGAACCACCGGTACCCCCACATCGACCCCTCCGTCGAGCAGGCCGACCTGACCCGGCTGGTGGAGCCCGAGGGCGACGAGCCGTTCATCCTCCACCCCGGGGAGTTCGTGCTCGCCAGCACGTACGAGGTCATCACGCTTCCCGACGATCTCGCCTCCCGGCTCGAGGGCAAGAGCTCGCTGGGACGGCTCGGGCTCGTCACGCACTCCACCGCGGGGTTCATCGACCCCGGGTTCTCGGGACACGTGACGCTGGAGCTGTCCAACCTCGCGACCCTTCCCATCAAGCTGTGGCCGGGAATGAAGATCGGGCAGCTCTGCATGTTCCGGCTCAGCTCGCCCGCCGAGGCCCCGTACGGCAGTGAGCGCTACGGCTCGCGGTACCAGGGGCAGCGCGGTCCGACCGCCTCCCGCTCCTTCATCGACTTCCACCGGACGCAGGTATGAGCGCCGAGGGCGAGCGGGAGAACCTGACCTACGAGCGGTTCGGCGTCGCCGTCCGCGAGCTCGCGCAGACGGTCGCCGACGACGGGTTCGAGCCGGACATCGTGCTCTCCATCGCCCGCGGGGGCGTCTTCGTGGCCGGCGGGCTCGCCTACGCCCTCGACTGCAAGAACCTCCACCTCGTGTCCGTCGAGTTCTATACGGGCGTGGGCGAGACGCTGGAGATGCCGGTCATGCTGGCGCCCGTACCGAACGCGATCGACTTCACCGACAAGAAGGTGCTGATCGCCGACGACGTCGCCGACACCGGCAAGACCCTCAAGCTCGTGCACGACTTCTGCGTCGAGCACGTCGCCGAGGTCCGCTCCGCGGTGATCTACGAGAAGCCGCACTCCCTCGTCAAGTGCGAGTACGTGTGGAAGCGCACGGGCGCGTGGATCAACTTTCCCTGGAGCGTTCTGCCGCCCGTCCACAGGTCGGGAGAGGCCGCCCGGCCGAACCGGGAAGCGCTCTGACCCGAGTCGCCGGGGCGGGCCGTACGGTTTGTGGCGCCGCCCGTCGTGCCCGTGGCTTCTCCGCAGGCCGCTACCGGCCTGCCAGGGCCGCGTTCGCCCCGTCCCGGAGGTCGTCGAAGCCCTGGGCGATCACGGCTGCCGGGCCGAGGCACGCGTGACGGGTGTCCGCCGCGGTCGGACCCGTCGCGCAGCCCAGGCGGTCGTAGGTGTCGACGGCTGTCCGCAGCTTGCGCGCGACGGAGTCCAGCGTCGTGAATCCCTTGCGTCCGTCGATCCGGTCCAGGGCCAGGTCGGCGGCCTTCGCCGTGGCCCGGGCCGCCGCCTCGCACTTCGCGGTGAACAACTGGGGCGATGCTGCCGCGCAGGGCGACTGCGTGCCGGAACCGAACGTCGCCTCGTCCGCGGATATGCGGTCCTCGACGGCGAGTTTGACCGCTTCGGCGGCCCGGGCCTTCGCCGGGACCGGCTCGGCCGCCACGGAAGCCGACGCCGAAGTCGCCGAGAGCGGAGTGGACTTGGCCGCGGGGCTGCCGCAGCCCGTGAGCAGGACGGCCGACAGGGCAAGTGCGGTTGATGCGGGCGGTCCCGGCGACTTCCATTTCATGATCGGTTCTCCCTCGGGCGGTTGCGTCACCGTATCCGAAGCAAGATCGCTGACGGGGCGGGACGACCGAGGTGACAGAAGGGGCTCACCGTCCGTGCGGACGGTGAGCCCCTTCTGTCGGGTGCGGGCCGGACAGGTCCTCAGAACGTGCCCAGCTTCACGATCGACAGCAGCGCGATCAGCTGGATCGCCGACGCGCCCAGCGCCTTGGGCCAGGGCAGGTCGTGGGAGCGGCGGACCATCATGGTCAGCAGCGCTCCGGCGGCCACCCAGGTCGCCCAGCCCACGGCCTGGACGAAGGTCGCGTTGCCGCCGAAGAACATGGCCAGCAGCAGTCGCGGCGCGTCCGTGAGGGACATGATCAGCATCGACAGGCCCACGGTGGGCTGCCAGGCGCCGTCGCCGCCGAGCTGGCGGGCCAGGGTGTGGGTGACCACGCCGAGGACGAAGGCGCTGATCACCATCGCGACCGACGTCATCAGGACGATCGGGACGGCGTTGGAGAGGGTGGCGTTGATCGCGTCCTCGCGGGCGCCGTCGAAGCCGAAGACCGCGAGCAGGCCGTAGAGGAACGTCACGATCAGGGCCGGGGCCCACATCGTGTAGTCGCGCATCCGCAGGAAGGTCTGGTCGGGGGCGGTCACGATGCCCCTCAGCAGCGCCTTCCAGTGCAGCGGCGGGCCGACCGGGGCCGAGGGCTGCGCGGCGCCCGCGTGGTAGGTGCCGCCCTGGTTGTAGGAGGCGTGCTCGTCGATGGAGAACGCCTGGGTGTGCCCCGGCTGGTTCGCCGCGTACGGGTCGTGCGGGGCGCCGTACGGGTCGGCCGCGCCGAAGTACTCCGGCTCGCCGCTGCCCTGTCCGCCCTGTCCGCCTTGCGGCCACTGGGCCCCGCCGGAGCCGCCGTGCGGCGGCTGCTGGCCGCCCCGGTACTGCGGTTGCTGCGGGTACGGCTGCGGAGCCGACGGGTAGCCGTAGGACGGCGGTCCCTGGGGGGCCTGCTGTCCGTACGGAGGGTTGTGCGGTCGCGCTTGCGGGGCGCGGTCGTCCCGGCCGCCGCGTCCGTTCCTGAATCCAGCCACGCCTTCGAACGTACCTGGTCCCGGAGGGTGAGGGGCCAGGACGGGGGTTCAGGGCCGGGCTTTGCTGCCGAGCTGTGACATCCCCTAAGGGGGGTCCCGGGGGTTTTTCCGAGGGGCCGGGGGCTTGCGCGCGGGATCGGTGAGGCGCGGCGGCGGTGTCCTCCGTCCGCGTGACGGCAACTGCGGTGCGTACGGCGGGAGGAGCGCGTGCGGCCCGGAGAGCGCGTACGCCGACGCCCCCTGCCCGGCAGGCGGGTCAGGGGGCGTCGGCGGGTGGGAACGGCGGTTACTTCACCGGCTCCGGCTCCGGCTCGCTCTCCGACTGCGACTCGCCCGCCGGGGGCTCGTCCGCGACCGGCGTCCTGACGGACTCGAGCAGCAGCTGGGCGACGTCCACGACCTGGACGGACTCCTTGGCCTTGCCCTCGTTCTTCTTGCCGTTGACCGAGTCGGTCAGCATGACGAGGCAGAACGGGCAGGCGGTGGAGACGATGTCCGGGTTCAGCGAAAGGGCCTCGTCGACGCGCTCGTTGTTGATGCGCTTGCCGATCCGCTCCTCCATCCACATCCGCGCGCCGCCGGCGCCGCAGCAGAAGCCGCGCTCCTTGTGGCGGTGCATCTCCTGCTGGCGCAGGCCCGGGACGGCGGTCATGATCTCGCGCGGCGGCGTGTAGATCTTGTTGTGGCGGCCCAGGTAGCAGGGGTCGTGGTAGGTGATGATGCCCTCGACCGGGGTGACCGGGACCAGCTTGCCCTCGTCCACCAGGTGCTGGAGCAGCTGGGTGTGGTGGATGACCTCGTAGTCGCCGCCGAGCTGCGGGTACTCGTTGCCGATGGTGTTGAGGCAGTGCGGGCAGGTGGCGACGATCTTCTTCGCCGACCTGGGCTTGCGCGACTCCTCGGTGACGTTGCCCTCGTCGTCCGTCTCCTCGCCGAACGCCATGTTCAGCGCGGCGACGTTCTCCATGCCGAGCTCCTGGAACAGGGGCTCGTTGCCGAGGCGGCGGGCGGAGTCACCGGTGCACTTCTCGTCGCCGCCCATGATCGCGAACTTGACGCCCGCGATGTTGAGGAGTTCGGCGAACGCCTTCGTGGTCTTCTTGGCCCGGTCCTCCAGAGCGCCCGCGCAGCCGACCCAGTACAGGTACTCGACCTCGGTGAGGTCCTCGATGTCGCGGCCGACGACCGGCACCTCGAAGTCGAGTTCCTTCGTCCACTCCAGGCGCTGCTTCTTGGCCAGGCCCCAGGGGTTGCCCTTCTTCTCCAGGTTCTTGAGCATCGTGCCCGCCTCGGAGGGGAAGCTGGACTCGATCATGACCTGGTAGCGGCGCATGTCGACGATGTGGTCGACGTGCTCGATGTCCACCGGGCACTGCTCGACGCAGGCGCCGCAGGTGGTGCAGGACCACAGGACGTCCGGGTCGATGACGCCGTTCTCTTCCGCGGTGCCGATCAGCGGGCGCTCGGCCTCGGCGAGGGCGGCCGCGGGCACGCCCGCAAGCTGCTCCTCGGACGCCTTCTCCTCGCCCTCCATCGTCTTGCCGCCGCCGGCCAGCAGGTAGGGGGCCTTGGCGTGCGCGTGGTCGCGCAGCGACATGATCAGCAGCTTCGGGGAGAGCGGCTTGCCGGTGTTCCAGGCGGGGCACTGCGACTGGCAGCGTCCGCACTCGGTGCAGGTGGAGAAGTCGAGCAGGCCCTTCCAGGAGAACTGCTCGACCTGGGAGACGCCGAAGACGTCGTCGTCGCCGGGGTCGGTGAAGTCGATCGGCTTGCCGCCGGAGGTCATCGGCTGGAGTGCGCCGAGGGCCGTGCCGCCGGTCGCGTCGCGCTTGAACCAGATGTTCGGGAAGCCCAGGAAGCGGTGCCAGGCGACGCCCATGTTGGTGTTCAGCGACACCACGATCATCCAGATGAAGGAGACGCTGATCTTGATCATGGCGACCAGGTAGACCAGGTTCTGGAGCGTGCCGACGCTCAGGCCCTTGAAGGCCAGCACCAGCGGGTACGAGGCGAAGTAGCCGGCCTCGTAGCCGTCGACGTGGTGGATGGCGCCCTCGAGGCCGCGCAGGGTGTAGATGGCCAGGCCGATGGTGAGGATGACGTACTCGACGAAGTACGCCTGGCCGGACTTGGAACCCGTGAAGCGGGACTTGCGGCCCGGTCGCGAGGGCAGGTTCAGCAGCCGGATCGCCATCAGGACGACGATGCCGAGGACGGTCATCACGCCGATGAACTCGGTGTACATCTCGAACGGCAGGAAGTCGCCGATGACCGGCAGCATCCAGTCGGCCTGGAAGAGCTGTCCGAAGGCCTGCGCCAGGGTCGGCGGCAGCGTCAGGAAGCCGACGGCCACGAACCAGTGCGCGAAGCCCACGATGCCCCACCGGTTCATCCGGGTGTGGCCGAGGAACTCCCGGACCAGCGTCACGCTGCGCTGGTAGGGGTTGTCCGTCCGGCTCCCGGCGGGCACGGGCTGTCCCAGCTTGAAGTACCGGACGAACTGGCCGACGGCGCGTGCGAGCAGCGCCACGCCGACCACGGTCAGGACCAGCGACACGATGATCGCGGCGAGTTGCATTTCGGGGCTCCTCGGGCCTGCGAGGGATTCTCGATCGAGATTACTAAGCGGTAACTTATGCAGTCCGTCTGAGACTACCCGCATCCTCCGCCGCACTGTAGTCAGCCGCTCGGTGATCTGTGTCGCTGAGGCTTGCCTCACGATCCGGGTCGCGGGGCCGGTCCGGGGCTGATCCAGGGCCGGTCCGGGGCTGATCCAGGGGCGATTCGAGGTGGTCCGGAGTGCTCGCGATCCGATCGTGTTATTCGTACCAAATTGGTACATTTACCTCTAACTTATATCCGTGCTCTACGGGATCACCGCCGCCACCGCCGCCCTCCTCCTCGCCGCCGTCCTCGCGGCGCTGCTCCGGGCGCCCGCCCGTCGGCTCGGGGTGGTCGACCGACGACGGCAGCGGCCGTTGCCGCTGTTCGGGGGAGTGGCCGTGGTGGCGGCCACCTGCGCCGTCGCGGCGGCGGGCGACTGGACGGGGGTCGCGCCGCTCGGCACCGGGATCGGGCAGCTGCTCGGCGCGGGCGCCGCGGTCGCCGCGCTCGGGCTGGTCGCCGACGTGTGGCGGCTCAAGACGCGGTTCCTCGCCGTCGGTACGGCCGTGGCGGCGGCCTGCGTCGTGCCGTACACGGAGACGGGGGTGGCCGCCGGGCTGCCGGCCGTGGCCTGGATCGTCTGCGTGACGGTCGCCTTCAAGGGGCTCGACCACGCCGACGGGCTCGTGGGCACCGTCGGGGTCGTCACCGCCTTCGGGGCGGGCGCCTGCGCCGCCGCCGAGGTCATGGACGGGCTCGCGGTGCTGCTCAGTGTGCTGGCCGCCGCGCTGACCGGCTTCCTCATGCACAACTGGCATCCCGCGCGGGTCGGTCTCGGTGCCTGCGGGTCGCTGTTCACCGGTTTCGTGCTCGCCTCGGCCGCCGTGCAGGTCCGCGCCGGGTACGGGTTCGGCTCCAGCGTGGGCGTGCTGTTCGCGCTCACCGCGGTCGCGGCCGCCGACGCCGTCCTCGTGGTCCTGGCGCGGCGGATCGCCGGCCGTCCGCTGCTGCGCCGCGGGCCCGACCATCTCGGCCACCGGCTGCGCCGGCTCGGGCTCACCCCGCAGGGGGCGACGGTGGTGCTCGGTGCCGCGGCGGTCCCGGCGGTGCTCGTCGGGGTGCTGGTGCACACCGGGTGGATCGGTGCTCAAGCCGCGCTCTGGGTGGCCGTGGTGGTGCTGATCGCCCTGTGGGGGGTGCTTCGATTTCCGGTGAACGGGTCGCGACGCCCCGCATCTACGCAGGTCAGAGCCCAGTTGCGTGTAAGGAACGGATAAGAGTTGAGTCGCCATGGCTCAGCTCTGTTGACCGCGGGGTGGCCGTCGTGCACACTTGAGTCCGTTCCACTCAAGTCAGCTGGAGGAAATCACCATGGCACGTGCGGTCGGCATCGACCTGGGCACGACTAACTCCGTCGTAAGCGTTCTTGAAGGCGGCGAGCCCACCGTCATCACCAACGCCGAGGGTGCCCGGACCACGCCGTCCGTCGTCGCCTTCGCGAAGAACGGCGAGGTGCTGGTCGGCGAGGTCGCCAAGCGCCAGGCGGTCACGAACGTGGACCGGACCATCCGCTCGGTGAAGCGCCACATGGGCACCGACTGGAAGATCGAGCTCGACGGGAAGCACTTCAACCCGCAGCAGATGAGCGCGTTCATCCTGCAGAAGCTGAAGCGCGACGCCGAGGCGTACCTGGGCGAGAAGGTGGCCGACGCGGTCATCACCGTCCCGGCGTACTTCAACGACTCCGAGCGCCAGGCGACGAAGGAAGCCGGTGAGATCGCCGGTCTCAACGTCCTTCGTATCGTCAACGAGCCCACCGCGGCCGCGCTCGCCTACGGCCTCGACAAGGACGACCAGACGATCCTCGTCTTCGACCTCGGTGGCGGCACCTTCGACGTGTCCCTCCTGGAGATCGGCGACGGCGTCGTCGAGGTGAAGGCCACCAACGGTGACAACCACCTCGGTGGTGACGACTGGGACCAGCGCGTCGTCGACTACCTGGTGCAGCAGTTCCGCTCCGGCCACGGTGTGGACCTCGCCAAGGACAAGATGGCGCTCCAGCGTCTGCGCGAGGCCGCCGAGAAGGCCAAGATCGAGCTGTCCTCGTCCACCGAGACCTCGATCAACCTGCCCTACATCACGGCTTCCGCCGAGGGCCCGCTGCACCTGGACGAGAAGCTCACGCGCGCCCAGTTCCAGCAGCTGACGGCCGACCTGCTGGAGCGCTGCAAGACGCCGTTCCACAACGTGATCAAGGACGCCGGCATCGCGCTGTCCGAGATCGACCACGTCGTCCTCGTCGGCGGCTCGACCCGTATGCCCGCCGTCGCCGAGCTCGTCAAGGAGCTGACCGGCGGCAACGAGGCCAACAAGGGCGTGAACCCGGACGAGGTCGTCGCCATCGGCGCCGCGCTCCAGGCCGGTGTCCTCAAGGGTGAGGTCAAGGACGTCCTGCTCCTCGACGTGACCCCGCTGTCCCTCGGTATCGAGACCAAGGGCGGCATCATGACCAAGCTCATCGAGCGGAACACGACGATCCCGACCAAGCGGTCCGAGATCTTCACCACGGCCGAGGACAACCAGCCGTCCGTGCAGATCCAGGTCTACCAGGGCGAGCGCGAGATCGCGGCGTACAACAAGAAGCTCGGCATGTTCGAGCTGACCGGTCTTCCGCCGGCCCCGCGCAGCGTGCCGCAGATCGAGGTCGCCTTCGACATCGACGCCAACGGCATCATGCACGTCACGGCCAAGGACCTCGGCACCGGCAAGGAGCAGAAGATGACCGTCACCGGCGGCTCCTCGCTGCCGAGGGACGAGGTCGACCGGATGCGCCAGGAGGCCGAGAAGTACGCGGACGAGGACCACGCCCGCCGTGAGGCGGCCGAGGCCCGCAACCAGGGCGAGCAGCTCGTCTACCAGACGGAGAAGTTCCTCAAGGACAACGAGGACAAGGTCCCGGGCGAGATCAAGACCGAGGTCGAGGCCTCCGTCGAGGAGCTGAAGGCCGCGCTCAAGGGCGAGGACTCCGCCCAGATCCGCACCGCCACGGAGAAGGTCGCCGCCGTCTCGCAGAAGCTGGGCCAGGCGATGTACGCCGACGCCCAGGCCGGGCAGGCCGCCGGTGGCGCGTCCGCCGGTGCCGGTGAGGCCCGCGCCGACGACGACGTCGTGGACGCCGAGATCGTCGACGACGAGCGCCGGGACGGTGTCGCGTGACGGAGGAGACCCCGGGCTTTGAAGAGAAGCCCGACGTCCCCTCCGGCGCCACCTCTGACGACGCCGAGCCGACGGCCGCCGCTCCCTCCGCGGAGGAGGCGGCGGCCCCGGCCGGGGACGCGAACCGGACCGCGGCCCTGGTGGCCCAGCTGGACCAGGTGCGCACGGCGCTCGGCGAGCGCACGACGGACCTCCAGCGGCTCCAGGCCGAGTACCAGAACTACCGTCGCCGGGTCGAGCGGGACCGGATCGCGGTCCGGGAGATCGCCATCGCGAACCTCCTGACCGAGCTCCTGCCCGTGCTCGACGACATCGGGCGCGCGCGGGACCACGGCGAGCTGGTCGGCGGGTTCAAGTCCGTCGCGGAGTCGCTGGAGACCGTCGCGGCGAAGATGGGTCTGCAGCAGTTCGGCAAGGAGGGCGAGCCCTTCGACCCGACGATCCACGAGGCCCTGATGCACAGTTACGCACCGGACGTCACCGAGACGACGTGCGTGGCGATTCTGCAGCCCGGGTATCGGTTCGGCGAGCGCACCATCCGCCCCGCGCGGGTGGCGGTGGCCGAGCCCCAGCCGGGGGCGCAGACGGTCAAGGCCGAGGACTCGGCCGAGACGGGTGACGACAAGGAGAGCGGTGGCCCGGACGAGGGCTGACGCTCAGACACGGAAGCGGAAGGAGGGGCGTCGGGGATGAGCACCAAGGACTTCATCGAGAAGGACTACTACAAGGTTCTCGGCGTCCCCAAGGACGCGACCGAGGCCGAGATCAAGAAGGCGTACCGGAAGCTCGCCCGCGAGTTCCACCCGGACGCCAACAAGGGCAACGACAAGGCCGAGGAGCGGTTCAAGGAGATCTCCGAGGCGAACGACGTCCTCGGCGACCCCAAGAAGCGCAAGGAGTACGACGAGGCCCGCGCCCTCTTCGGTGCCGGCGGGTTCCGCCCGGGACCGGGCGCGGGCGGCGGCAACTTCAACTTCGACCTGGGCGACCTCTTCGGCGGCGGCCCGCAGGGCGGCGGTGGTGCCGGCGGCTTCGGCGGCGGCATCGGCGACGTCTTCGGGGGCCTGTTCAACCGGGGTGGCGCGGGCACCGGCACGCGCACCCAGCCCCGGCGCGGCCAGGACATCGACACCGAGGTCACGCTCAGCTTCACGGAGGCGATCGAGGGCGCGACGGTCCCGTTGCGGATGACCTCGCAGCAGGCGTGCAAGGCCTGTTCCGGCACCGGCGACAAGAACGGCACCCCGCGGGTGTGCCCGACCTGCGTCGGCACCGGACAGGTGGCGCGGGGCTCCGGCGGCGGCTTCTCGCTGACGGACCCCTGCCCGGACTGCAAGGGGCGCGGCCTGATCGCCGAGCACCCCTGCATGGAGTGCAAGGGCAGCGGCCGTGCCAAGTCCTCGCGCACCATGCAGGTCCGCATCCCGGCGGGCGTCACCGACGGGCAGCGGATCCGGCTGCGCGGCAAGGGCGCGCCCGGTGAGCGGGGCGGGCCGGCGGGCGACCTGTATGTCGTCGTGCACGTCGACGCGCACCCGGTGTTCGGCCGCAAGGACGACAACCTCACCGTCACCGTCCCGGTGACGTTCACGGAGGCGGCACTCGGCGGCGAGGTGCGGGTCCCGACCCTCGGTGGTCCGCCGGTGACGTTGAAGCTCCCCCCGGGCACCCCCAACGGCCGCACCATGCGCGCCCGTGGCAGGGGGGCGGTCCGCAAGGACGGCACCCGCGGCGACCTGTTGGTCACCGTCGAGGTGAGTGTTCCGAAGGATCTGTCGGGGAATGCTCGTGACGCACTGGAGGCGTATCGCGAGGCGACCGCGGGGGAGGACCCGCGGGCGGAGCTGTTCGAGGCCGCGAAGGGAGCTTGAGCGTGATGGACGGCCGTCGGCGCAACCCGTACGAACTGAACGAGGAGACCCCGGTCTACGTCATCTCGGTGGCGGCCCAGCTCTCCGGTCTGCATCCGCAGACGCTGCGTCAGTACGACCGTCTGGGTCTGGTCTCCCCCGACCGCACGGCCGGACGGGGCCGGCGCTACTCGGCCCGCGACATCGAACTGTTGCGCACCGTCCAGCAGTTGTCGCAGGACGAGGGCATCAACCTGGCCGGTATCAAGCGGATCATCGAACTGGAGAACCAGGTGGCGGCGCTCCAGTCCCGCGTGGCGGAGATGGAGGCGGCGCTGGAGGGTGCGGCGGCCGCGATGCGACAGCGCGAGGCCGCGGTGCACGCCTCCTACCGGCGGGACCTGGTCCCGTACCAGGAGGTCCAGCAGACCAGCGCGCTGGTGGTGTGGCGGCCGAAGCGGCCGGGGTCCTCGGACTGAGGGCCGCGACGCGGCGGTACGACGCGACGGCACGTGTGTGAAGGGGCCCGGGAGATGTCTCCCGGGCCCCTTCGCGTGCGGCCGGTGGCGGGAACCCGGCGGCGGTCGGCGCGGCGCCGCACCGTTCGGCCGGGTTCGTCCCGCCCGCCCCGACCCTGTCGGGGCGGCTGCCGACACCCTTCGTGATCATGGTTCGACCGAGCGGTGATGGACTGTGTGAAACTTTACTTTTCCGTGAACTTCCATTGGGTGAAGGGGCCGTAAAAGGGTGTTTGGCGAAGAATGATCAGGGCGTTCACGACCGACTGTGAGCGAAGCGGAGCATGATGTTGCTATCTCGTTAAGTGCTTCGGCTTGACGCCGACCGTTGTTGACGCGTTGGCTTTTCAGACACCTGGGTCACCATGCCGTACCCATGTCCGGATCGCACTTGAAGTGAGCCCCCGAATGCGTCGTATCGCCATAGCCGTGGCCGCGTCCACCATGACCCTCTCGTTGGCAGGCTGCGGCATGCTCGACGCATCGGGGAGCGCTGCCGAAGCGAGCCCGACGAAGGGCAACGACGTCACGGTGGGCATCCTGATGCCGGAGAAGACGAACACGCGCTACGCGGACTTCGACTACCCCATCATCAAGGCGAAGGTCGCTTCCCTGACCAACAACCAGGGCCGGACCGCGTACGCCAACGCCGGCTCCGACGCGGACGTGCAGGCGACCCAGATGCAGAAGATGATCGACGACAAGGTCGACATCATCCTGCTGGACGCCGTCGACTCGCACGCCATCGCGGCCATGGTGAAGAAGGCCAAGGACGCGGGCATCCCGGTCATCGCCTACGACCGTCTGTCCGAGGGCCCGATCGACGCGTACATCTCCTTCGACAACGAGCTCGTCGGCGAGGTGCAGGGGCGCACCCTGGCCGAGCAGGTGGACAACACCTCCGGCAAGATCGTCATGGTCAACGGTTCGCCCACCGACCCGAACGCCAAGCAGTTCAAGGCGGGCGCGCTCTCCGAGCTCGACGGCAAGGTGGTCATCGCCGACACCTGGGACACCAAGGACTGGAACCCCGACGTGGCCCAGGCCAAGATGACCAAGGCGATCGAGCGGATCGGCAAGAGCAACATCGCCGGCGTTTATGCGGCCAACGACGGCATGGCCGGCGGTGTCATCAAGGCCTTCCAGGCCGCGGGTGTCAGCAACATGCCGCCGATCACCGGCCAGGACGCGGAGCTCGCGGGTGTCCAGCGGATCGTCGCCGGCCAGCAGTACATGAGCGTCTACAAGTCGTACCCGGAGGAGGCCGAGGCCGCCGCGCAGATGGCCGTCGCCCGGATCCAGGGTCACGACATCCAGTTCGACGCCCTGACCCGCGACAAGGTCGACAGCCCCACGAACAAGGACATCCCCTCGCTGCTGGTGAGCGTGGTCGCGCTGACCAAGGACAACATCAAGGACACCGTCATCGCGGACGGCATCTACAAGGCGTCCGACATCTGCACGGCCGACTACAAGGCGGCCTGCTCCGCGCTCGGCCTCAAGTAGGGCCGACCGCCGCACGGGCCGGCCGACGGCCCGCGGGCCGACCGCCTCGGCGGCCCGCTGACGCCTCACCAGCCCACGAGTGGCTTCATCGGGATGAGCACGCCCTCCGGGGCGTGCTCCACCGGACTGCTGTCCATGAAGCCCGCCCGGTCCCGGTCGCCCGAGACGCGCACGCCCGTCACCTTCGCGTCGCGCGGCACGTCGTACCAGATCTCGACCTCGACGAGATCGTGGCCGCCGATCTCGACCTGGTCGTGCTGCCGCCGTACCGCCATCGCGAAGGTGTCCGCCCGTCCGCGCCGGCCGGCGACGCCCTCCAGGCGCTGGCGCGCGACCACGTACGTGTGGAACTCGGGGTCCTTGTTCTCCACCCGCAGCCGGACAGCGCAGAACTGACCGTCCGGCTGCGCCTCACTGTGCGACCCCGAGACAGCCGTAAGGCCACAACGCAGGGACAGCAAGGTGAACGTGAGGTGTCCATCCTTGTAGGCCCTGGAGGGCCGCTGTGCGGCCGCGGAGGGCGACGGGGCGGCCGGAACCCCGCCGCCCGCTTCGCAGCCCGCGACGGGCAGCGTCAGCGCGGCCAGCGTCGTCCACATCAGTGCCCTCGGCAGGCGCCCTCTCGGCATACGGGAAGTGTCGGGCCGTCGGAGCCGAAAAGGGAGAGGGCGGACACGACGGGAAGGCGTCGACGGCCGCGGCCGTCGCCCGGGGGAGTGGGTTCCGCCGAGTACCGGCCGGGTACGGAACATCACCGTCAGCTTGTGGCGATGCCATGAGCGGTGGTGGGCGGAAAGCGGGGCGAACCGGCTGTTTCCCACGGTCGGACCGAGGGAAGCCGTGTTGCGGAGCAGGTAGGGTCCGCGCATAGTGGCGCCTGCGGAAGAGGCTGGAACCGGGGGTGGGACGGGCGATGGCCGGGCACGGGACGGAGCAGCATCCACACGGTGCCGACCGACTGTGCGACGCCGGGGATCGGGTGTATTCCCGGGCCGTACGGCGCGGGCGGGTGCGCCGTCGGGACGCCGACCCGGTGCCCTGTCTCCTGGAACTGGCCCTGCTGCACCCGGACCCCGACGACATGGACTGGCTGGTGCCGACCGCACCGCAGGAGGTCATGACCCGGCTGCTGCGCGCGGTACACGACGAGGTCAGCGCGAGCCGGCGCCGGGTGGGCGCGGCGGTCGCGGCCGTCGAGTGGTACGCGGGCCTGGGCGGCCGGCTGCCGTCCTCCGGCACCGAGGGCAGCTCGATCCGGGTCCTGGAGGGCCTGTCCCGGATCCAGACGGCGATGGACGAGGCGACCGAGGCCTGCACGACGGAGGTGCTGACGGTGCAGCCGGGCGGCATCCGTCGCGAGGCCGAGCTGTCCGAGGGGCTGCACCGGGCGCTGACGCTGCGCGGGCGCGGGGTGCGGATGCGGGACCTGTACAACCATGTGGCCCGGCACGGGCAGGGGTTGCTCAACTACCTCGAGCTGATGGGCGACACGGTCGAGGCGCGCACCCTCGACGAGGTCGTCGACCGGCTCATCCTGTTCGACCGCACGGTCGCCTTCATTCCCGCCAACGCCGATCACACGATGGCCCTGGAGCTCAGGCACCCGGCCCTGGTCAACTACTTCGCCACGGTCTTCGAACGCTTCTGGCGGCTGGCGATCCCGCTCACCGCCCCGCTGCCCGACACCGGCATCGAGGGCATCTCGCACCGCGAGCAGTCCATCGCGGCGCTGCTCGCGGAGGGGCACCAGGACGCGGTGATCGCGGAGCGCCTCGGCATCAGCGTGCGCACCTGCCGGGCGCACATCGCACGGCTGTCGGAGACGCTGGGCGCGGCGAGCCGCACCCAACTGGGGGTCAGGATCGCCCAGGTCGGCCTGGACAGCTCCGTGCCCACCCCCGGTGTGCCGCAGGTCGCCCTGCCCGATCAGGGGTCCCCGACCGCCCTGTGAGGGGCCGGGCGAGGGCGCCCCGGGTCACGCCCCGCCGTCGTCGGCGGTGTCGGCGTGGTCCTGGTTGAGGATTCCCGACTGGGCTATCAGATAGCCGAGTTGGGCGCGGCTGCCGCTGCCCAGGGCGGTGGCCAGTTTGGCTATGTGGGCCCGGCAGGTGCGTACGTTCATGCCCAGCCGGCGTGCGATGGCCTCGTCCACGTGGCCCTCCACGAGAAGCTTGGCGATGGAGTGCTGGATGTCGGTGATGCCGTCCGGGGCGGTCTCGTAGGGGGCTCCGGCGCTCAGCGGCACCGCGCGGTTCCACATGAACTCGAACACCTTGACCAGGTAGCTGACCAGACCGGGGTGGCGCAGTTCCAGGGCGACCTGGCGGTCCTCGCGGACCGGGATGAAGGCGACGGTCTCGTCGCAGATGATCAGCCGCTCGACGAGTTCGTCGATGGTGCGGTACTCGGCCTTGCCGTCGGCGAACTGGTCGACGTAGGCGAGTCGTTCGGGGCTGTAGCGCGCGGTGTGCTGGTACAGGGTGCGGATGCGCACCCCGCGTTCGATCAGCGGCCGGTCGCGCTCGAGTCCCTCGATGAGTCTGCGTTCCGGGTGGCGGGCGCTCGGCTGGACCGTGAGCACCTCGTGCTGGCACTGGGCGGTGGCCAGGTCGAGTGCCGCGTTGATCCGGTCGAGTCCCTCCAGCACCCGGACGGAGTCCGTGGCCGCGGTCACCCGGGCGCTCAGCGCCATGAACGGCTCGAAGGCCCCGGCCAGATCGGTGGACAGCCGCCGCCGCTCGCTGATCTCGCGCTCTATGGCGTTGAGGCGCTGGGCCAGGACGACCGAGGGGGGGACCGGGAGCAGCCGGTCCGGCTCGTCCGGGTCGGGGTGCAGCAGGGCGAACTCCATCAGACACGGAGCGGCCTCCGCCTCGACGCGGTCGATACGCCCCGTGCGCAGGGCGTTCGCGTAGAGGCGCTCGCCGTCCTCGCACCATTCCGTCAAGGCGTGGGGATGCGTCTCGTTAGTCCGATTCGTTGCCAAATCTCCACCCCCCAGGGTCCTGAACATGCAGGAACATGATGCATTGATTGTGTGGCCATGACGTGCCCGAATGAGCCATCGTCTTACTCGACGGGGGAAGAGGGGACCTTCAAGTGAGGACGAAGCCGACTATGCGTAAGAGAATGCTTCGCTCGGTGCTCGTCGCCGCCTTCTCCGCCGTTGTGGCCTTCGGAACGCTGAGTGGCCTCTCCGGTACGAAGGGTGACGTGCGCGCGGACACCGTCTGGTCAGTGCCGGGCGCCGACGCCGCGACCGGCGACGACGGCGCCGTCGTCACACCGAATGACACCGTGTGGAGTTGACGTGACCACCCCACCCGACGACCGCTCCTTCCGGCGCGAGATGGCCACCGCCTACCGCTCCGGCTGGCACTTCATCGACCTGGTCACCGCCATCCCCCATAGCGGCGACTCGCTGATGGTGACCGTCTTCGGTGAGCCGGTCGTCGTCACGCGGGACGAGGACGAGGACGTACGGGCGTACCGGTGCCTGCGACGGCCTCGCGGGGCGCCGCAGCCCGTGCGGTGTGCCATCCGGTACGGAATGATCTTTGTGAACCTGGATCGGCGGGACCACCGGCTTGCGGAGCCGGACGTTCCTGACATCAGGACCATCTCGGCCACCCCCCGCAGTGCCTGACGCGATTCCCCCGTCGTAAAAGATCGCGCAGGTACTTCCCCCCGCAGCGGCGTCACCGTGACCTGAACACGGTGACGCCGCTGCAGTTTTACGGGACATTTCCGGGAATGGGCGCGTTCCACGGGTGACCGAAAAAGGATCGTCCGCCGCTGTTCCCCCGGGGCTCGCCCGTCTCCTCAGCCCCGCCCCATCGCCCGGGTCAGCTCGATCTCGATCACGACCCGGGCCGGGTTGGGTGCGGGCACCCGCTGGTAGCGCTCGGCGTAGCGCCGCTCCGCCTCCGCGATCCGCTCCGGCTCGGTGCGTACGAAGGCCCGGCCCTCCAGCGTGGCCCAGCGGCGGCCGTCGACCTGGCACACCGCCACGGGCGCGCCCGCCGGCCCCGCGGCGCTCACGTTCGTCACCTTCGCGCTCGCCTTGTTCGTGATCACCCGAGCCAATCGCGCCTCGGGGTCGTATGTCACTCCGACGGGTACGACGTGCGGGGTGCCGTCCTGGCGCGTCGTCGTCAGTGTGCACAGGTGCCGTTCCCGCCAGAAGGCGAGATACGGCTGGTCCGGGCTGCCCGGGTTCTGTGGATATGCGGCCATGCCCGGGAATTTAGTCCCTCACCACCTCCCCGGCTCTCCTTGAGTGGAATAGACTCAACTTTGTGTACGTTGGTTGAGTCAGGACCGGGAGACGTGGGCAGTACGCCGACGCTGGGAGGAGAACGCGAACGTGGACGCCGAGCTGACCAACAGGAGCCGGGACGCGATCAACGCGGCAGGCAGCCGGGCCGTGTCCGAGGGCCATCCGGACCTCACCCCCGCCCATCTGCTGCTCGCGCTGCTCGCGGGGCAGGACAACGAGAACATCATCGACCTGCTGGCCGCCGTCGGCGCGGACCAGGCAGCCGTGCGCGCCGACGCCGAGCGGGCGCTGGCCCAGCTGCCCAGCGTGACCGGCTCCACCGTCGCGCCCCCGCAGCCCAACCGCGAGCTGCTCGCCGTCCTCGCCGACGCCCAGCGGCGCGCCAAGGACCTCGGCGACGACTACGTCTCCACCGAGCACCTGCTGATCGGCACCGCCGCGAAGGGCGGCGCGGCCGGCGAGGTGCTCTCCCGGCGGGGGGCCGGGGCGGACCAGCTCCAGGAGGCCTTCCGCAAGTCGAGAGGAGGGCGCCGGGTGACCACCGCGGACCCCGAGGGGCAGTACAAGGCGCTGGAGAAGTTCGGGACCGACTTCACCGCCGCCGCGCGGGAGGGCAGGCTCGACCCCGTCATCGGACGCGACCACGAGATCCGGCGGGTCGTGCAGGTGCTGTCCCGCCGCACCAAGAACAACCCGGTGCTCATCGGCGAGCCCGGCGTCGGCAAGACCGCCGTCGTGGAGGGGCTCGCGCAGCGGATCGTGAAGGGGGACGTGCCCGAGTCCCTGAAGAACAAGCGGCTGGTCGCGCTGGACCTCGGGGCCATGGTGGCCGGGGCGAAGTACCGGGGCGAGTTCGAGGAGCGGCTGAAGACCGTCCTCGCCGAGATCAAGGACTCCGACGGGCAGGTCATCACCTTCATCGACGAGCTGCACACCGTCGTGGGCGCGGGCGCCGGCGGCGACTCGGCCATGGACGCGGGCAACATGCTCAAGCCCATGCTCGCGCGCGGTGAGCTGCGCATGGTGGGCGCCACCACCCTGGACGAGTACCGGGAGCGGATCGAGAAGGACCCGGCCCTGGAGCGGCGGTTCCAGCAGGTGCTGGTCGCCGAGCCGACCGTCGAGGACACCATCGCCATCCTGCGCGGGCTCAAGGGCCGCTACGAGGCCCACCACAAGGTCCAGATCGCCGACAGCGCGCTGGTCGCGGCGGCCACCCTGTCCGACCGGTACATCACCTCCCGCTTCCTGCCCGACAAGGCCATCGACCTGGTCGACGAGGCGGCCTCCCGGCTGCGCATGGAGATCGACTCCTCCCCGGTCGAGATCGACGAGCTCCAGCGGGTCGTGGACCGGCTGAAGATGGAGGAGCTGGCGATCGGCAAGGAGACCGACGCCGCCAGCCGGGAACGGCTGGACAAGCTGCGCCGCGACCTCGCCGACAAGGAGGAGGAGCTGCGGGGTCTCACCGCCCGCTGGGAGAAGGAGAAGCAGTCCCTCAACCGGGTCGGCGAGCTGAAGGAGCGGCTCGACGGCCTGCGCGGCCAGGCCGAACGGGCCCAGCGCGACGGCGACTTCGACACCGCCTCCAAGCTGCTGTACGGCGAGATCCCGGCCCTGGAGCGCGACCTGGAGGCCGCGTCCGAGGCCGAGGAGGAGGCCTCCCGGGACACCATGGTCAAGGAGGAGGTCGGCTCCGACGACATCGCGGACGTCGTCGCCTCCTGGACCGGGATCCCGGCGGGCCGTCTGCTGGAGGGCGAGACGCAGAAGCTGCTGCGCATGGAGGACGAGCTCGGCAAGCGTCTCATCGGCCAGTCCGAGGCCGTACGGGCCGTCTCCGACGCGGTGCGGCGCAGCCGCGCGGGCATCTCCGACCCGGACCGGCCCACCGGCTCCTTCCTCTTCCTCGGCCCGACCGGTGTCGGCAAGACCGAGCTGGCCAAGGCGCTCGCGGACTTCCTCTTCGACGACGAGCGGGCGATGATCCGCATCGACATGTCGGAGTACGGCGAGAAGCACAGCGTGGCCCGGCTGGTCGGCGCCCCGCCCGGCTACGTCGGCTACGAGGAGGGCGGCCAGCTCACCGAGGCGGTCCGCCGCCGCCCATACAGCGTCGTCCTGCTGGACGAGGTGGAGAAGGCGCACCCCGAGGTCTTCGACGTCCTGCTCCAGGTGATGGACGACGGCAGGCTGACCGACGGCCAGGGCCGCACGGTCGACTTCCGCAACGTCATCCTGGTGCTCACCTCGAACCTGGGCAGTCAGTTCCTGGTGGACCCGACGGTGGGCGAGGCGGAGAAGAAGCAGCAGGTGCTGGAGGTGGTCCGGGCGTCCTTCAAGCCGGAGTTCCTCAACCGGCTCGACGACCTGGTCGTCTTCTCGGCCCTGTCCAAGGAGGAGCTGGGCCGCATCGCCCGCCTCCAGATCGACCGGCTCGCCCGGCGGCTGGCCGAGCGGCGGCTGACCCTGGAGATCACCGACGAGGCCCTGGCCTGGCTCGCCGACGAGGGCAACGACCCGGCCTACGGCGCCCGGCCGCTGCGCCGGCTGGTCCAGACGGCCATCGGCGACCGGCTGGCCAGGGAGATCCTGTCCGGCGAGGTCAAGGACGGCGACACGGTCCGGGTGGACGCCTTCGGCGACGGACTGATCGTGGGTCCGGCGACCGGCAAGACGCTGTGACGCACGGGCGGCACCGCGCCCGACGCGGTGCCGCTCAGTAGGTGGAGGCCTCGAACGTGACGAGGGCGGTGTTCCCCGCGGACCCGCCCTCGTAGCGCACGCTGACGTCCACGTCGTACGCGCCTGTCGTGTTCTTGTCGTCAGGGGCGTTGCGAACGAACACACACAGGTCCCCGTCGCACATCTCCGGGCGCTGACCGCGGGGAAACGCCGCGGTCAGCCACTGCGGCACCGTGGACCGCGGCATCCGGAACGAGCCGTCGTAGGCCTGGTCCGGCCAGCTGTACGAGGTGCAGTCCTGCGCGCTCGCCCCCGCGGGCAGCGAGGCGCCCGCGAACCGCAGGGCCCTGTCGCAGGAGACCCGGCCGACGGTGCCGGGGGGGCCGTCGCTCGACGCGAAGCTGAGGACCCACACGAACCGCCCGACGACGGCGACCGCGAACACCAGACTCAGCCACCACAAACCCCACCCCAGCTTGCGCACGTGTGCCACCCCTTGTCGACGTTGACCGGATCATGTCAGTCGCCGCGACAGGCCCGCCCGGGGTTGCCACTCCCCGTGCCGGATGGGAGAGGATGGCAGCATCCGTACGAAGGGAAATTCACGGTGACCATCGACCCGTCCTCGATTCCGAACTTCGGGGGCCAGCCCGAGCCGCAGCCGCAGGGACCGGCGGGCCCCGTCGTCCCGGATCAGGACCTCGTGAAGCAGCTCCTCGACCAGATGGAGCTGAAGTACGTCGTGGACGAGGAGGGCGACCTCGCGGCGCCCTGGGAGCAGTTCCGTACGTACTTCATGTTCCGTGGCGAGGCCGACCAGCAGGTGTTCTCGGTGCGGACCTTCTACGACCGTCCGCACAAGATCGACGAGAAGCCCCAGCTGCTGGAGTCCATCGACGACTGGAACCGTCGCACGCTGTGGCCCAAGGTCTACACGCACACGCACGACGACGGCACCGTCCGTCTCATCGGCGAGGCCCAGATGCTGATCGGCACCGGGGTCGCCCTCGAGCACTTCGTGTCGTCGACGGTGAGCTGGGTGCGGGCCGCCATCGAATTCGACAAGTGGCTCGTCGAGCAGCTCGGCCTGGAGCAGGAAGTCAACGACTCGGAGGAGCCCGAGGAGGGCGAAGGCGAGGAGTAGTCCACCTCCCGGGTCCCAGGGCGGGCAGCCCGTCCCCGGGTCCTACAGCGGTGCGTGCGCGATCGCTACCAGGTACGCGCCGTAGACGAACGAGAGCCCGGCCAGGGCGCCGACCACCGCGGTCGCGTGCCAGGGCCGGGCTCTCGCCGTGCGTACCAGCGCCCGCGCGGGCGGCAGCAGCAGCGGGAAGGCGGGCAGCAGGAAGCGCGGCTTGCACTCGAAGAAGCCCGCGCCGCCGAGGGCGACCACCATCAGGGCGCTGGTGTAGACGACCAGTGGGAGCGGGGGGCGGTCCAGGAGCAGCAGGACGTACAGGAGCACCGCCGCCGCGACGATCACCAGTGACATCGGGAAGACGAACCGGGCCTTGTACAGCAGGAGGATCCGGGTGAACCGGAGCGCGTCGTGGCCGAGGTCGAAGCGCGACCCCCAGCCCGCCTGCACCGCGAAGTAGCCGCCGAGCAGGTCCCCGGTCCGCCGGCCCACCCACAGGAGGTACGCGCCCCAGCCGAGCGGGGCGAGCACCGCGCCCGCCCACAGCCCGGGGGAGACCCGGCCGAGCCGGCGGCGCTCGTGCCAGACCTCGCAGACGGCCGCCGCCACGACGGCCGCCGCCACCGCGCAGCCGTTGGGCCGGGACAGTCCCGCGAGCGCGGCCAGCGCGCCGGCCCACAGCCAGCGGCGGGTGAGGACCGCGTACAGCGACCAGGCGGCGAACGCCGTGAGCAGCGGCTCGGTGTACGCCATCGACAGCACGACCGAGTGCGGGAGCAGCCCCCACAGCAGCACCAGGGTGCAGGCGACGGCCCGGCCGTGCAGCAGGGCGCCGCACCGGTAGATCCCGCAGGCCGCGGCCACGGCCGCCAGCCACGACACCAGCAGGGCCGCCCCGCCCCCGCCGAGCGGGCTGAGCGCCGTCACCCCGCGCACGAGTGCCGGGTAGAGCGGGAAGAACGCCAGGTCGCTCTGGACGACGCCCGGCTGCGGATGCAGGACGCGGCCGTAGCCGTGCGCGGCGATGCCCAGGTACCACAGGGAGTCCCAGGACCGCCCGAGCAGGGCGAGCGGCTGCTTGTCCCAGGTCCAGGCGGTCGTGGCGAGCACGGCGGCACCGGCCAGCCGCGCGGCCACGAACAGGCCCACCGCGGTGCCGACTCCCGGCGGCCGGAGCGTCCGGGGGTCGGGCAGCCGGGGGCGGGGCAGCCGCGGACGGGCCCGGCCCCGTCGTTCGGGCTCCGGTACCGCGATGCGGAGCGTGGTGGCGCTGGTGTGAGTCACACCCGCACCTTGCAAGAGCGCCGCCGGGGTGCGCGAGCAGGGCGCGGCCGGACGGGTGCGGTCACCCGCCGCCCGGCGCGGCGACGTGACCCGGAGCTCCGGACATGCTGCCGCCCGACCCACCGACACCCCGTCAGGCGGGCGGGCCGTCGAGCGGGTCGGCGGCCCCGGCGGACGTGCGGTCCGGCGGACCGGCGGACCGGCGGACCGCCGGACCGTCAGGGCGTCGGAGCGGCGGGCGGGCAGACCGGTGGACGGGCAGAGCGGCGCGGTGGGGCGGCGGAGGGGTAGACCCCGGCGGAGCGGCAGACCGGTGGGCGTCGGACCGGTGGGCCGACTCGCGGGGTGTCCGGCCGGTCGACCCGCGGGACGCGTCAGGCCGGCAGGGACTTCAGGCGGCGCACCGCCTCCTCCAACACCTCGGTCTTCTTGCAGAACGCGAAGCGGACGAAGGGGGCGCCGGCCTCGCGGTGGTCGTAGAAGACCGCGTTCGGGATGGCGACCACGCCGGCCCGTTCCGGCAGGGCGCGGCAGAAGGCGAAGCCGTCGCTCTCGCCGAGGGGGCGGATGTCGGTGGTGACGAAGTAGGTGCCGGCCGGCCGGAAGACCCCGAAGCCCGCCTCGGCGAGACCGGACGCCAGCAGGTCGCGCTTGGCCAGCAGGTCCGCGCGCAGGGTGTCGAAGTAGGAGTCGGGCAGCGACAGCGCCTCGGCGACCGCGTACTGGAACGGTCCGGCCGACACGTACGTCAGGAACTGCTTCGCCGAGCGCACCGCCGTGACCAGGCCGGGCGGCGCGGTGATCCAGCCGACCTTCCAGCCGGTGAAGGAGAAGGTCTTGCCGGCCGAGCCGATCGTGACCGTGCGCTCGCGCATCCCGGGGAAGGAGGCGAGCGGCAGGTGCTCGGCCCCGTCGAAGACGAGGTGCTCGTACACCTCGTCGGTGACCACCAGCAGATCGCGCTCCACGGCCAGCTCGGCGATCGCCGTCAGCTCCTCGCGGGTGAGGACCGTGCCGGTCGGGTTGTGCGGGGTGTTGACCAGCAGCAGACGGGTGCGGTCGGTGACCGCGGCGCGCAGCTCGTCGAGGTCCAGGCGGAACGCGCCGTCGTGCGGGCGCAGGGTGACCGGCACCCGGGTGCCGCCCGCCATCGCGACGCAGGCCGCGTAGGAGTCGTAGTAGGGCTCCAGGGCGATCACCTCGTCGCCCGGCTCCAGCAGGGCGAGCAGGGCCGCGGCGATGGCCTCCGTGGCGCCGGCCGTGACCAGGACCTCGGTGTCGGGGTCGTAGGACAGGCCGTAGCGGCGCTGCTGGTGCGCGGCGACGGCGGTGCGCAGCTCGGGGATGCCGGGGCCCGGCGGGTACTGGTTGCCGAGGCCGTCGCGCAGCGCGCGCACCGCGGCCTCCCTGACCTCCTCGGGTCCGTCCGTGTCGGGGAAGCCCTGGCCCAGGTTGATCGATCCGGTCCGCACGGCCAGCGCCGACATCTCGGCGAAGATCGTCGTCCCGAACTCGGCGAGCCGGCGGTTGAGGAAGGGGCGTGCGCTGGAGGTCATGCCGGCCATCCTGCGCCGAAGCTCCGGAGTTGTTCAACCCGCCTTCGCCGAAGGTCTCCTGTGTCGGCGGCCGGTCGGCTGTCACATGCCTGTGACACAAGCCCGACGGGTCCGGCACGAGTGATCCCTAACGTTGTTCTCGCCGGTCAGAGAGGTCGGCACGGCCGAAGCGACATCGCCAGGAGCAGCCATGCGCACCGCACTCCGCACCACCCTCGCCACCCTCGCCCTCGTCGGGACGGCCGCCGCTTCCGTCGTCTCGGCCGGTGCCACAGCCAGTGCCGCAGCCAGTGCCACCGCCAGTGCCGCGCCGTCGGCGGGCAGCGCCTGCGTCGTGACCAAGACCATCCCCTCCGTCTTCGGCGGCATGAAGGTCAAGCTGGTCAACAGCGCGCACAGCGGCGCGTCCGCCAAGCTCCTGGACGGCCGGGGCGGCGTCGTCTCGACCGTGAACCAGAGCAGGCCCACCGACCTGGCCTACGGCTTGAAGATCACCGGAGTGCTCAGCGCCAAGCCCGTCTTCGGGCAGCGCAGCGAGGGCGGGCCGACCCCCTGGCGCAGCACCGCCTTCCCGGCCCTGTCCGCCGACTGCACGCTGAGCGGCAAGCTCGTGCGCACCCTGCGCCTCGACTCCCGCACGACCGCGCAGATCTTCAAGGTCTCCGCCGGCCACTACCAGGCCCGCGTCTTCCGGGACGGCAGGCTGGTGCGCTTCATCGACGCCCACGACCGTTCCGGAGCCGCCCTGTACGGCACCCGCACGCTGGTGCTGAACCCGGACGGCACGACCGCCACCTGGACCGGGTCCGAGACCGCGCCCGCACCCCGGCTCGGCCGCTACAAGCTGGTCAACGGCGCGAAGGTGAAGATCGTCAAGCGCGACGGTGTCTACGGGGCGCAGCTGACCACCGGCCACGGCACGTTCTCCGTCTCGTGGGCCAAGGGCCGCCCGGTCGTCCTCCAGGACGACGTCACCCTGGTCGTCCTGGGTGCCGACGGCACCCTCAGCAGCCACATCTACGGCCGGTCCGTTCAGAAGGCCCCGGTCTACCTGGGCGCCTGACGGCCCCTGAGGTACGAGCGGCCCCTGATCCGCACTTCGGTGCAGGTCAGGGGCCTTTTCCGTGGCCGGACCCTCAGAAGTTCCTCAACTCTGCTTTGGCCGCGCGAGCGACCGGGCATCCCCAGTCCACGCAAGGAACGAGGCGCCCGCGGGGGGCCGCTTCGGGGGAATCGGAAGGAGGGTGACGCCATGGTCCTCGGCATCATCCTGGTGGTCGCCGCGGTCCTGTTCGCGGGCGCCGTCGCGTCCTCGGCACGCAGGAACGGCAAGGCGCGGGCGTACGGCGCCGGCCGTCGGCGCGGCGGCAGCGACAGCAGCTGGTGGGCCGGCGGGGGAGACAGCACCGGCTCGTCCTCGGGTGGTCATTCGGGCGGGCATTCGGGTGGTCACTCGTGCGGCGGTGGTCATTCGGGTGGTCACTCGTGCGGCGGTGGTCATTCGTGCGGGGGTGGATCGTCCTGCGGAGGAGGGTCGTCCTGCGGCGGCGGGGGCGGATGCGGCGGAGGCAGCTGACACGGGGCAGCCGAGCTCCGGCAGGGGGAGCCGCATCCGACGGACAGGGTCCGGACATTCGTTCGGGCCCTGTCACGCGCGGGTGTGCGCCGTGGGGCTCCGGCGCACGCCGTGGTTGAACAGTTGAGCTGGCGGGCCCTCTGAGGGATGGAAACCCCACGAAGTTGGGTAAAAACGCTGTGGCGGCAGCACAGTTCATGATTCCCTCTAAACCACCATCGCAGCCCCTCGGACGTCTTGCGCGGACACCCCTCCCGACTGGGCTGACCGGGCCGAATTCCCGCCGTCGACCGGAGTCGACCGGAGTCGACCGGGGTGCGCCGGACCAACACCCCCTTTTTCTTTGCGTGCTTGCGGAGCCGATCCATGCTCACGACCCTGAACACCTCCTACACCGACACGCGCGCGGCAGACCTCGCCTGGGCCCTGGGGCGCGATCCACTTCCCGCCCTGGCCACACTCGACCTCGAACTGGACGGCGCAAAGCTCCAGTTGAGACTGCTCGGCGCGTCCCACCAGGTGCTGGTGGAGCAGGAGCAGGGCCGTTGTTCGGAGACGGTGGCCTGCATCCCCGGCAGCAGCACACCCCTTCCGCTCGGCGTCGCCAAGCGGGTGGACGACTGGGAGTACGAGTTCGCCGCGCGCGTCGAGGTCCTCTCGCCGGGCTCGTTCGCGGGCCGCGCCCAGGAACTGCTGGCCCTCGTCTGCGACCACCCGAACGGCCTCGCGGGCGTCTTCCCCGGCAGTCCGCACGCGTTCACGGCCATGCTGGCCCAGCGCCACGACGGCCATGTGCACTGGCGCACCTGGCACGCCTACCCGCAGGACGGCCAGTTGGTGGCGACCCGGACGCGGGTCGGGACGCGGGTCCCCGCGGGACGGTGCGGCCGGCTCAGCCGGTCCGGGGTCTGACGCCCGTAAACACAAGGCACCCGAACAGCGAGGATTTCCACACGTGTGGGTGACGAAGCGTACCGGTCTCGTCACGTAACGTCGCAGTCGTGATCGAGTCGCCCGCTCCCGCCCCGCCCGGCACCTCGCCGTCCTGGGGCGGCCCCGCGCGGCCGCCGGTCCGGCCGGGCACCGGACGGTTCCTGGTCCTCGCGGGCGTCTTCGTCTGCGCCGCCTGCGGGCTGGTGTACGAGCTCGAACTCGTCGCCCTGGCGTCGTACTTGATCGGTGACTCGGTCACCCAGGCCTCCGTCGTGCTGTCGGTCATGGTCTTCGCGATGGGCATCGGCTCCCTCGCGGCGAAACGGTTGCGCGGGCACGCGGCCGCCGGCTTCTGCGCGGTCGAGGCGGCGCTCGCCCTCGTCGGCGGCAGCAGTGCCATGGCCCTGTACGCGGTGTTCGCCTGGACCGGCGACTGGGGCGGCCTGTGGGTCGACGGCCCGCGCTGCCTGCTGGTCGTCTTCTCCCTCGCCATCGGCCTGCTGATCGGCGCCGAGGTGCCGCTGCTGATGGAGCTGATCCAGCGCATCCACCGGCAGGACGCGGGCGGCGCGGTGGCCGACCTGTTCGCGGCCGACTACGTCGGAGCCCTGGTCGGCGGCCTCGCCTTCCCCTTCCTGCTGCTGCCCGTCCTGGGCCAGCTCACCGGCGTCCTGTGCACCGGCACGGTGAACGTGCTGGCCGGCGGCGCCCTCGTCCTCGGGCTGTTCCGCCGGGACCTGAGCCGTCGCGCCCGCTGGGTGCTGCTGGTCGCCAACCTCGTCGTGCTCGGCGTCCTCGCGACGGCCGCCGTGCTCGTCGGCGACTTCGAACAGGCGGCACGGCGCGCGGTGTACGGCGACGACGTACGGGTGGCGGTGCGCACCGAGGTGCAGGAGGTGGTGCTCACCGGCGGTGACCACGGCCGTCCCGTCAGCCTCTTCCTCGACGGCCGGCTGCGGGTCGGCGGCCGTGGCGAGCGGCGCTACCACGAAGCCCTGGTCCACCCCGCGATGAACGGCCCGCACACCCGCGTCCTCGTCCTCGGCGGCGGCGACGGACTCGCCGCCCGCGAGGTGCTGCGCCACCCCGGGGTGCGCCGGGTCGACATCGTCGAACTCGACGCGGGCGTGGTGCGGTTGGCGCGCTCCGACCCGGCTCTGTCCGCGCTGAACGGTCATGTGTACGGAGACCCGCGCGTGCACGTGACGACGGCCGACCCCTTCCGCTGGCTGCGCCGGGCCCCGCGCGCGGCCTACGACGTCGTCGTCTCGGACCTGCCGGACCCG
Organism: Streptomyces sp. NPDC001443; assembly: GCF_053597355.1. NCBI lineage: Bacteria > Bacillati > Actinomycetota > Actinomycetes > Kitasatosporales > Streptomycetaceae > Streptomyces > Streptomyces sp. NPDC001443. The sequence goes on from NZ_JBSFIA010000002.1 coordinate 254,231, forward strand.
GCCGTCACCGCCGGCGCGAAGCTGTACTCGCTGGAGTTCTACGGGCTGACCCGGCGCGTCCTGGCGAGCGGCGGCCGGCTGGTGGTGCACGCCGGACAGGTCACCTGCCGTCGGCGCGCCTTCTGGACGGTGGACGCCACCGTGCGGGCCGCGGGCCTGCGCACCGCCCCCTACCGGGTGGCCGATCGCGACGACGGCTCCGCGGCGGACCCCGGCCGGTCCGTCTCCGCCACCCGCGCGCCACGCGACTGGGGCTTCGTCCTGGCGCGGGCCGACGCCCGTCCGGTCCTGGGCCTGGGCCTGGACCGGGGCGAGCGTCCGCCCCGCACCCTGACCGCGGCGGGGCTCGCGGCGGACGCGCGGGCCGCGGACCGGACCCGGGTCCGGGGGCTGCCGGCCTCGACGCTGGTCCACCCGCGCTACTGAATCGCCCCGGTGCGCGCGGGCCACTCCGGCCGAGCGGGAGGTATTCGGGGCGGCCCCTGGGTAGGCTCCGACGACATGGAGCATGAGGTTTTCGTTCCGGTTCCCGCCGAGCGGCTCAGGGCGACGCTGGCCGACCCCGCGCGGGTCGCCCGCGCGGTCCCGGGGCTCCAGCAGGACGTCGGTGGCGAGCCCGGCAGCGGCCGGCTGAAGGTCCGGGTCGCAAGCAACAGCATCACCTACCGGGGTTCCGTCCGGGTCTCGGAGCGCGCGGACGGTTCGTACGCCGTCGAGGGCGAGGCGACCGAGGCGCGTGGCTCGGGGGCGGTGACGTTCGCCCTGGTCCTGCGGGTGGCCGACACGGACGGCGGCGCCACCCTGGCCTTCGGCGGCACGGCCACGGCGGACGGCCGGGTCGCCGAACTGCCCAGGACGGCGGTCGACGCGGCCGTGATCCGGCTGCTGAACCGTTTCGCGGAGGGTCTGGGGGCGGAGGAGGCGGACGCGTCGGACGAGGTCGCCGAGACGGTCGACACGGAGCCCGGCGCCGTGGCGCCGCAGGGGCCGACCGCCGAGCCGGTGGAGCCTGTCCGGTCGACGCACCCCGCGGAGCCTGCGCAACCCGTGGGGTCACCGGAACCCGAGGAGCCCGAAGAGGCCGTGACGCCCGCGGAGTCCGAGGAGGCCGTGGCGCCTCCGGCACCCGAGGAGGTCGTGGCACCCATGGAACCCGTGTCGCCCATGGACTCCATGGAGCCTCCCGCAGAGGCCGCGCACGCCCGGCGGACGATGATCGGGCGGAGTGCGGAGGAGGTGGACCACGCGCCGCCGCGCGGGCGGTACGCGCCCGTGCCCGCGCCGCAGACCATCGCCCCGAACTCCACCCTTCGCTGGGCCGCGCCCGCGGCGGCCCTGGTGGTGGCCTCCGCCATCGTGGTCGGCCGGGCCCTGCGCAAGCGACGCTGAGTACCGAAGGGGAGGGCGGGCGACGACCCCGCACCCCGGCGGCCCTCTTGATCCGCCCAGTAGGGTCGTGTCGTGAGTAACGAAGACATCACGCTGACCGCGGGAGACGCGGAAGTCGTAGTACAGCCGGGCAACGGCGGCCGGATCGGCGGGCTCCGGATCGGCGGCGTCGAGCTGCTCCGGCAGGGCGAGCGGTTCGGCTGCTTCCCGATGGTCCCCTGGTGCGGGCGGATCCGCGGCGGAGCGTTCCGGGACGGAGGCACCGTCCACCAGATGCCGCTCAACTCCCCACCGCACGCCATCCACGGCACCGCCCGGGACGGCGCCTGGCGGGTGGCGCGCAAGGCGGCGGACGAGGCCGTCATCACGTACGACCTGGTCGAGCCCTGGCCCTTCACCGGCCGGGTCACCCAGGCGGTCGCCCTCACCCCGGACGCCCTGACGCTCACCATGTCGGTGGAGACGTACGCGTCCTCCTTCCCGGCGCAGATCGGCTGGCACCCGTGGTTCCACCGCAACCTCGGCGGTCAGGACGTCCGGGTCGCCTTCGAACCGGCCTGGCAGGAGGAGCGCGGGGAGGACCATCTCCCGACCGGGAACCGCGTCGAGCCGCGGCCGGGCCCCTGGGACGACTGCTTCGGCATGCCCGGCGGGGTCGACGTCACGCTCACCTGGCCGGAGCAGCTCGAGCTGAAGGTGACCAGCCCCGAGGAGTGGGTCGTCGTCTACGACGAGCAGGAGGCAGCGGTGTGCGTCGAGCCGCAGACCGGTCCGCCGAACGGGCTCAACACCCTCCCGCGTCTGGTCACCCCGCTGGAGCCGCTGGAGGCCACCACCACCTGGAGTTGGCGGCGCCTCTAAGCTGGCTGGCATGACGGAAGTACGTGGCGAGCTGCTGCAGCAGATCAAGGACAAGGCCGTGGTGCACGGCAAGGTGACCCTCTCCTCGGGTCTGGAGGCCGACTACTACGTCGACCTTCGCCGCATCACCCTGGACGGAGCGGCCGCCCCGCTGGTCGGCCAGGTGCTGCTGGACCTGACGGCGGACCTCGAATTCGACGCGGTCGGCGGTCTGACCATGGGCGCCGACCCGGTGGCCGCGGCCATGCTGCACGCGGCCGCCGCGCGCGGACGCAAGCTGGACGCCTTCGTCGTCCGCAAGGCCGCGAAGGCGCACGGTCTGCAGCGGCAGGTCGAGGGTCCGGAGATCGCCGGGCGGCGCGTGCTGGTCGTCGAGGACACCTCCACCACCGGCGGCTCCCCGCTCACCGCGGTCGAGGCCGTGCGCGCCGCCGGTGCCGAAGTGGTCGCCGTGGCGACCATCGTCGACCGGGCGACCGGCGCCGCCGAGAAGATCGAGGCGGGCGCGGGCGTGCCCTACCGCTTCGCGTTCTCCAAGGACGAGCTGGGCCTGGACTGAGATCCGGCTGATCCGGCTTTCTGTTCGACCGTCGTACGGGGCAGCCCACGGGGTGTTCGACGGTCGGACGGAAGTTGTCCACAGGGCGGGACGGGCTGCACCCAGCATCGGCCCAGGTCTGGAAAGATGTCGCCGACGACGACGTCACATTCAAGGTCTAGGTCAGGGCCGTAAACGCAGAACCCCACCCGCACATACAAGGAGCGGACAGATGCCCATCGCAACCCCCGAGGTCTACAACGAGATGCTCGACCGGGCGAAGGCAGGCAAGTTCGCCTACCCGGCCATCAACGTCACCTCGAGCCAGACCCTGAACGCGGCTCTGCGCGGCTTCGCCGAGGCGGAGAGCGACGGCATCATCCAGATCTCGACCGGCGGTGCCGAGTTCCTCGGCGGCCAGTACAAGAAGGACATGGTCACCGGCGCGGTGGCCCTGGCCGAGTACGCGCACATCATCGCCGAGAAGTACCCGGTCACGGTCGCGCTGCACACCGACCACTGCCCGAAGGACAAGCTCGACGGGTACGTGCGTCCGCTGATCGCCATCTCCGAGGAGCGCGTCAAGGCCGGCCGCAACCCGCTGTTCCAGTCCCACATGTGGGACGGCTCGGCGGAGACCCTCTCCGACAACCTGGCCATCGCGCAGGAGCTGCTGGAGAAGGCCCGCGCCGCGAACATCATCCTCGAGGTCGAGATCACCCCGACCGGCGGCGAGGAGGACGGCGTCTCCCACGAGATCAACGACTCCCTCTACACCACCGTCGACGACGCGATCCGTACGGTCGAGGCGCTGGGCCTGGGCGAGAAGGGCCGCTACCTGCTGGCCGCGTCGTTCGGCAACGTCCACGGTGTGTACAAGCCGGGCAACGTCGTCCTGCGCCCGGAGCTCCTCAAGGAGCTGAACGAGGGCGTGGCCGCCAAGTACGGCAAGGCGTCCCCGTTCGACTTCGTCTTCCACGGCGGTTCCGGTTCCTCCGAGGAGGAGATCGCCACCGCGCTGGAGAACGGCGTCGTGAAGATGAACATCGACACGGACACGCAGTACGCGTTCACCCGCCCCGTGGTCGACCACATGTTCCGCAACTACGACGGTGTGCTGAAGGTCGACGGCGAGGTCGGCTCCAAGTCCACCTACGACCCGCGCACCTGGGGCAAGCTGGCCGAGGCGTCGATGGCCAAGCGCGTCGTCGAGGCCACGCAGAACCTGCGTTCCGCGGGCACCCGGATCAAGTAACCGGCGTCCTGAGGCGTCTCCGGCGACCCGTGGGTCGCCGGAGGGCTGGCCCGGGGACGGCCGCGGAGGGATGATCCCTCCATGGCTGTCCCCGCACAGCACGTTCCCGCCGTAAGGATCTCCAGCTCCACCGGCCGGTGGATCCTGCTCACCACGGTCCTCGGCTCCAGCATGGCCATGCTGGACTCGACCGTCGTCAACGTCGCGCTGCCCACCATCGGCCGCGATCTGGGCGCCGACCTCGCCGCCCTCCAGTGGACCGTCAACGCGTACATGGTGACGCTGGCCGGGCTGATCCTGCTCGGCGGCTCCCTCGGCGACCACTACGGCCGGCGCAAGGTCTTCGTCCTCGGCGTGGTCTGGTTCGCCGCCGCGTCGCTCCTGTGCGGCCTCGCCCCGAACAGCGGTGTCCTCATCGCCGCCCGCGCCCTCCAGGGGATCGGCGGCGCCCTGCTGACCCCGGGCTCGCTCGCCCTGATCCAGGCTTCCTTCCACCCCGACGACCGGGGCCGGGCGGTCGGTCTGTGGTCCGGCTTCGGCGGGATCGGCGCGGCAGTCGGCCCGTTCCTGGGCGGCTGGCTGGTGGACGGGCCGGGCTGGCGCTGGGTGTTCCTCCTCAACGTCCCCCTGGCGCTGATCTGCGCCCCCGTCGCCGTACGCCATGTCCCCGAGTCCTCCGACGGGCGCGCGCACGGCCGTTTCGACGTGCCCGGCGCGGTGCTCGGCGCCCTCGCGCTCGCCCTCGTGACGTACGCCCTGGTCGAGGCCGGCAGCGGCTCCCTCGCCGTGGCGCTGAGCGCGGTCCTGGGTGTGCTCGCGGCGGTCGCCTTCGTGTACGTCGAGAAGCGCAGCCCCGACCCGATGCTGCCGCCGGACATCTTCGCGTCCCGCCAGTTCACCGCCGTCAACCTGGTCACGCTGTGCGTGTACGCGGCCTTCGGCGGCTTCTTCTTCCTCACCGCGCTCCAGCTCCAGGTCGTGGTCGGCTACTCGGCCCTCGGCGCCGGTACGGCACTGCTGCCGACCACCGCCCTGATGCTGCTGCTGTCGGCCCGCTCGGGCGAGCTGGGCGAGCGGATCGGCCCGCGCGTCCCGCTCACCGTCGGCCCGCTGCTGTGCGCGGCGGGGATGCTGCTGATGCTGCGCGTCGGACCGGGCGCCTCGTACGTCACGGACGTGCTGCCCGCGCTGCTCGTACTCGGTCTCGGCATGGTCGCGCTCGTCGCCCCGCTGACCGCCACCGTGCTCGCCTCCGTGGAGACCGCGCGGGCGGGCCTGGCCAGCGGGGTCAACAACGCGGCGGCCCGTGCGGCCGGGCTCGTCGCGGTGGCCGCGCTGCCGCTGCTGGCCGGGATGGGGCCGGAGGCCTACCGCTCGGCGGACGCCTTCGACGCCGCGTTCCGGCGGGCGATGCCGTTGTGCGCGGGGGTGCTGGTGGTCGGGGCGGCGATCGCGTTCACGACCGTGCGCCGCCCGGCCCCGGACTGCCGCCGCCCCGAATGCCGTACGCACGGCTGCGTGACCTCGCCGCCGGTGGAGCCCGGCCGCCCCCGGACGGGAACGGCCGGACCGGGCGGACCCGGCAGGGCGGGCACGACCTAGAGCTTCCCGCGCTGCTCCAGTTGGACGACGGTGCCGTCGGCGTCCTGCCGGTAGCCGAAGACGAGCAGGCTGCCCGGCTGCGCGGCCGCGCCGTCCAGCCGGTCGAGGAAGGTCTGGACGTCGACGGTCCGGTTCGCGGCGGAGTCCTGGAACGGCTCCTCGACGCTGATTTGCGCGGTCTCGGCGAGCCGGATGCCGTGCTTCGGCCCGATCGTCTGCCAGACCGGGGTACCGGGCGCCCGGCAGGTCCAGCGTCCCTCCTGCACGGTCAGCCGGATGACGTCCTGGGCGATCGTGTGCCCGAACACCCGGACGTCGACATGACCCCGGTCGCCGGCGCAGGCGGGGTCGGTCGAGCCGGTCGAGCCGCTGGAGCCCGGCCCGCCGGAGGTGTCGGCGGCGGGGGTGCGCGTGGCGGTGGCGGAGGGCGCGGAGGCCGGTCCGGCGGCGCCGGTGCCGTCCGGGCGGCAGGCGGCGGCCGTCAGCGTCGTGGCCGCGGCGAGCAGGCCGAGCAGGGCGCGTCGGCGAGCGCGGGCGGCGTTCGGCGTGGACATCCGGATCCCCCGTTGATGTGCGCATGATCCACTGGCGGTCAGGCAGGAGTGTGCACCCGGAGGCACCCGTTCGGCAGAGCCGTACGCGATCGTTACCGATCAAGGACAATGCAGCAGACTGGAGTCCATGACGATGCACGAGAACCTCCTCGGTGGTCCGCCCCCGACCCACCTCCCCGACGAGCCCGAGCCGCGCGAGCTGCTCGCCGCCGGCACCGCACCCGCCGATGTCGCCGCCAAGTACCCGACGTCCTCGCTGGCCTGGGCCCGGCTGGCGGACGACGCGTACGAGCGCGAGAGCGTCGTGGAGTCGTACGCCTACGCCCGTACGGGCTACCACCGCGGTCTGGACGCCCTGCGCCGCAACGGCTGGAAGGGACACGGACCGGTCCCCTGGGAGCACGAGCCGAACCGCGGCTTCCTGCGCGCCCTGCACGCCCTCGCCCGCGCCGCACAGGCGATCGGTGAGCAGGCGGAGTACGAGCGCTGCTCGCAGTTCCTGAAGGACTCCTCGCCGACGGCGGCCCAGACGCTGGGTTAGGGCTTGCAGCCCACTCGGGGCAAGGCCCGCCTGTGACCAGGCGGGCCTTGCCCTTTCGAGGGACGATCGCGGAGGATGCCCGTTGGGGACCGGGGCCCCCGTGTCGACAATGGCAGGGGCGGACCGCTACCCGGAGTACACAACAGGAGACAGCGATGTCCCACGAGGCTCGCCAGGCTCAAGAGCCCGAGACCCCGCATCTCGACTTCGCAGGCACGACGCCGTACGAGGACTACGTCAAGGCGGACGTGCTCACCCACCTCCAGCACACCCTCTCGGACGATCCCGGAGAGATGGTCTTCCTGGTCACGACCCAGGTCATGGAGCTGTGGTTCACCGTCGTCGTCCACGAGTGGGAGACCGCCGCACGGGCCCTGCGCGAGGACCGGGTGCCGGTGGCGATCGACGCGCTGAAGCGGTCCGTACGCGAGCTGGAGGCGCTGAACGCCTCCTGGAGGCCGCTCGGACAGCTCACCCCGGCCCAGTTCAACTCCTACCGCGCGGCCCTCGGCGAGGGCTCCGGCTTCCAGTCGGCGATGTACCGGCGGATGGAGTTCCTGCTCGGCGAGAAGTCCGCGTCGATGCTGGTCCCGCACCGCGGCGCGCCGCGCGTCCACGCCGAGCTGGAGAAGGCGCTGCACGAGCCGAGCCTGTACGACGAGGTGCTGCGCCTCCTCGTCCGGCGCGGGCACGCCGTCCCTGCCGCCGTCCTGGAGCGGGACGTCACCCTGCGCTACGAGCCGTCCCCGGAGGTCGAGGCGGTCTGGACGGCCGTCTACTCCGGTGACGCCGGCGACGAGGTCGCCCGACTGGGCGAGGCGCTCACGGACGTCGCCGAACTGGTGTGGCGCTGGCGCAACGACCACCTCGTCGCCACCCGGCGCGCGATGGGCGCCAAGACCGGCACCGGCGGCTCGGCCGGCGTGGCCTGGCTGGAGAAGCGCGCCCGCAAGAACGTTTTCCCCGAGCTGTGGACGGCGAGGTCCCATGTCTGAGACGACCGGTCCCACCGAGTACGAGGCACGCGCGCGGAAGCTGGACGCCGTCGACGAACTGGCCGCAAAGCGCGCCGAGTTCGTCCTCGACGAGACCGTCTACCTGGACGGCAACTCGCTGGGCGCGCTGTCCGTGGCCGTCCCCGGCCGGATGGCGGACGTCGTCGGCCGCCAGTGGGGCGAGCTGCGCATCCGCTCCTGGACCGAGGGCGGCTGGTGGACCGCGCCCGAGCGGATCGGCGACCTGATCGCTCCGCTCGTGGGCGCGGCGCCCGGGCAGATCGTGGTCGGCGACTCCACCAGCGTCAACGTCTTCAAGGCCCTGGTGGCGGCGGTACGGATGGCCGGGGAGGGACGGGACGAGATCCTCGTCGACGCCACCACCTTTCCCTCGGACGGCTACATCGCCGAGTCGGCGGCCCGGATGACCGGCTGCACCCTGCGCCCGGTGGACCCGGCGGAGGTGCCGGGCGCGCTGTCCGGCCGTACCGCCGCGGTGCTCCTCAACCACGTCGACTACCGCACGGGCCGGCTGCACGACCTGCCCGGCCTCACCGCCGCGGCGCACGCGGCGGGCGCGCTCGCCGTTTGGGACCTGTGCCACAGCGCGGGCGCGCTGCCGGTGGGCCTGGACGAGCACGGGGTGGACCTCGCGGTCGGCTGCACCTACAAGTACCTCAACGGCGGCCCGGGTTCACCGGCGTACCTCTATGTGCGCCACGGCCTCCAGGACCGTTTCGACTCCCCGCTGCCCGGCTGGAACTCGCACGCCGAGCCCTTCGGCATGCGCGGCGCCTACGAGCCCGCCGCGGGCGCGGTGCGGGGCCGGGTGGGCACCCCGGACATCCTGTCGATGCTCGCGCTGGAGGCGGCCCTGGAGGTCTGGGACGGTGTCACCGTCGAGGCGGTGCGCGCCAAGTCCCTGGCCCTGACGGACTTCTTCCTGGAGTGCGTCGACGCGTACGTGCCCGAGGGGCGCGTGCTGTCGGTGACCCCGGAGGCGCACGGGGAGCGGGGCAGCCAGGTGGCGCTGCGCTGCGACGGTGCCGGTGAGGTCATGAAGCGGCTGATCGAACGCGGTGTCGTCGGCGACTTCCGGCACCCCGACGTCCTGCGGTTCGGCTTCACGCCCCTGTACGTCGGCTTCGCGGACGCGGAGCGGGCGGCACGCGTGCTGGCCGAGGTGCTGGCCGAGGTGCTCGCGCAGAGCTAGTGCCGCGACGGGCGACGGGCGACGGGCCGTTGTGCGGCGCCTCGCCGGGGGTATCTCCCGGGCGGGGCGCCGGACCGGTCCCCGGGGTCGGACGAAGTGCGGGCCCGAGCTCTCACCGAGGGTGACATCTGTGTGTCCGCCCATGTCACTGGCCTGATACCGTCCCCGCAAACGGCCGAATACCCTCGGTGTGCCCGGTCCCGGCCGGCAAGTCCGTTTCGTCGCTGAGAGGTTGGAGCATGCCGGACGACGCAGCAGTCCCCGACGCCGCGGCAGCGGCCCGTGCCGCGGCGGAAGAGGAGTCGGCCTTCTCGCACCCCGCCGTCGACCCCGACCGCACGGCCGCGTACGGCGACCACCCCGACCAGGTGATCGACTTCTACCTTCCGCGCACGGACACCACTTCCGACGCCTCCGCCCCCCTGGTCGTCCTGCTGCACGGCGGCGCCTGGCGCGCTCCGTACGACCGGCGGCACATCACCCCGTTCGCGGACTTCCTCGCCCGCCGCGGCTTCGCCGTGGCCAACGTCGAGTACCGGCGCGGTTCCGAGGTCCCCGCGCAGGACGGCGCCGCCCCGGTCGCCGGGCGCTGGCCGGACACCTTCGACGACGTGGCCGCCGCGCTGGACGCGCTCCCCGCGCTCGTCCGGGAGGCCCTCCCGCAGGCGGACCCGCGCCGCATGGTCGTCGTCGGTCACTCGGCGGGCGGTCAGCTCGCCCTGTGGGCGGCGGCCCGGCACGTCCTGCCGGCCGACGCCCCCTGGCGGCTCGACGGTCCCGCCCCGCTGCGCGGGGTGGTCGCCCTCGCCCCGATCGCCGACTTCGCGGTCTCCGGGAAGCTGGCGGTGTGCGGCGGCGCGGCGGGACAACTCCTCGGTGGCGAAGAGCACTTCGGCATACGGCAGCCGTACGCCGATCCGGCGCTGCTGCTCCCCACCGGCATCGCGACCACCCTCGTCCAGGGCCGTGCCGACCTCGACGTCCCGCAGGCGGTCGCCGAGGCGTTCGCGGACGCGGCGGCGAAGGCCGGCGAGATGGTGGGACTGACGCTGCTGGCGGAAGTCGGCCACTTCCCGCTGATCGACCCGGCGGCGGACGCGTGCGCGGTGGTGGCGGAGGAGATCGCCCAACTGGCCTGGTGAGCAATGGTCGTGACGGGACGTCGGGAAAGGCCGTGACGGGACGTCGGGACGGGCCGTGACGGGACGTCGAGACAGAACGTGACGGGTCGTCGGGGCAGGGCGTGGCGAGCCGTCGGGGCGGTGGCGTGACGTGACCGGCCGACGGCGTGCCGGTGCGCGCCCGGCCGCGCCCCCGAGCGGGCCCTGGTACCCGTAGCACCGCGCGCCCCCGAGCGGTGCCTCCTAGTACCCGTAGTACCCGTAGTACCTGAGAGCTATGCCGCGGAAGCGTTCCCTGGCGGGACGCGGACGACGCGCGCGGATCCGTAACTTCCTCCTCGCACCAGCCCGAAGGCCGGACGGCCGGACCACCGGGCGGACCGGGAGGGGGCGGCCATGGGCCGTGACACGGAGGCGGCGGACACCGGAGGAGGGCCCGCCGCGGGTCCGACGGCCGTGCGGGCGACCGCCCGGCGGCACCGGGGCCGACGGCGGCGCGGACTGCTCGCCGCCCTGGTCGCCGCGGCCGTGGTGGTGCCGCTCTCCGCCGCCGCCCGGCCGGAGATCCCCGCCCCGGCCCCCGCCGCCCTCGGCCTGGTGACGGCGGCCTCGCTGGACGAGGCGTACGCCGCCAACCGGGCCGACGCCGCCGAGGCGGCCCGCATGGCCGCCGCCCACGGCGACCGCCGTCGCGCCGCCGCCGACCGTGCCCTGGCCGGACCCGGCCGGCACCTCCTCGCCTTCGACGGACGCGGCACCGGCCTGGTGACCGAGGTCGTCGGCGACCTGGCACGCGCGGACCGGGTGGCGGTCCTGGTCCCGGGCTCCGACACCTCCCTCGACACCTACGGACGCTTCCGCGCGACCGCCGTGGCCCTGCGCGCGGAGCTCGCCCGGCAGGCCCCGCGGGGCACCCGGACCGCGGTCGTGGCCTGGCTCGGCTACCGCACACCGGGCACGGTCAGCGCCGCGGTCACCACCACGGGCCGCGCCGAGCAGGCGGCTCCGCGGCTGCGGTCGTTCGTACGGCGGTTGCCCGCACTCGCCCGCCCCGGGGCGCACCTCTCCCTGCTCTGCCACTCCTACGGCTCGGTCGTCTGCGGCCGGGCCGCCGCCGGCCTGGACGTCGACGACATCGTCCTCGTCGGCAGCCCAGGCACCGGCGCCGGATCCGTGAGCGGGCTGCGCACCCGGGCCCGGGTGTGGGCGGCCCGCGGCGCCGACGACTGGGTGGCCGAGGTCCCGCACATCAGCGCCGACCTGTTCGGCACGACCGTCGGCTTCGGCACCGATCCGGTGTCCCCGGCCTTCGGCGCCCGCGTCTTCGCGGCGGGCCCCGGCGGTCACAGCACCTACTTCACCCCGGGCTCGGTCTCCCTCGCCAACCTGACCCGGATCGTCCTGGGCGAGACCTCGGAGGTCACCCGTGCATGACTCCGCCCGCACGCTCTTACGACGACTGCCCGGCCCGCGTGACGCGTCGGCCGGCATACGGCGGGGCGCCGACCGGATCGACCGCGCGACCCCCGCGTCGCGCGACCGGGCCGTCGACGCCCTGCGCGCCTTCGCCATCCTCGGAGTCGTCCTCGGCCACTGGCTGGTGACGGCGCTCGTCGCGGACGGCGGCGCGCTGCACACGGCGAGCCCGCTCCAGCACATGCCCTGGCTGGCCCCCGTCTCCTGGGCCTTCCAGACGCTCGCGGTCTTCTTCCTGGTCGGCGGGCACGTGGCGACCAGGAGCCACGCCCGCGCCCGCGCCGACGGCGTGACCTACGGGCGGTGGCTGCGCGCCCGGCTGTCCCGGCTGCTGGGCCCGGTGGCCGCCGTACTGGGCCTGTGGACGGTGGTCACGCTCGCCCTCCTCCTGACCGGTGCGGACACCGGCACGGTCCGCACCCTGGTCAAGCTGGCGCTCTCCCCGCTGTGGTTCCTCGTGGTCTTCGCCTGCCTGACCGCGCTCACCCCGCTGGTCGCCCGGCTCAACCCGCTGTGGCCGCTGGCCGTCGTCCTGCACGTGGACCTGGTCCGCTTCGGCCTCGGCGGGCCGTCCTGGCTCGGCTGGGTGAACGTGGCCGCGGGCTGGCTGGTGCCCTTCACCTTGGGCGCCGCCTGGACCCGCGGCGAGCTGGAGCGGCCGCGCGCGGGCCGGGTGCTGCTCATCGGCGGCGCGGTGGCGACGGCGCTGCTCGTGGCCTTCGCGGGCTACCCGGCGTCGATGGTCGGCGTGCCGGGCGCCGAGGTCTCCAACCTCGACCCGCCGACCCTGGCCGCGGTCGCCTTCGGCCTGGCCCAGTGCGGGCTGGCGCTGCTGCTGCGCGACCGGCTGCGCCACGCGATGCGGCGGCCGACGGCCTGGGCGGCGGTGGCGCTGGTCAACCTCTCCGCGATGACGATCTTCCTCTGGCACCAGACGGCCCTGATGGCGACCACGGCCACCGCGCTGACCGTGGGACGGCTGCCCGGCCTGCACACCCCGCCCGACGGCCCGGTCTGGGTGGCGGCCCGGCTGGCCTGGCTGCCGGTCCTCGCCCTCGCCCTGGCGCTGTGCTGGGCCGCGTTCCGGCGCCACGAACAGGGCACCCGCCGCCCGCCCGCGCGAGTCGGATCCGACGCGTCCCGCGGGCGACCGGCCTCCCCCCTACCCGTGGCGCCTGATCCCCGTGGTGCCGATACCCGTAGTACCTGAGACGGACCCGCAAGGACCCTTCTCACTGGTGACGACCGCGCCGGCCCCTGCGCCTACCGTTCTGGACGTGACCGACACGACCCAGACGCAGCCGACGCCCCCGGAGGGCGCGGACGAGACCTTCAGCGCGATCAAGCCGCGCAGCCCGGAGTTCCGGCTGGCCGCCGACGCCGTGCGCGGGATGCGGCAGGACCTCTTCCACGACGCCTTCGCCTACCGCTCGCTGCCCCGGCTGGGCACCGACCGCAAGCTGATCCGGCGGCTGTCCGGCCGGGCGCGCGAGTACGCGGCCTGGGCCCCGCACGCGACGGTGGCGCTCGGCGGCCTGCTCGCGCTGACGGCCGCCACGGCCTCGTTCGGCGGGAGCACCGTGACCGGCCTGCTGTGCGGCCTGCTCGCCGTGGCCCCGGTCGCGCTGACGCTGGTCCGGCCGGTCGGCGCCTTCTGGCTGTCGCTGGCGTCGACCCTGGTGGTGAGCGTGCTGAGCTGGCCGTGGGGCGACCGGCCGTGGGCGCAGTGCAGCGTCATCTCCCATCTGGTGGTCCTCACGGTCGTGGCCGTCCGGACCCGGCCGCGCACGGCGGCCTGGATGTGGCTGTTCACGGCCGGCTACGGCGCCTTCGCGGAGGCGCTCTTCGGCGTCGGGCCCTTCGGCAGCAGCGACACCGCTCCCATGCTGGTCCTCTCCGCGCTGATCCTGCTCGTGGTCACGGTCTGGCACATCCGCCGGGACGCCGAGGAGGTGGTGAGCGCCCAGCAGACGGTGACCGCGCACGAGCGGTCCCGGCGCACCCTGCTGGAGGAGCGCACCACGATCGCCCGCGAGCTGCACGACGTGGTCGCCCACCACATGTCGGTGGTCGCCATCCAGGCGGAGGCCGCGCCCTACCGGGTGGAGAACCCGCCGCCGGAGCTGGAGCGCGCCTTCGCCGTCATCCGGGAGAACGCGGTGGCCGCGCTGACCGAGCTGCGCCGGGTGCTGGGCGTCGTGCGCGCCGAGGACTACGAGGCGCCGGAGGCCCCGCAGCCCACGCTCGCCGACCTGGACACGCTGCTGGCCAACGTACGGGAGGCGGGGCCGGACGTGACGAAGGTGGTGACCGGCGCGGTCCGTGAACTGCCGCAGGGCGTGGAGCTGTCGGCGTACCGCATCGTCCAGGAGGCGCTGAGCAACACCCTGCGGCACGCGCCGGGGGCCGACGCCCGGGTCGAGATCGGCTACGTCCTCGGCGGGCTGGGGCTGCGCATAGTCAACGGGCCGGTGCCCGACCCCTCGTCGGTGAAGCCCTCGCCCGGCGCCGGGCACGGCGTCACCGGGATGCGCGAGCGCGTCGCCATGCTGAACGGCGAGATGACGGCCGGCCCGACGGACGAGGGCGGCTACGAGGTGACGGTGTTCCTGCCGGTGACCACGGCCGGCGCGGGGACGGAGAGCGACGCATGACCATCCGGGTACTGGTCGCGGACGACCAGATGATGGTGCGCGAGGGTTTCTCCGTCCTGCTGAACGCGATGCCGGACCTCGAGGTCGTCGGCGAGGCCGTCAACGGGCGGGAGGCGGTCGAGCGGGTGCGGGAACTGGCCCCGGACGTGGTGCTGATGGACATCCGGATGCCGGAGATGAACGGCATCGAGGCGACCCGGGAGATCGTCGCGTCGGACGTCGCGGCGAAGGTGCTGGTGCTGACGACGTTCGACCTCGACGAGTACGTGTACCAGGCGCTGCGGGCGGGCGCCTCCGGCTTTCTGCTGAAGGACGCGTCGGCGCGGCAGCTCGCGGACGGCGTCCGGGTGGTGGCGTCCGGTGAGGCGCTGCTGGCGCCCTCGGTGACCAGACGGCTGATCACCGAGTTCTCGAAGCTGTCCGGCGGCCCGCGGCCGACCCCCGCGGCGCAGGCGGCCTACGGGGACCTCACCGACCGGGAGACGGAGGTGCTGGTGCTGATCGCCCAGGGGCTGTCGAACGCGGAGATCGCCGGCCGGCTGGTGGTCGCCGAGTCCACGGTCAAGACGCATGTGAGCCGCATCCTGGTGAAACTGGGCCTGCGGGACCGCACCCAGGCGGCGGTGTTCGCCTACGAGGCCCGGCTGGTCACCCCGGGCTGATCCGGGCCGGTCGTCCCGGACGGGAGAAGACCCCTGGTCGGACAGGGGGCCATGGGGCTAGCGTCCGTGCATGGCAGCTGCTTCCGACCTCGCTTTCGATCCCTGGGACGCCGCGTTCGTCGCCGACCCGTACCCGGCCTACGCCGAGCTGCGCGCCCTCGGCCGCGTGATCCACTACGAGCCCACCGACCAGTGGCTGGTCCCGCACCACGCGGACGTCTCGGCGCTGCTGCGCGACCGCCGGCTGGGCCGGACCTACCAGCACCGGTTCACCCACGAGGAGTTCGGCCGGAGCGCGCCGGCGCCGGAGCACGAGCCGTTCCACACCCTCAACGACCACGGCATGCTCGACCTGGAGCCGCCGGACCACACCCGGATCCGGCGCCTGGTGTCGAAGGCGTTCACCCCGCGCACGGTGGAGCGGCTGAAGCCGTACGTGGAACGGCTGGCGGGCGAGCTGGTGTCCGACCTGGTGGAAGCGGGCGGCGGCGATCTGCTGACGGACGTCGCCGAGCCGCTGCCGGTCGCGGTGATCGCGGAGATGCTGGGCATCCCCGAGTCGGACCGGGCCCAGCTGCGGCCCTGGTCGGCGGACATCTGCGGGATGTACGAGCTGGGCCCGTCGCAGGACACGGCGGCGCGGGCGGTGCGGGCGTCGGTCGAGTTCTCCGGCTTTCTGCGGGAGCTGATCGCGGCCCGGCGCAAGAACCCCGGCGACGACCTGATCTCCGGCCTGATCGCGGCGCACGACGAGGGCGACCGGCTGACCGAGCAGGAGATGATCTCGACGGCGGTCCTGCTGCTGAACGCGGGCCACGAGGCCACGGTGAACGCCACGGTCAACGGCTGGTGGGCGCTGTTCCGCAACCCCGGCGCGCTCGCCGCGCTGCGGGCCGACCACACCCTGATCCCGTCCGCCGTCGAGGAGCTGATGCGGTACGACACCCCGCTCCAGCTCTTCGAGCGCTGGGTGCTGGACGAGATCGAGATCGACGGGCAGGTGATCCCCCGGGGCGCGGAGATCGCCATGCTGTTCGGCTCCGCCAACCACGACCCGGCGGTCTTCGCCGACCCGGGCCGGCTGGACCTGACCCGCGCGGACAACCCGCACATCTCCTTCAGCGCGGGCATCCACTACTGCATCGGCGCCCCACTGGCCCGTATCGAGCTGGCGGCCTCCATGGCGGCCCTGCTGGAGCGGGCCCCGACGCTGAGCCCGGCGACGGAACCGAGGCGCAAACCGAACTTCGTGATCCGGGGTCTGGAGGAACTGACCGTCGAGGTGCGGTGATCACCCGTCCGGCTGATCACCGGGCGGTTCCGGCCGCCGGTTCCCCGTGGCTCGTCAAGCTGGTGCCTGCCTGCGAAGGGAGGCACCATGACGGTTATGGCGCAGCACACGTCTCAGATGTCCGTCGAGGAGTTCGAGGAGCTCGCTGCACACGTGACCAAGAGGTTCGACGCCGTCAGGTTGGAGTTCATCAACGGACGGGTCGGGATCAAGGGCATGACGGACGGCAATCACAGCGAGGTCATCAGGCGGCTGCAGGAGTGCTTCCTGATGGCGGGCACCGGGCTGTGGCTCTACGGGGGCGGTGAGTTGGGCCTGCGGATCGAGAAGTACCGCAAGGGCCGGGCACTTCCGGACGCCGTCCTGGCACCCAGGGGAACTTTCACGGGCAAAGGGGACTGGGCCGACACCGAAGGCGTGGTGATGACGGTCGAGGTCACCTCGTACGACGCGGACACCCACAGGCGCGATCGGGAGGAGAAGCCCTTCGGATACGCGGATGCCGGCATTCCGTACTACCTGCTGATCGATCGTGACGACTGCTCGGTCACGCTGTACAGCGATCCGGATCCGGGCGAGGGGTACCGCAGTGCCGTGAAGAAGGTCTTCGGTGCGAAGCTCTCGCTTCCTGCGCCCCTCGGTATCGAACTCGACACCGAGGAGCTCAGGCAGTACGCCGGCTGACGGCGGCGTCGTCAGCTCGTCAGGTCGCGTCTGCGCAGTCCCGCCAGCCCGCCGGCCACCAGTGCCGCCGCCAGGCCGGTCAGCACCAGCACCGGCCCCCAGGTCATCTCCCCGCCCGGCAGCTTCGGCAGGTGGCCGAAGGGGGAGAGGTCGAGCACGAGTTGCGGAGCGTCGAGGGCCGGGCCCACCCAGCCGATCAGCAGCACCGCGCCGGCCACGCCCCAGGCGGCCGCCGCCGCGCGCGGCGTGACCCCGTACAGCAGGACCGCGAGGCCGCCGACGACCCACACGGCGGGGAGCTGCACCAGGCAGGCGCCCAGGATCGGGCCCGCCTTCGCGCCGTAGCCGACGATGAAGCCCAGGCCCGCGAGGAGCATGATCAGGACGGATCCGCCGAAGGCGATCGACAGATGGCCGCCGGCCCAGCGCAGTCGGCCCACGGCGTTCGCCAGCACCGGTTCCGCCCGGCCCGTGGTCTCCTCGCCGTGCAGCCGCAGCACGGAGGCGACCACGTACAGCGCCGCGACCAGGCCGAGCATGCCGATCATCGAGGCGAGGAAGGTGTCGGCGAGGGCGCTGTGGCCGCCCATCCGCTCGAAGATCTCGCGGGCCTTCTCGTTCCCCTTGACCAGGTCGGCCGCGCCGTCCGTCAGGCCGCCGTAGACGACACCGGCGAGGAAGAAGCCGATGCTCCAGCCGAGCACGCTGCCGCGTTGCAGCCGCCAGGCCAGCGCGCCCGCGCCGGCCAGCCGGCCGGCCGCCGGTCCCGGCCGGGTCGGCAGGAAGCTCATGCCGACGTCCCGGCGTCCGGCCAGCAGGTAGGCCGCCGCGCCCTGGAGCAGGACCGCCGCCACGAGCAGGGCCAGCACCCACCACCGCTCACCGGCGAAGGCGCGCAGGTTCTCCAGCCAGCCCAGCGGGGACAGCCAGGTCAGCACCGACGAGCCGCCCCCGGCGCCCGCGTCCGTCGCGGAGTCGCCGGCCGCGCGCAGCACGAAGGCGGCCCCGAGCACCCCCGCGGTCAGCCCGCGGGCCAGCCGTGCGCTCTCCGTCAGTTGGGCGACGATCGCCGCCATGGTGGCGAAGACCATCCCGAGGGCCCCCAGGCCGAGCCCGAAGGCCAGCGCCCCCGCCGCCCCCTGCCCGGCCAGCCCGGCCGTGACCAGCAGGGCGAGTACGGCGTTGGCGACCGCCGCGGCGAGCAGCGCCGCCGTCAGCGGGGCCCGCCGGCCCACCATGCCCGAGGCGACCATCTCCTGACGGCCGCTCTCCTCCTCGTCCCGGGTGTGCCGTACGACGACGAGCAGGCTGGTCACGGCGGCCAGGGCGCCCGCGTAGACGCCCACGCGCCAGGCGGTCAGGGCGCCGACGGAGTCGTCGAAGACCGGTCCGACCAGGGCGCGCAGCGAGGAGTTGGCGGCCATCTGGTGCATGAGGTCGGCGCGCTGGGCCGCGGTGCCGTACAGGCTCTTGAGCGTGTTCGGCATGGAGAGGACCATCAGCGAGTTGACCGCCACCCAGACCGGGATCAGTACCCGGTCGCGGCGCAGCGCGAAGCGCAGCAGGGTCCCGGTGCCCGCCAGTTGACGATGACCGCCGGGGCGTGCCGGACCGGCCGCGGGCCGGGGCGCGGCCGTGGGCGTGTCCGTGACCCCGGTCATCGGGCTGCCCCGCTCTGCTCGCTCGCCCCGCTGTGCTCGCCCGGCCCGGCGGGTCCGCCCGGCTCGCCCGGTTCATCCGGCTCGTCCGGCTCGTTCGGCTCGTCTTGGTAGTGGCGCAGGAACAGCTCCTCCAGGGTCGGCGGGGTCGAGGTCAGGGAACGCACCCCCGCCTCGCTCAACGACCGCAGCACCGCGTTCAGTTTGTCCGTGTCGACCTGGAGCCGGACGCGGTGGCCCTGGACGTCGAGGTCGTGGACACCGGGCAGTCCGGCCAGGCCGTCGGGCGGCCCCGCGAGTTCGGCGCTGACGCTGGTACGGGTCAGATGGCGCAGGTCGGCGAGCGAGCCGCTCTCGACGGTGCGGCCGCCCCGGATGATGCTCACCCGGTCGCAGAGCTGCTCGACCTCGCTCAGCAGGTGCGAGGAGAGCAGCACCGTACGGCCGCGGTCGCGCTCCTCCTCCACGCAGCGCCGGAAGACCTCCTCCATCAGGGGGTCGAGGCCCGAGGTCGGCTCGTCCAGGATCAGCAGGTCGACGTCCGAGGCGAAGGCGGCGATCAGGGCGACCTTCTGCCGGTTGCCCTTCGAGTACGTGCGCCCCTTCTTGGTGGGGTCGAACTCGAACCGCTCGACCAGTTCCGTCCGGCGCCGCGGGTCGAGACCGCCGCGCAGTCTGCCGTAGAGGTCGATGACCTCGCCGCCGGAGAGGTTGCGCCACAGGGTCACGTCGCCGGGGACGTACGCGATCCGGCGGTGTGCCTCGACGGCGTCCGCCCAGGGGTCGCGGCCGAGGATCCGCGCGACGCCCGAGTCGGCGCGCAGCAGGCCGAGCAGGACGCGGATGGTCGTGGACTTGCCGGATCCGTTGGGCCCGAGGAACCCGTGGACCTCGCCCGTCTCGACGTGGAGGTCGAGCCCGTCGAGCGCGTGCGTCTTCCCGAACGACTTGTGGAGGCCGGAGACCTCGATCGCGGGGTTTGCCGTCGTCATACTCCGGAACGTACGCTTCTTTCAGAAATTTGTGAAGTTAAGGAAGTGTATAAATCGTCGAATAGGATGTGGGCATGACGGAACCAACCGGGGCCCAACGGGACATGGAAGCCGTGTCGAAGTTCGTCGAATCCTTCGCGGCGCAGCTCGTCGAGGCGGGGATGCAGCGCATGCCCGCCCGCGTCTTCGCCGCGCTCCTGTCCTCCGACGAGGGCGCCCTGACCGCCACCGGGCTGGGGGAACAGCTGCGGATCAGCCCCGCGGCGGTCTCCGGGGCGGTGCGCTACCTGGCGCAGCAGCACATGGTGTCCCGGGAGCGCGAGCCCGGCTCGCGGCGGGAGCGCTACCGGGTGCACAGCAACCAGTGGTACGAGGCGCTCACCAACCGCGAGACCGTCATCAGGCGGTGGGAGGGGGCGCTGCGGGAGGGGGTCGCGAGCCTCGGGGAGGAGACCCCGGCCGGACGCCGGATGGCCGAGACCCTCGCCTTCTTCGAGTTCGTCGACGGCGAGATCGCGGCCATGATGGAACGGTGGCGGGCGCACCGCGAGCAGACCTTCGGGACCCCGGGGGCATAGGGGCACGCAACCCCGGGGCGCGGGGGAGACGGCGGCGCGGGGGTGCGGCGCCGTGCGGCCGCACTACCCCACCGGCAGCGTCAGCCCCAGCCCCTCCTCCCAGACCGTCCAGGTGCGCCTGCGGACCGGTCCCGCGACGCCCGCGTCCGCCCGGTAGCGGAAGTCCGCCCCGGACACGGTGACCAGTCGGCCCCGGGCCAGCAGCGGCGCCGCCTCCGCGCCCACCGACGACGGGCGCACCTCCACCGCGGCCACTCCGGCACCGTCCGGTGCCACCGACACCGCCTCCACCGGCTGGTCCAGGTCGACCAGGGTCACCCCGTCGACCTCCACCCGCAGCCGGGACGGCCCCTGCCGGGGCGCGGCGGGTACGGAGGGGGCCCGGTGCGGCCGGGCCGGCACCAGGGTCCGTACGAAGGACTGGCAGGTCCGCAGCCAGGGGTGCGCCGGGTCGGTCGGGGCCTCCTCGGGTACCGGGAACACCGCCGGGACCGGCGGGATCCGCAGCGCCCCCAGCACCACGCCGTCGCTGTCGTCGACCAGCAGGTCCAGCCGGCGCGGGGCGCCGTCCAGCACCGCGCGGGCCGCCGCCACGGTCCCGGTGGGCACCCCCAGCGAACGGGCCACCGAGAGCGCGCTGCCCACCGGCACCATCGACAGCACGCATCCGGCCAGCTCCCGCTGCCGGTGCAAAAGGGACACCGCCCGGACGAGGGCGCCGTCGTCGCCGACGACGACCGGCCGGCGGGACCCGCGACGGGCCAGCGCGCGGGCGAACTCCTCGGGTCCGTCCGGCAGACAGACCTTCGTCGCCGCACCCGCGCTGAGCACGTCTTTCGCGATCCGTACGGCCTCGCCGTCCGTCTGCCGGGCGACCGGGTCGATGACCACCAGCAACGGGTCGGAAGTCGCCACCTCGGTCCTGCCTCGCTTCCTCGGGTAGCATCTTTGTGCAAGAGCCCCTTGCGCTATTGCGCCAGGGGCTTCGTCTATATCCGGGGCATCCGGGTCGACGGGTTGGCGGCCGACGACGGCCGCAGGCGGCCGACGAAGGTCGCCGGTTGTACAAGGCACACAGGCGTGCCGCGTACGCCCCTGACCTTGGACATGCCCCGCCCGGAAGGGGTGTACGCGCGTGCCCGCACTTGTGCTGCTCGGTGCTCAGTGGGGTGACGAAGGCAAGGGAAAGGCGACGGACCTGCTGGGCGGATCCGTTGATTATGTGGTGCGCTACCAGGGCGGCAACAACGCCGGCCACACGGTGGTCGTGGGCGACCAGAAGTATGCCCTTCACCTTCTCCCTTCCGGAATCCTGTCCCCGGGGTGCATCCCCGTCATCGGTAACGGTGTCGTGGTCGACCCGTCGGTCCTGCTCTCCGAGCTGAGCGGTCTGAACGAGCGCGGCGTCGACACGTCCAAGCTTCTGATCAGCGGAAACGCTCACATCATCACGCCTTACAACGTCACCGTCGACAAGGTGACGGAACGCTTCCTGGGGAAGCGGAAGATCGGCACGACCGGTCGCGGTATCGGTCCGACCTACGCGGACAAGATCAACCGCGTGGGCATCCGGGTGCAGGACCTGTACGACGAGTCGATCCTGACCCAGAAGGTCGAGGCGGCCCTGGACGTCAAGAACCAGGTCCTCACCAAGCTCTACAACCGCCGCGCGATCGCCGTCGACCAGGTGGTCGAGGAGCTGCTGGGCTACGCGGACAAGCTCCAGCCGTACGTCGCCGACACCGTCCTCGTCCTCAACCAGGCGCTCGAGGACGACAAGGTGGTCCTCTTCGAGGGCGGCCAGGGCACGCTGCTGGACATCGACCACGGCACCTACCCCTTCGTCACCTCGTCCAACCCGACCGCGGGCGGCGCCTGCACGGGCGCGGGCGTGGGTCCGACGAAGATCAGCCGGGTCATCGGCATCCTCAAGGCCTACACGACCCGGGTCGGCGCGGGCCCGTTCCCGACCGAGCTGTTCGACGCGGACGGCGAGGCGCTGCGCCGGATCGGCGGCGAGCGCGGCGTCACCACCGGCCGCGACCGTCGCTGCGGCTGGTTCGACGCGGTCATCGCCCGCTACGCGACCCGCGTGAACGGCCTGACCGACTTCTTCCTCACCAAGCTCGACGTCCTCACCGGCTGGGAGGAGATCCCGGTCTGCGTCGCGTACGAGATCGACGGCAAGCGCGTCGAGGAACTGCCCTACTCGCAGACCGACTTCCACCACGCCAAGCCGGTCTACGAGACGCTCCCCGGCTGGTCCGAGGACATCACCAAGGCGAAGTCGTTCTCCGACCTGCCGAAGAACGCCCAGGCGTACGTGAAGGCGCTGGAGGAGATGTCCGGCGCCCCGATCTCCGCGATCGGCGTGGGACCGGGCCGGACCGAGACGATCGAGATCAACTCGTTCCTCTAGGACCGGCCGGTCCACAGGGCCCGGTCCGTCCCTGGAACCCGCTGAGGGGCGCCCTTCGGGGCGCCCCTCAGTCCGTGTGCGGGCCGGTGCCGCGTCAGCTGAAGACGATCATCGACCCCTGCGCGAGGCTCCGGGTCGCGGCCGCGTGCAGGCCGAGCCAGACGTGCCGTTCCCGGGCGAAGGGGCTGGGGTCGTACGGCGCCGGGGCGGCGGGCTGCTCCAGCTCCGTCGGGGTGGGCGGGGGTTCGGGGGTGAGGGGCGGATTGGCCGCGTCGATGCCGATCACCGGGGCGACCAGCTCCAGTTCCCGCAGCAGGGACTGAGAGGAGCCCAGCGGGCCGCCGCCGGCCAGGAGGTCGTCGTCGGCCAGGGGGCGCGGGAAGTCCACCGGGACGTAGGCGCCCGCGTGGTCGTAGTGCCAGACCAGGTGCGACTGCTGGGCCGTCGCCTCGAACATCTCCAGGAGCTGCTCGTAGTCGCCGCCCAGGTCGTCCACCGGTGTCACCGGCAGTCCGCACACCTGGAGGAGGTAGGCGCGGCGCAGGAAGTGCAGGGCGTCGTAGTCGAAGCCCGCCACCGGTGCGACCTCGCCGGACAGGCCCGGCATGTACTGGTACACCGGCACCGGCGGCAGTCCGGCCTGGGCGAGCACCTTGTTGTACTGCGCGAGTTCCTCGGCGAACGGGTTGTCGGGCGTGTGGCACAAGACGTCGACGAGCGGTACCAGCCACAGGTCACAGGCCAAAGAGAGCTCCTCGCTCAACGTGTAGCACGGCGGTCAGGGAAGGGAAGAGTAGTCGGTCCGGCGGAGGTTCAGCTCCCCTTGTGCAGGTCCCATACCCACACCCCGCCGGTCCACCTACCGGGTCGGCCGACCAGCTTCTCCAGGGCCTGGCGCAGCTGGGTGTCGTTGGGCTGCGGGGCGAGGACGAGCGCGCCCGCCTTCCAGAAGGCGAAGTCCCGCGCGGCCTGCGCCTTCCAGTTGCTGCCGATCTCCGGGACCTTGCCCGAGTAGCGGATGTCCCGCAGCAGGCCGGAGGTCTCGCGCGGGGAGGCGCCGTAGATGCCGATGCGGTCCTCGCCGTAGGGGCCGTTGAAGTAGCCGCCGGGCAGCTTGAAGCCGAGCCCTGCGGCCGTCTGCCAGTGCAGGGCCTCCGCGTTGCCGGGGTCGGGCAGCGGCACCGGGACCAGGCTCTCGCCGTCGCGGACGTACGACTTCCACAGGCCGTCCGTGATGAAGGCGGGGACGTCCACCCGGTCCGTCGACTTCAGCGGCGCGGGGATCACCGGGAGCAGGGCGAGGGAGACGGCCAGCAGCCCGGCGTAGACCGTGCCGATCCGGCGGATCGTGGCCAGCCGTTCGATCGCGAGCGCCAGGAGCATGCCAAGGACGGGGGCGCAGACCATCGCGAACCGGCCCTCGATGACCGACTCGAACAACGGCTTGTCCGACAGCAGGGCCCAGGGGCCCGGCAGGACCGTTTCGGTGAGCGGGACGCGGATCCTCGGGCCCATCGACAGGACGGCCGCCGCCAGCGCCGTGAACGCCAGCGCCTTGACCAGGGCCCGTTCCCACAGCCGTACGACGATCGCGAAGGCGAGCAGGACCAACGGCCAGCCGTAGAAGGCGTTCTGCTCGGTCGGGTTCAGCGACAGGGCGTTCGCGCGTGCGGCGTCGCCCGCGATCAGGGAGCGTTCGGCGAAGGCGAGCAGGGCGAGCGGGCTGTTGCCCGCGCCGGTGCCGTGCAGGACGCTCTGATAGCTCTGCGGTCCGGCGAACTGCCAGGCCAGCGGGTAGCAGATGATCGGCAGACAGACCGCGGCGGCGATCGGCAGGCCCCGCAGCAGCGGCCGCAGGGCCGCCTTCGCCACGTCCCGGCGCAGCAGCCCGTAGGCGCCGGCGAACAGCAGCATCCCGACCGCCGCGAGCAGCAGCGGCTCCTCGCCGAGGAAGACCTGGTAGGCCGTCATGAGGCCGAGGACCACGGCGTCCCTGGTCACCCGGGTGCCCGCGCACAGCCGCAGCGCCCGGTCGACGATCAACGGGATCATGAACAGGATCACAAAGTTGGGGTGGGCGTTGGCGTGGCTGACCATCGGCGGCGCGAAGGCGGCCAGCGAGGCGCCGAGGAAGGCCGCCGCCCGCTGCCGTACGACCCGTTTCACGATCAGCCAGTACCAGGCGGCCGCGGTGGCGGCCAGGCCCAGGGTCATGCACAGGCTCAGCGCGAGCGCCGGACCGAACAGCAGGGTGAGCGGGGCGAACGGCACCGACAGGCCCAGCATGACCGTGTTGGCCATGAGGTTGACGCCGTTCGGGAAGCCCTGGAGGTCGGTGAAGAGCGGGTTGCGCAGATGGGCGACGCTGTCGGCGGTCACCGCGAAGAACCATTCCCACTGGTTCTGGTCCTGGAGGGAGTCCGGGAGGTAGCGGTGGGCCGGGTCGAAGAAGCGGCCCGAGTACAGGGCCGTCGCCATGAGCAGGAAGAGCAGGACCGCGAAGGCGTCGGCGGGGCGCAGGGCGCGGAACTTGAGGCGGCCCAGTTCGCCGAGGACCCGGACGTAGTCGAGGGGCCGCACCTTCGACCCGGACTGGTGGGACCAGCTGACCGGGACCTCGGCGAGCGGCCAGTCGGCGCGGCGGAAGTACTGGAGGACCTCGACGTCTATGCCCCAGCCGTCGAGGCGGGAGGCGGCGAAGGCGGCCCGAGCCCGGTCGCCGTCGAACAGCTTGAAGCCGCACTGGGTGTCGCGTATCCCGGGGACCGCGACGCTGCGTATCAGGAAGTTCCCGGCGCGGCCCAGCAGTTCGCGCAGCCGGTGCTGGCGGCTCCCGATCGTCGCGCCCGGCACCGAACGGGAGCCGACGGCCGCCGCGTTGCCCTCGCCGAGTGCCTTGTCGAGCTTCTCCAGCTCCTCGATCGGCGCCGCCAGGTCGGCGTCCGTGACCAGCACGCGCCGGCCGCGCGAGGCGGCCACGCCGATCCGCAGGGCGTGGCCCTTGCCCCGGTTGTGCGGGCTCGCGACCAGCTGGACCCGTGGGTCCTGACGGGCGGTGACGACGTCCCGGGTGGCGTCGGTGGAGCCGTCGTCGGCGACCACGATCTCCCACTCGCCCCAGCGGCCCTCGGGCTCGTCCAGATGGCGGGTGATCGCGTCGAGGGTGGGGCCGAGCCGCCGCTCCTCGTTGTAGGCGGGGACGACGACGGTCAGGTCGACGCGGTCTCCCCCGGCGCCGCTCATCCGTGCGCCTGTCGCTCGATGAGGGCCAGGGAGTGCGCGTTGTACTCCTCGACGATCGCCCGCGCGGTGGTGGTGTCGTACTGGGCCAGGGCGTCGACCAGCCGGGTGTGGCCGGACCACAGCCGACCGCGCAGATCGCCCTGATGGCGCAGGTGCTGCACCGCGCACACCCAGGACTGCACGCGCAGCCGGTTCAGGAAGTCGACGAGGTAGGGGTTGCCGAACAGGGCGCTGAGCTCCCGCCAGAACCGCAGGTCGTAGCCGATCAGCACGGCCAGGTCACCGGCGTCGGCGGCGCGCTGCGCCTCCTCGCCGCGGCGGCGGACGGCCGCGACGGCGGCGGCGACCCGCGGGTCCGACAGGTCCCGGAACCGTTTGTGGCCGGATTCGAGCGCATGGAACATGCCCTCGGTGACCAGACCGCGGGCCTCGACGATGCCCCGGAAGTCCGCGACCGAGTACTCGTGGACGCGGAAACCGCGGTGCTGGTCGGCCTCCAGGAGGCCCTGCGCGGAGAGATCGACCAGTGCCTCGCGCACCGGGGTGGCGGAGACCCCGTACTGGTCGGCGATCTCCTTCACCGTGAACTCCTGCCCCGGCTGCAACCGTCCGGCCAGCACCTCGTCACGAAGCGCGTCCGCGAGCTGCTGGCGCAGGGTGCTGCGGGTCACGGCGCCGTTGCCGCTGGGGCCGGGCATGGTCAGGGGGTCTCCCTCGTCGCGTGGCAGGTGGCGTGCTCGTCCGCAGCGCTCGTGCATGTATACGAGCACGCCACCTTACGCGTTCGGGTTCCCCGACCGTGGGGACCAGGTGTCACTCCGTGTGTTCGTCGGCCACCGAGAGCGCGGCGTCCAGGGCGGCCAGACCCTCCTTCAGTTCCGCCTCGCTCGCGTTGCACGGCGGCACGAAGTGGGTCCGGTTCATGTTGACGAAGGGCCACACACCGTTCTTCTTCGCGGCGGCGCCGAACGCGGCCATCGGCGCGTTCGCCTCACCGGCCGCGTTGTACGGCACCAGGGGCTCCCGGGTCTCCCGGTTCCTGACCAGGTCGAGCGCCCAGAACATGCCGACACCGCGCACCTCGCCGACGCTCGGGTGCCGCCGCGCCAGCTCCCGCAGCCCCGGTCCGACGACGGACTCGCCCAGCGTCGCCGCGTTCTCGACGACACCCTCCTCGGCCATCACGTTGATCGTCGCGACGGCGGCCGCGCAGGCCAGCGGGTGACCGGAGTACGTCAGACCGCCGGGGTAGGGCCGCCTGGCGAAGGTCTCCGCGATCGCACCGCTGATCGCGACCCCGCCGAGCGGCACGTAACCGGAGTTCACGCCCTTGGCGAAGGTCATCAGGTCCGGCACCACGCCGAACAGGTCGGCCGCGAACCACTCGCCGGTGCGCCCGAACCCGGACATGACCTCGTCCAGGACGAAGACGATCCCGTACTTGTCGCAGAGCTCGCGCACCCCGGCCAGATAGCCCGGCGGCGGCACCATGATCCCGGCCGTGCCCGGAATGCTCTCCAGGATGATCGCGGCGATCGTCGAGGGCCCCTCGAAGGCGATCGTCGTCTCCAGGTGCTCCAGCGCCCGCGCGCACTCCTGCTCCTCGGTCTCGGCGTAGAAGCGGGAGCGGTAGAGGAACGGCGCCCAGAAGTGCACGACCCCGGCCGCGCCGCTGTCGGAGGCCCAGCGGCGCGGGTCGCCGGTGAGGTTGATCGCCTGCTGGGTGCCGCCGTGGTACGAGCGGTACGCCGAGAGCACCTTGGGGCGGCCGGTGTGCAGCCGGGCCATGCGCACGGCGTGCTCCACGGCGTCGGCGCCGCCGTTGGTGAAGAAGATCTTGTCCAGGTCGCCGGGGGTGCGCTCGGCGATCAGCCGGGCCGCCTCCGAGCGGGCCTCGACGGCGAAGGCCGGCGCGAACGTGGACAGGGTCGCGGCCTGTTCCTGGATCGCGGCGACGACCTTCGGGTGCTGGTAGCCGATGTTCGTGAAGACGAGTCCGCTGGTGAGGTCGAGATAGCGGTTGCCGTCGTAGTCCCAGAAGTACGACCCCTGCGCGCCGGCGACGGCGAGCGGGTCGATGAGCTCCTGGGCGGACCAGGAGTGGAAGACGTGCGCGCGGTCCGCGGCCTTCACGGCGGCGCCGGCCTGGGGGTCGGTCTGAGGCGTCATGCCGGCGAGCGTAAATGTCCGCCCCGCGCGGGCGACAGCGGCGTCCTGTCTGCGGACGACCGCTTTTTGCGACAGGTTGTCCACGTGTACCGGCTACCGGGCCGGGCTCCGGGCCCGGTGCGGGCCGACGGCCTGCCGGAGACGGTCCCCGGACGACTCGCCCGGGGACCGGATTATTCTCGCTGCATTGCTCACCTGTGGGGGGAAGGCGGCGCGGTCATGGAGAAGCTGAGGCCCGGGGATCCGCCGCAGATCGGCGCGTACCGGCTGCTGGCGCGGCTCGGGGCCGGCGGGATGGGCCAGGTGTATCTGGCGCGCTCGGACCGGGGGCGGACCGTCGCGGTGAAGCTGGTGCGCCGGGAACTGGCCGAGCAGGAGGTGTTCCGGGCCAGGTTCCGCCAGGAGGTGCAGGCCGCGAGCCGGGTCGGCGGCCACTGGACGGCACCGGTGCTGGACTCGGACACCGAGGCCGCCGTGCCGTGGGTGGCCACGGGTTATGTCGCCGGGCCGAGCCTCCAGCGGGTCGTCGGGCAGGACCACGGGGCCCTGCCGGAGCGTTCGGTGCGTGTCCTCGCCGCCGGGCTCGCCCAGGCGCTCGGGGACATCCACGCGGCCGGGATCGTCCACCGCGACCTCAAGCCGTCCAACGTGCTGGTGACCATAGACGGTCCGCGGGTCATCGACTTCGGGATCGCGCGGGCCCTGGAGACCCCGACCGAGAGCGGGCTGACCCGCACCGGCTCGCTCGTCGGATCACCCGGCTTCATGGCCCCCGAGCAGGTGCGCGGCGACCGGGTCACGCCCGCGTGCGACGTGTTCTGCCTCGGTTCGCTGCTCGCGTACGCCGCGACCGGCGCCCTGCCCTTCGGGCCCGCGGACAGCGGGGTGCACGCCCAGATGTTCCGCATCGCCCAGGAGGAGCCCGACCTGACGGGTGTGCCCGAGGGCATCGCCGAACTCGTCCGCGCCTGTCTGAGGAAGGACCCGGCGGCCCGGCCCTCGCTCGCCACGATCCTGGAGCGGACGGGCGCGCAGGACACCGTCGCGGGCGGCCGCTCCCGCGATCCCTGGCTGCCCGCGGTGCTGGTGGCCCAACTCGGGCGGCACGCGATGCGGTTGCTGGAGACGGAGAACCCCGCGGACGCGGCGCGGCCGGGCGGCGGGGAAGCCCGGGGAGGCGGCGGAGGCGGCGAAGGCCAGGGGAGCCCGGAGGCCCTGGAAGGGGCCGACGCCGCGCAGGGAACCGGAGAGGGGGCCGGCGAGGGGACCACCCCCGCGCGGGGAACCGCTCCCGGCCAGGGACCGGCCTCCGGCCAAAGCTCCGTCCCCGGGCGCACGCCCGCCCCGGAGACCGGCTTCGGGCACACCTCCGCCCCGGAGGCCGCCCCCGAGCACGCGTCCGCCGCGGACGGCGGCTCCCCCGCGGACAAGGGCTCCGGGAGACCGCCCGCCCCGGCCCCGGCACAACGGGCGGACATGTCGGTTCCGGCCCCCGTCCACCCCGCCTACGGCCACCCCCAGCACCCGCAACAGCACCCCGCGCAGCACCCGGCCCACGGCCACCCCGGGCACGGCGCACCCGGACCGCACGGGCCGTACCAGCCCTACGGCGACCCCGGTCCCACCCCCTCGTACAGCCTCCCGCCCGTCGGCGCGACCGTGTTCCATCAGCCCGGCGGCCCTCAGGAGACACAGCCGCGCGACGGCCGCTCCACGGCTCTCCTCGTCGTGATCGCCCTGGTCGTCGCGCTGGCCGCGGGCGGCTCGGTGTTCGCCCTGATGAGCGGGGGCGGGCGTCCCGGCACCGGCCCCACCGCCGCGCCGACCACCGCCCCCGCCTCGGCGCGCCCCACGACCCCCGGCCCGTCCGGGAGCCGCCCGTCGGGTTCGGGGCCGGCCTCCGCGCCGGCCGCCGGCGGAGCCGTTCCCGAGGAGTACCTCGGCACCTGGGCCGCGACGATCGACAGTGCCGCCGGCCCGAACACCCGTCGGCTGACCATCCGGCAGGGCCGGGTGGGCGAGGCGGTCCTCACGCTGGTCGCCGAAGGACCCGCCGGACAGGGCACGTACCACTGCGAGTTCACGGCGCACCTGACCCGGAAGCCGGGCGCGGACGGCCCGTTGGAGATCGGTCCGTCCACCGTGACGTCCGGCGAGCCGCGTGCGTCCTGCTCGCCGGGTGCGGCGACCGAGATCAGCCTGCTGCCGAGCGGCGGCCTGGAACGCGTGAACACCAGCACGGGGGAGTCGCTGACGTACGTCAGAGGGTGAGCAAGTGCCCTGTACCGCAGGCGTAGTTGAACGTACGGCGAACTTCGCGGGCGTGGCCTGGAATGCCCCTTCGCGCGGCCTTACGGTGACCGCACGATTTCGGCTCGGGGCAGCGGGGGCACCCACGGTGGAGTGGCTGAGCGCAGAGAACGTCGTGGCCGTGGGGACGGCGGTCCTCGGCATCGTCGCGTCGGGCGTCATGGTCTGGTACGAGCGCCGGGTGCCGCGTCGCAAGCGGATCGGCTACCGCGTGCAGATGGACAACCCGATCGGCGACGACGTCAGATCGGGCCGGGCCAACCGACGGCTGGGCCTGTTCGACGAGGCCCCGGGGATGACGGACGCCACGCTCGTCCTGCTGCGGATAGAGAACGACGGTTCGCAGAGCATCGCCGACAACGACTACACCGGACGTGAGCTCCACGGCCTGACCGCGGTGTTCACCGAGCGCACCATCCGGGGTGTCTCGGTCACCCAGCCGTCCGGGACCGACCACCTCATGGACCACTTCACCCCGGCCGCCGGGCTCGGCTACGAGGGCAACACCCTGCGCATCCCGCGCGTCCCGCTCAACCGCGGCGACCATTTCAAGCTGCTCGTGCTGCTCTCCGGCGGCGACGTGGGCTGCGAGATCCGGCTCAGCGGCGGCATCCGCGACGGGGAGGTGCACCCCAACCGCAGCGCGACCCCGGACGAGAAGCCGCCACTGTTCAGCCGCGCGGCCCGGACGATCAGCATCATGCTCACGCTCAGCGTGCTGACCCTCGCGGGCATCGTTGTGTCCGGCGACGGGACCCCGCCGCCCATCGGCTGCGCGCACGGCACCCTGACGGTCACCGGCTCGACGGCCTTCGCCCCGGTGCTGAAGGAGGTCGCGCAGAAGTACCAGCAGGAGTGCGAGGGGGCGACGGTGGTGGTCGACGCGCACGGTTCGACGGCGGGCATCCGGGACCTGGCGGCGGCCGGCGAGGACAGCAAGGGCACGCCGTCCCTGATCGCCCTCTCCGACGGGCCCAAGCCCGGCGACATGCCCGAGCTGCGGGAGAACCGGATCGCGGTCTCGGTCTTCGCGCTCGTCGTCAACGACGACGTCCCGCTGAGGAACCTGTCGACGCGGGACGTACGGCGTCTTTACCGCGGCGAGATCACAAACTGGCGCCAGCTCGGCGGGCCGGACCTGGCCGTGCGCATGGTCAGCCGGGACGCCGACTCCGGGACCCGGCAGGTCTTCCAGCGCCGGGTGCTGGGCGGCCGGGGCGAGATCGCGAACTCCTCCGTCGACTGCGTCCACAAGGACGACCGGACGGCCCCGGTGATCCGCTGCGAGCTGGACTCGACGGACCAGGTGCTGTCGACGGTCGCCGACCTGCCCGGCGCGATCGGCTACAGCGAGCTCAACGCGGCCGACCGCGCACCGGGCCTGCACCATGTGGACCTCGACGCCGGCCCGCCGTCCGTCGACGCCATCGAGCACGGCACGAGCGCCTACCCCTACCGGGAGATCGAGTACGCGTACACCTACGGCCGGCCCCCGGCCGACTCGCTGGCGTCGAGCTTCCTGACCTATCTCTCGCGCGGCAACGGCCAGGACGTGATCCGCACGTACGGGCACATCCCGTGCTGGACGCCGGAGGGCATGAAACTCTGCGCGTAGGCCGCCCGCGCACGCGCCTGCCCCGGCCGCCGGTTCAGCGCGGCTCGGGCGGGCGCTGCCGGGGCATGTTCGGCCGGGTCGGGCCCGGCGGCAGGGGGAAGCGGCCCGGTCCGGACCCGTTGTCCTGCCGGGGCACGGAGGCCGTCGCCGACTGGATGGCCAGCGGCGCCGACCCGGTACGGAACTCCACCATCCAGTCGGCGGTCTCCGTACGCACCAGCTCGGTCACGTCCTCCGAGAACCTGCGCAGCACGCCCAGACAGCGTTCGGCGGCCTCGCCGGCGGTGCCCTCAGCCGGTCCCAGCACCTCCCGCACGCTCTCCGAGGCCCAGTCGAACTGGAGCAGCTGGAGCCGCCGCTGGACCGCCTGCGCGGTCGCGACGTCCCTTATCCATCCCGACGTCACCCCGAAGAACCGGTCGACGCCCACGCACGCCCCCGCCAGCAGCAGCGCGAGATACCCCCAGGGCGCCGCGCCGTCGACGACCCCGGTGAAGTCCAGGAAGGGCAGCGCGGCCCCCGAGACCGCCCCGGCCGCGGCACCGGCGCGCAGGCCCCACGCGGCCCGCCGCTTGCCCACCCGGTCGGACAGGTACCAGGCCGCGGTCTCCAGCGCCCCGCGCTCCACCCACCGGTACAGCTCGTCCAGCCGCGCGGCGGGCTCGCCCCAGTCGCCGTGCGGGAACGCCCGCCCGGTCAGATCGCCCGGCCGCAGCCCGGCCGGGCCCTCGCCCCGCCCGTCCTGAGGCGGACCCTCGGGCTGCATCTCCGGCTGGCCCACCAGGCACTCCCTACTGATCCCGTCCGATCACGTTCCGTAACGTACTGACATCCTCACATCGCGCCACCGTGACGTCTGGTGCTGATGCGTCGCATCCTTCCTACCGCCCAATGGGTGGCGAAGAGGCCGGTTTCCATGCTTTTCCGCCTGGAAGAGGGGCTTGATCAGGTATAGGACGGACAATCGTGTCACTCGAAAGAGTGCTGGGGCGATGCCTGCCTGGACCACGTAGGCTCGTGCCAGGCGGGGAGAACCTCGCCCGGACAGCCGTACGAAACCAGGAGCTGATCGTGATTCCCGGTGGTGGCCAGCCCAATATGCAGCAACTGCTCCAGCAGGCCCAGAAGATGCAGCAGGACCTGGCGCGGGCGCAGGAGGAACTGGCGCGGACGGAGGTCGACGGCCAGTCGGGCGGCGGCCTGGTGCGGGCGACCGTGACCGGATCCGGCGAGCTGCGCGCCCTGAAGATCGATCCGAAGGCGGTGGACCCGGACGACACCGAGACCCTCGCCGACCTGGTCGTCGCGGCCGTCCAGGCGGCCAACGAGAACGCGCAGACCCTTCAGCAGCAGAAGCTCGGCCCGCTGGCCCAGGGGCTGGGCGGCGGCAGCGGCATCCCCGGCCTGCCGTTCTGACGTTCGAACCGAGTCGGGCCCGTACCGCCTTCCTCGAACGGGCGACGGCCAACTACGGTACGTACTGAAAGTCCTCGAAGAACCAGGAAGGGCAGTCCGTTGTACGAAGGCGTGGTCCAGGACCTCATCGACGAGCTGGGGCGGCTCCCCGGCGTCGGTCCCAAGAGCGCGCAGCGGATCGCCTTCCACATCCTCCAGGCGGAGCCGACGGACGTCCGCCGGCTCGCGCACGCTCTCCTCGAAGTGAAGGCGAAGGTCAGGTTCTGCGCGACCTGCGGCAACGTGGCGCAGGAGGAGTTGTGCGGGATCTGCCGCGACACCCGCCGCGACGCCACCGTCATCTGTGTCGTCGAGGAGCCCAAGGACGTCGTGGCCATCGAGCGCACCCGTGAGTTCCGCGGCCGCTACCACGTCCTGGGCGGCGCGATCAGCCCGATCGAGGGCGTGGGCCCGGACGACCTGCGGATACGGGAACTCCTGGCCCGCCTGGCCGACGGCGCGGTGACCGAGCTGATCCTGGCCACGGACCCGAATCTCGAGGGCGAGGCGACAGCGACGTATCTCGCCCGCATGATCAAGCCCATGGGCCTGAAGGTCACCCGCCTGGCCAGCGGCCTCCCGGTGGGTGGCGACCTGGAATACGCGGACGAGGTCACCCTCGGCCGCGCCTTCGAGGGGAGACGACTCCTAGATGTCTGACGCCACGCTGCACGCGATCGAACCGAGCCCGGACGACTTCGCGGTCCAGATCGCGGACCAGATCGAGAGCTTCCTGGTAGCCGTCACCGAGGTCGCGAAGGGCGACGAACCGGGCTCGACCGTGCCCTTCCTCCTGCTGGAGGTCTCCCAGCTGCTGCTGGCGGGCGGCCGGCTCGGCGCGCACGAGGACATCGTCCCCGACGAGCGCTACGAGCCCGACTCGGGCCCGGAGCCGGACGTGGACGACCTGCGCGAGAACCTGGCCCGGCTGCTGGACCCGATCGACGTCTACTCGGAGGTCTTCGACCCCTACGAGCCCCGCAAGGCGCCGGTCCCCGCCCGGATCTCCGACGACCTCGCGAACGTCATCACCGACCTGCGCCACGGCATGGCCCACTACCGCGCGGGCCGCACCACGGAGGCCCTCTGGTGGTGGCAGTTCTCCTACTTCTCCAACTGGGGCTCGACGGCCTCGGCGACGCTCAGGGCGCTGCACTCGCTGCTGGCCCACATCCGGCTGGACCAGCCCCTGGAGGAGCTGGACGGTCTGGACACGGACATGGACGTGAGCGACGACGCGCTGGAGATCGAGGCCGGCCGGGTCATGGCGGAGGAGATCGCGGGCCCGCTCGGGCTCGGACCGGTCTCCTAGGGCGTCGGGGCGGGGTCCCCGGCCCCGGGATCCCGGCTCCTGCCCGGGCGGGTGCCCGGACGTCTCTGCAAGCCGGATCACAGTCCCGCGCCGGTGTGTCACGGGTGTCAGCGGGCAGGGAGTCCCCGGGTACGAGCGAGCGGCCGGACATCTCACCATGCGATACCGCGGAGGTGAAATTCGGGCGCTCGTTAGACTGAGCCGACCCGCAGTACACCGGCGTATGTGCGGGAAATCAGACAAAACTGAGCGAGGAGCGCACGTGGGCCTTGTCGTGCAGAAGTACGGAGGCTCCTCCGTAGCCGATGCCGAGGGCATCAAGCGCGTCGCCAAGCGAATCGTGGAAGCGAAGAAGAACGGCCACCAGGTGGTCGTCGTCGTTTCCGCGATGGGCGACACGACGGACGAGCTGATCGATCTCGCCGAGCAGGTATCCCCGATGCCTGCCGGGCGTGAGTTCGACATGCTGCTGACCGCCGGAGAGCGTATCTCCATGGCACTGCTGGCCATGGCGATCAAAAACCTGGGCCACGAGGCCCAGTCGTTCACCGGCAGCCAGGCAGGCGTCATCACCGACTCGGTCCACAACAAAGCCCGGATCATCGACGTCACGCCGGGCCGGATCCGCACCGCGCTGGACGAGGGCAACATCGCCATCGTCGCCGGCTTCCAGGGTGTCAGCCAGGACAAGAAGGACATCACCACGCTCGGTCGCGGTGGTTCCGACACCACGGCCGTGGCCCTGGCCGCCGCCCTCGACGCCGAGGTCTGCGAGATCTACACCGACGTCGACGGCGTGTTCACCGCCGACCCGCGGGTGGTGAAGAAGGCGAAGA
Organism: Streptomyces sp. NPDC001443; assembly: GCF_053597355.1. Lineage (NCBI taxonomy): Bacteria > Bacillati > Actinomycetota > Actinomycetes > Kitasatosporales > Streptomycetaceae > Streptomyces > Streptomyces sp. NPDC001443. Next base: position 289,654 of record NZ_JBSFIA010000002.1, read on the forward strand.
AGATCGACTGGATCTCCTTCGAGGACATGCTGGAGCTCGCCGCGTCCGGCTCCAAGGTGCTGCTCCACCGCTGTGTGGAGTACGCCCGCCGCTACAACATCCCGATCCATGTGCGCTCGTCCTTCTCGGGACTTCAGGGCACCTGGGTCAGCAACGAGCCGAAGCAAGGGGACAAGAAGGTGGAGCAGGCCATCATCTCCGGTGTCGCGCACGACACCTCCGAGGCCAAGATCACGGTCGTCGGGGTACCGGACAAGCCGGGCGAGGCCGCCGCGATCTTCCGCACCATCGCCGACGCCCAGGTCAACATCGACATGGTCGTGCAGAACGTGTCCGCCGCCGCCACCGGCCTGACGGACATCTCCTTCACCCTGCCGAAGACCGAGGGCCGCAAGGCCATCGACGCCCTGGAGCGCAACCGGTCGGGCATCGGCTTCGACTCGCTGCGCTACGACGACCAGATCGGCAAGATCTCTCTCGTCGGCGCGGGGATGAAGACCAACCCGGGTGTCACGGCGTCCTTCTTCGAGGCGCTGTCCGACGCGGGGGTGAACATCGAGCTGATCTCCACCTCCGAGATCCGCATCTCGGTCGTCACGCGCGCCGACGACGTGCCGGAGGCCGTCCGCGCGGTGCACACCGCCTTCGGTCTGGACTCCGACAGCGACGAGGCCGTCGTCTACGGAGGCACCGGCCGCTGATGACCGCAACCGGTCGCTCCGGACGGCCGGCGCTGGCGGTCGTGGGAGCGACCGGCGCCGTCGGCACCGTCATGCTCCAGATCCTGTCCCAGCACGCGGACATCTGGGGCGAGATCCGTCTGATCGCCTCGCCGCGCTCGGCCGGCCGCAAGCTGGCCGTGCGCGGTGAGCAGGTCGAGGTGGTGGCCCTGTCGGAGGAGGCCTTCGACGGGATCGACGTCGCCATGTTCGACGTGCCCGACGAGGTCGCCGCGCACTGGGCCCCGATCGCCGCCGCCAGGGGCGTGGTGGTCGTGGACAACTCCGCCGCCTTCCGGATGGATCCCGAGGTGCCGCTCGTGGTGCCCGAGGTCAACGCGCACCGGGCGCGGGTGCGGCCGCGCGGGATCGTCGCCAGCCCGAACTGCACGACCCTGTCCATGATCGTGGCGCTGGGCGCGCTGCACGCCGAGTTCGGGCTGCGCGCGCTGGCCGTCTCCTCGTACCAGGCGGTGAGCGGCGCCGGCCGGGCGGGCGTCGAGACCCTGCGGCGGCAGCTCTCCCTGGTCGTCGGCACCGAGCTGGGGTCCGGCCCCGGTGACGTGCGCCGGGCCGTCGGGGACGACACCGGCCCCTTCCCCGAACCGGTGGCCCTCAACGTCGTGCCGTGGGTCGGCTCGCTGCGCGCGGACGGCTGGTCGTCGGAGGAGATGAAGGTGCGGGACGAGTCCCGCAGGATCCTCGGACTGCCGGAGCTGCCCGTGGCGGTGACGTGCGTACAGGTCCCGGTGGTGACCACGCACTCGCTCACCGTGCACGCCCGCTTCGAGCGCGAGGTGACCGTCGGGCGGGCCCGCGAGATCCTCGCCACAGCACCCGGGGTCGTCCTGTACGACGACCCGGGCGCCGGCGAGTTCCCGACGCCCGCCGACGTGGTCGGCACGGATCCGACCTGGGTCGGCCGGGTGCGCCGGTCGCTGGACGACCCCACCGCGCTGGAACTGTTCGTGTGCGGGGACAACCTGCGCAAGGGCGCCGCGCTCAACACCGCGCAGATCGCCGAACTGGTGGCGGCCGAGCTCGGCTGAGCCCGTCGGTCGCGGCCGAGCCTGTCGGCCGCCGGGGAAAAATGCCTGGCGGCGGCCTTCTTCTTTGTACTATCCATGTGTCGCGTGTGCGGTACGTGTGAGGCGAGTGGGGTGGACCAGTGGTCCGGACCACTGGAATCATGAGGCCCGCACGACCGAAGATTTTCTCCCCGTTCTCCGCAACCGCGCCGAGGGCGGGGAGCGTCTTTGCGGTCGCCCTTCCGGGTGTGGGGGCGTGTGTGATCCAGGCGTGGGGACACCGTGGCGCGGGAGTGGGGACGCCCGCGTATGGACATAGGGGAAGAGCGGGACGCATGAGGGCAATCGAGGCAACGTTCGTTGTGCTGCCTGACGCGAGACCGTCGGCCGGCAGGGCCGACGCAAAAGTGACGCCCGGCACGTACAACCCTCACCGGGGGAAGCGTGTCCAACTGGCGTGGCAGAGGTACTCGAACTCACAGCGGCGCCCCGCAGCATCGTGCTGCGCCCGCCCCGACCGCCGCGCATGCCCGGCGGCATGCCGGTGATCTCTCCCGTGCCCGCAGCGCGGCCCACCCGCATCCCGAGCCAGCGCGACGGCGCCGACGACTCCGTGGCGGCCGGCACCACCGTCGACCACCTCACCGAGACCTACCGCACCCACTACCGCTCGCTGCTCGGACTCGCGGCGCTCCTGCTCGACGACACCGCCTCCTGCGAGGACGTCGTCCAGGAGGCGTTCATCCGCGTCCACTCGGCCCGCAAGCGCGTGCGCGATCCGGAGAAGACCCTCGCCTATCTGCGTCAGACGGTCGTCAACCTCTCCCGCTCCGCGCTGCGCCGGCGCATCCTCGGCCTCAAGCTGCTCTCCAAGCCGATGCCGGACATGGCGAGCGCCGAGGAAGGGGCCTACGACCAGCTCGAGCGCGACTCCCTGATCAAGGCGATGAAGGGCCTCCAGCGCCGTCAGCGCGAGGTCCTGGTGCTGCGCTACTTCGCGGACATGACCGAGGCCCAGGTCGCCGAGGCGCTCGGCATATCGCTGGGTTCGGTGAAGGCGTACGGGTCCCGTGGCATCGCGGCCCTGCGCGTCGCCATGGAGGCGACGGCGTGAGGGAAGAAGCCGAGGGCAGGGACTCCCATGAGCGGCACGAGCCGTACGCGTGGCACGAGCCGATGACGTCGCCGCACGAACAAGGATCGAAGCAATCGCACGCTGGGAACGGAACCGTGAACCACAGCCCTGACGAAAAGAGCCCGGCCGGGCTCGACTCGGGCGAGCTGGCGCTCCGCAGCCTGCTGCACGAAGCCGTCCGGGACATCGAGCCGCGCGACGGCACGCTGGACCACCTGCGGCGCGCGGTACCGGCCCGCAGGGCGCGCAAGCGGCAGGCAGCCGTCGGCATGGCGGCCGCCGCCCTCTTCGTCGGCACCGCCATCCCGGCCCTGCTGCACGTCTCCTACTCCGGCGGTTCCGACGCCGACCCGTCGATCGCGGCCGACAGCTCCCAGGCGCAGGGCGCCACCTCGGGCAAGGGCCCGGACGGCGGCTCCAGCATCTCCGGCGGGGCCGGCGGCAAGACCTCCGGCACCGGCCAGGCCGGCACCGAGAACACCGGCCAGAGCAAGGACCCCGGCACCGCCACCGCGTCCGCCGACCCCTCGGCCACCGATACGCAGAGCGTCCCCGCCTGCACGGCCGACCAGCTCGGCTCCAGCAGCGCGACCGCCGACGTCCCCGACTCGGCCGGCGTCGTCTACGGCACCTACCGGATCGCCAACGTCTCCACCAAGGGCTGCACGGTCGGCGGGCCCGGCACCTTCGCCACCCTCGCCCAGGGGGCCGCGGACGTCACCAGGATCACCGTCGTGGAACATGCCGCGGGCGACGCGGCGGCCGGGCTGCCCGACCCGTCGCTCTACGTCCCCCAGCTCACCATCGCGCCCGGCTCCGCCTACGAGGTGAAGTTCGCCTGGGTGCCCTCCGCGACCTGTCCCACCACCGGCGCGGGCAGCGGCACCGACAGCGGCGGCACCACCCCCGCCCCGAGCCCGAGCCCGAGCGGAGCGAGCGCCGCGTCGGGCTCCACCACCGGCGGCGACACCGGTACGGTCGCCCAGACGATCCGGGCGGACGGCACGGCCGACGGCAGTGTGGTCGTCTCGTACACCCCGGAGACGGGCTCGCCGACGGCTTCGGTGACGGTGTCCAACGCCTGCGCGGGCACGGTCTACCGGACGGGCGTGCTGGCGGCGTCGTAACGGCGACGGCCACGACGACGGTCCCGGACGCGGGATCCGGTGCCGTCCAGGGCCGGGCGGTCCCGGCGCGGGATCCGGTGACGACGGGGCCGTCGGGGAACTCCTCGGCGGCGGCCCGGTCAGACGACCGCCGGCTGCTCCCCCTCGGGCAGCAGCCCCAGCTCCGCGTCCCGCGCGAACTCCACCTCGCGGCGCAGCAGCCGGAACCACATGAAGACCACGAAGCCGGCGAACACGAACCACTCGCCGGTGTAGCCGAGGTTCTGGAACGCCTTCAGATCCAGCCCGGTGTCCGCCGCGGCGGCCGCGGGCACGGCCTTCATCCCCGAGTCCCCCCGGTCCAGCGTGACCCAGGCGTCGTACACGTCGTACGGCACGAGGTTCACCAGGGACGCCGCGCTGATCGCCGCCGTCTGCCCGGCCGGCAGTCCGCCGCGCGCGCTGACGCCGTTGTCCCCCGGGGTCTCGGAGGCCTGGAGCGCGCCGGTGACGGTGACCTCGCCGGCCGGCGGGGCCGGGGCCTTCGCCGGGTCGGCACTGCCCGGCAGCCAGCCGCGGACGACGGGCAGGGCCTTGCCGTCGTCCGTGCGCAGCAGCGTCAGCACGTAGAAGCCGTCGTGGCCGTCCAGCTCACGGCCGGGGACCAGCAGCTGCCTGCCGTACCGGCCGGTCGCGGTGACCCGGTCGCCGGACGTCTCCTTGTCCACGGGCAGCAGCTCGGCCAGCGGCCGGGCCGCCTTCGCGCGGTCGGCCGTGGCCTGCGCGCCCGCCTCGCGGTGGTCGGCCACGCGGGACTCGAACCGGCTCAGCTGCCAGGAGCCCATGAAGACGCAGAAGGGGATGGCCAGCAGGACGAAGAGGTTGATCCCCCACCAGCGGGGCGTCAGCAGGAACCGGTACACACCGACCACGGTACGGGGCGCCCGCGCGCGGCCGGTCGGCGGGGGAGCGGCCGGCCTCCAGGCGGGGGGAAGGTAAGAGAAGGAAAGCGGAACGGTAAGGGACTGCCTGAAGTTGTCCACAGCCTGGGGGCCTCACCGGTCGATCGGCGCGCGGGACGGGCAGTATGGGGCCATGACTGAGAGCAACGGGTCCGTCTCGCCGGATCAGCAGGTACAGCGCGAGGAGATGCCGGACTGGGAGAAGCGCTTCCGGGCGCCGCGGGTGTCGCTGCCCGACTGGGCGGAGGACGCACCGCACCGCTCCTTGTTCGTGTCGAACGCGACCGGGACGTATGAGCTGTACGCCTGGGACCGTTCGACGGACGAGCAGCGTCAGGTCACGGACCGGCCGAACGGCACGACCGACGGCGTGCTCTCCCCGGACGGCGCCTGGATCTGGTGGTTCGACGACAAGGACGGCGACGAGTTCGGCGTCTGGCGCCGCCAGCCCTTCGAGGGCGGCGAGGACGAGCTCGCCGCGCCCGGCCTGGACCCGTCGTACCCGGCGGGCCTGGCCCTGGGCAGGGACGGCCGCACGGCCGTCGTCGGCCGCTCCACGGACGACGACGGCACGACCCTGCACCTCGCCCGGGTGGGCGAGCCCCCGGTGGAGATCTACCGGCACCGCGAGTCGGCGGGTGTCGGCGACCTCTCGCACGACGGCTCGCTGATCGCCGTCGAGCACACCGAGCACGGCGACGCGATGCACTCGGCGCTGCGGGTGCTGCGCCCCGACGGCACGGCGGTCGCCGAACTGGACGACACCGAGGGCGGCACCCGGGAACTGGGCCTGGAGGTACTCGGCTTCGCCCCGGTGGACGGCGACACCCGGCTGCTCATCGGCCACCAGCGGCGCGGCCGCTGGGAGCCGCTGGTGTGGGACGTGGCGTCCGGCGCCCAGAGCGACCTGATGCTGGACCTGCCGGGCGACGTGAGCGCCGAGTGGTACCCGGACGGCAGCGGGCTGCTGATCGCGCACGGCTTCGAGGCCCGCAGCGAACTCTTCCGCTACGACCTCGCCACCGGCGCGCTGGAGCGGATCCCCACGCCGCCCGGCACGGTCTCCGGGGCGACGGCCCGCCCGGACGGCACGGTGGAGTACCTGTGGTCGTCGTCGGCCGAGCCGTCCACCGTCCGCTCGACGAGCGGCGGGGTGGTCCTGGACCCGCCGGGCCTGAAGTCCCCGGGCTCGGTTCCGGTCGAGGACGTCTGGGTGGAGGGACCGGGCGGCCGCATCCACGCCCTGGTCCAGAAGCCCGCGGGCGCCACCGGCCCGCTGCCCACGGTCTTCGACATCCACGGCGGCCCGACCTGGCACGACAGCGACTCCTTCGCGGCGGCCCCGGCGGCCTGGGTGGACCACGGGTACGCGGTGGTCCGGGTCAACTACCGCGGCTCGACCGGCTACGGCCGGGCCTGGACGGACGCCCTCAAGCACCGCGTCGGCCTGATCGAGCTGGAGGACATCGCCGCCGTCCGCGACTGGGCGATCGGCTCCGGCCTCGCCGACCCCTCCCGGCTGATCCTCACCGGCGGCTCCTGGGGCGGCTACCTCACCCTGCTGGGCCTCGGCGTCCAGCCGGACGCCTGGACCCTGGGCATCGCCGTGGTCCCGGTCGCCGACTACGTCACGGCCTACCACGACGAGATGGAGGCCCTGAAGGCGATGGACCGCACCCTGCTGGGCGGCACCCCGGAGGAGGTCCCGGACCGCTTCGAGGCGTCCTCCCCGCTCACCTACGTCGACCGGGTCGAGGCCCCGGTCTACATCTCGGCGGGCGTCAACGACCCGCGCTGCCCGATCCGCCAGATCGAGAACTACGTCAAGCGCCTGGAGAGCCGCGCAGCGGTGCACGAGGTGTACCGCTACGACGCGGGCCACGGCTCGCTGGTCGTGGACGAGCGGATCAAGCAGGTACGGCTGGAACTGGAGTTCGCGGAGAGACACCTCGGCGGCTGACGACCGCGCGGCGGCGGGCCCGTCCGGCAGTCACACCCCTCCCTGCCTGCGGGTCCGCCGTCCCAGCAGCTCCGCCATCCCCCGTCGCGTCGCCGCCAGCACCACCCGGTCCTCGGCCCCCAGCACATAGGTGTCGGGCAGGTTCCACACCAGCCCCGACTCACCCTGGCGGGCCTCACCTGTTCTTGAACCCGTCTGCGAGGCCGGCCCGGCGCCGGCCGGCCCGGACCCCGCCGGCACGCACGAGCCCGTCGGGTCCAGGGCCAGCACCCGCCAGGCTCCCGCCCGGAACGCCTCGGCCACCGTCCTCCCCGCCAGCTGCGAATGGTCGCCCACCCGCACCGCCGCGAACAGCAGCACCCGCCGCTCCACCGGGATCGCTCCCAGGATCTGCCGCCCCAGCATCGCCCCGGCGAAGGCGGGCGCCGCCAGATGGGAGACGCTCCGGCTGCGGGTGAGCGCCTGGGGATGCGCGGCCCGCAGGGTCCGGAACACGGCGGTCGAGAAGTCGTCGTCGTACAGCCGCAGCACCACCCGCAGATCGGGCCGCAGGGCCCGCGCGTACAGCACCGCCTCCAGGTTCGTGGTGTCCGAACTCGTCACGGCGAGCAGGGCGTTCGCCCGATGGATCTTGGCGGCCTCCAGGACTCCCTCCTGGGTGACGTCCCCCAGCACCACCGGCACCCGAAGGCGCCGGGCCAGCGCCAGTCCCCGTGCCTCCGGTCCGCTCTCCACGCACACCACGGGGATGTTCAGTTCCCGCAGCCGCCTCAGCACCCGGGTTCCGATCTTGCCGAGTCCGAGGAGCACCACGTGCCCGCCCATCCCGCGGGGCGGCTTGCGCAGCGCGGACGCGCTGCGGAACGTGCCGAGGGCCTCCAGCACCGCGGCCAGCAGCACCGGCAGCAGCAGCAACCCGACCAGTCCGGACAGCAGTTGCAGCACCTGCCGTTCGGTGGACGCCCCGATCGCCGGGTCGTCGATGGCGAAGAGGTCCAGCAGCGTGAGGTACAGCGCGCCCAGCGGATGGATCCCGGTCACCAGCCACAGGGCCACCGCCAGCGCCAGCACGCAGCCCGCGAGCCCGGCCAGCGACAGCCGTAGCTGACGCGAGAACAGCGAGGTGAACGGTGGTACGACGCCCCTGCCGAGGCCGGCCGACGCCGCCGCGGGCGGCACGGTGTACGACACCTGCTCCAGCACGACGGTCCCGCGCCCGGTGGCGGCGCGGACCGCGGCCGCGTCGGGCAGCAGCTGCGGTTCGTGCTCCCCGGCGATCTCGGAGCCGTCCGCGCCCGACGGGTCGTCGAGCGTCGGGGACAGCAGGGCGAGCGTGGCCAGCCCGGGATCGGCCGTCCGGCCGGGCCCCGGCGGCGGCCGGTCCACCGCGCGCAGCAACAGCCCGTCCGTCTGTACGACCTTGGTGGTGCCGGCGACGGCGGAGGCCACCAGCGCGGGCGCCGCGGTGTCGGCGTCGGACAGCACCGCGGTGGAGGCGTCGCCCAGGCCCGCGGTGCCGTCCGCGCCGGCCGCCAACGCGGCCGTCTGGTCGAGGAGTTCCTGGATGTGCTGCCCCAGCCGCCGGTTGTACAGCCGCAGCACGAGCCGCAGCCGGGGATTGAGCCGCCGGGCGGTGAGGGCCGCGCGGATGTTGGTCTCGTCGTCCTCGTACACCAGCGCCAGCGCGGCCGCCTGCGCCACGCCGGCCTCGGCCAGCACGACCTCGGACGGCTCGTCCGCCGTCAACGTCCGCTCGCGACCGCCGGGTTCACTGCCGGTGCCACCGCCACCGCCACCGCCGTTGCCCGAGGCCCGGTTGACCGCCGCGCTCACCACCCGGTCGAGCAGCGCCGCCGACACCGCCCTGGCCCGTTCGACCGCGGGCGCCCGGGTCGTGCGCTGCGCGGGCGGGACGACGAGCGTGACCTGCTCCTCGTACACCCCGCGCAGCTCGGCGGCGAGCCGGTGCGCGAGCCCGTCGTCGCCGCAGACCACCATGTGCGCGCCGACGTCCGTCGGCAGACCCTGATTCGGAACGCTCGCCACGAGTGAGAAGACTGCCTCACCGGGACGGATGGTTCCAGACGGGACCTGAACACCGCTGCCCGCGGCCACGTAGTGAAAGGGGAGCACACGGAACATATGGAACACGCGGAGAGCGCGGAAGACGGAGGTGCCCGACCGTGGCGATCACTGACACGGCCCCACCGGGGGCCGACGACGGTCCCGCTGCCGGTCCGGGCCCCGACGCAGGCCCCCGCGAGCCGCAGCGGGAGGGCCGTCGGCTCGACTCCACCCTCGTGCTGACGATGCTCCTGCTGGTGCTGGTGCTGTTCCAGGGCCCGTTGCGCCGGGCGCTGTCCGCGCCGGTGATGCAGAGCTGGACGACGGTGTTCGTGGCGGTGGTCGTCCAGGCCCTGCCCTTCCTGGTCCTCGGCGTCCTGCTGTCGGCGGCCATCGCCGTCTTCGTGCCGCCCTCCTTCTTCGCCCGCGCCCTGCCGAGCCGTCCCGCGCTGGCGGTGCCCGTCGCGGGGATGGCGGGCGCGGTGCTGCCGGGCTGCGAGTGCGCGTCGGTGCCGGTGGCGGGCGCGCTGGTGCGCCGGGGCGTCACCCCCGCCGCGGCCCTGGCCTTCCTTCTCTCCGCCCCGGCCATCAACCCGATCGTGCTGACCGCGACCGCCGTGGCCTTCCCCCGCGATCCCGAGATGGTGCTGGCCCGCTTCGTCGCGAGCCTGGTGGTGGCGTGCGTGATGGGCTGGCTGTGGCAGCGCCTGGGCCGTACCGACCTGTTGCGGCTGCCCGCGCACGCGCCGCACGACGGCGAGAGCAAGGGCGCCGCGTTCTGGGGTTCGGTCCGCCACGACGTGATGCACGCGGGCGGTTTCCTGGTGCTGGGCGCGATGGCGGCGGCGACCCTGAAGGCGGTGGCGCCCGCGAGCTGGCTGCGGACCGCGGCCGACAACCCGGTGCTCGCGGTCCTCGCCCTGTCGGTGCTCGCCGTGCTGCTGTCGATCTGCTCGGAGGCGGACGCGTTCGTGGCCTCCTCGCTCTCCCAGTTCTCGCTGACGGCCCGGCTCGCGTTCCTGGTCGTCGGCCCGATGATCGACCTGAAACTGTTCGCCATGCAGGCCGGCACCTTCGGCCGGGCCTTCGCCCTGCGCTTCGCCCCCGCCACGTTCGTCCTCGCGATCACCGTGGCGGTCCTGACCGGGACGGTGCTCCTGTGAACCGCCTTGCCCAGGCAGCCGTGATGTTCCTGCTCGGCGCCGCCCTGCTGCACGCCGGGACGACCGACCTCTATCTGCGCTACGTCAAGGCGGGCCTCCAGCCGCTGCTGCTGGCCTCGGGCGCGGTGCTGATCGCGGCGGCGCTGGCGACCGCGTGGTACGAGCGCCGCGGGGCGAAGGCGCCCGCGACGGAGGAGGCGGCGAAGGCGCCCGCGACCGCCGGGACGGCGCAGGCGCCCGCGACGGCCGCGACCGCCGGGACGGCGCAGGCGCCCGTGGCGGCCGGAACGCCGCAGGAAGCCCCCGCGGCCGACGCCGCTCACGGCGACGGTGACGTCGATGGCCACGGCCACGGTCACGGCCACGTCCACCGCGAGCCCCGGATCTCGTGGCTCCTGATCCTGCCCCTGCTGGCCCTCATCCTGGTCGCCCCGCCCGCGCTCGGCTCCTACAGCGCGACCCGCACGGGTACGGCCCTGCAGGAGCCGCTCGCCTATCCGCCGCTGCCCGCCGCCGGCCTGCTGCGCCTCGGCGTGGTCGACTACGCGGGCCGGGCGGTCTACGACCACGGCCGTACCCTCACCGGCCGCCGGATCCAGCTCACCGGCTTCGTGGCCCTCGACCGCGACGGCACCCCGTACCTGGTCCGGATGGCCCTCAACTGCTGCGCCGCGGACGCCCAGCCGGTCAAGGTCGGCCTGACCGGCCACATCCCGCCGGTCCTCCAGCCGGACACCTGGCTCCGGATCACCGGCACCTACACCGCCCGGCGGGCGAAGGACCCCGTCAACGGCGGCCCGATCCCGTTCATCGAGGTCATCGCGGCGAAGCCGGTGCCGGTGCCGCACGACCCGTACGACGAGACCTGGAACACCTGACGGGGTCCGCGGGGGCGGCCGGAGGGAACCGCCGGGCTGCCCCTTGCGGTCGAGGTGAGCACCACCTAACTTGAACTGACGGACCGTCAGATTCGTTGGTGGGGCAGTGAGGGGTTGGTCATGGTCGGCAAGGACGGCGGCACCGCGGAACTGCCCAGGGTCATCAGCGTGGACGACCACGTGATCGAGCCCGCGCACCTGTTCGAGACCTGGCTGCCGAGCCGGTACCGGGACAAGGGGCCGAAGCCCTTCACCGCCGGGATCGGGGACCTGGCGTACGTCGGCGGGAAGTACCGCTTCACCACCGACCCGGACGGCCAGCCGACCGACTGGTGGGAGTACGAGGGCGAGATCTTCCCGTACAAGCGCATCATCGCGGCCGTCGGCTTCTCCCGCGACGAGATGACCCTCGACGGCATCACCCGAGAGCAGATGCGCCGCGGCTGCTGGGACCCGAAGGCCCGGCTGGCGGACATGGACCTCAACCACGTCGAGGCCTCGCTGTGCTTCCCGACCTTCCCGCGCTTCTGCGGTCAGACCTTCGCCGAGGCCCGGGACAAGGAGGTCGGACTCGCCTGTGTGCGCGCCTACAACGACTGGATGGTCGAGGAGTGGTGCGGGGACAGCGGCGGCCGTCTGATCCCGCTGTGCCTGATCCCGCTGTGGGACGTGGACCTGGCCGTCGCGGAGATCCGGCGCAACGCGGCCCGCGGGGTGCGGGCGGTGACCTTCAGCGAGATCCCCACCTATCTCGGGCTCCCCTCGATCCACTCCGGCTACTGGGACCCGTTCTTCGCCGCCTGCGAGGAGACCGGCACGGCCGTCAACATGCACATCGGCTCGTCGTCGCAGATGCCGGCGGCGTCCCCGGACGCGCCCCCGGCCGTGCAGGCCGCGCTCAGCTTCAACAACGCCATGGCCTCGATGATGGACTTCCTCTTCTCCGGCGTGCTGGTGAAGTTCCCGCGGCTGAAGCTCGCCTACAGCGAGGGGCAGATGGGGTGGATCCCGTACGCCCTGGAGCGCGCCGACGACGTGTGGGAGGAGCACCGGGCCTGGGGCGGGGTCAAGGACCTGATCCCGGAGCCGCCCTCGACGTACTACTACCGGCAGATCTTCTGCTGCTTCTTCCGCGACCGGCACGGCATCGAGGCGATCGAGACCGTGGGCGTGGACAACGCGACCTTCGAGACGGACTACCCGCACGTCGACTCGACCTGGCCGCACACCAAGGCGGTGGCCCAGGAGCATGTGGCGGGTCTGCCGGACGAGGTGACGTACAAACTGCTGCGGGGCAACGCCATCCGGATGCTGGAGCTCCCCTTCGACCGGAACGGGAGCTGAGCCGGGCGGTTCGCCGGGCCCCCGCACGGGCAGGCACCAGGAAGCCGGCGGCGCGGGCCGCGCCACCGGGTTCCGAACGGTCCGACGGGAGTGTGGATGACGGCCCTCGCCCCGATGAACGGTCCGGTCGCGGAGCTGCTGGTCACGCTCGGCCGTCGCTACGTACGGGACGCCCCCGGCTCCCTCGGCAAGGGCTGGCTCGCCGCCCGCCACCTCAACCCCTACCTGCGCGACCATCCGCGCCGACGTGTCGTCGAGACCCGCTCCGGAGCCCGGTTCGCGGTCGACACCCGGGACCTGATCCAGCGCTACCTGTATCTCTTCGGGGTGTGGGAGCCGCACCTGACGAGCTGGCTGCGGCGCCGGCTGCGGCCGGGCGACTGCTTCGTCGACGTCGGCGCCAACGTCGGGGTGTTCAGCGTGCTGGCCTCACAACTCGTGGGCGACACCGGCCGGGTGGTGGCGATCGAGGCCTCCCCTGACTTCCACCGCCGGCTGTCGCAGCAGTGCCGGCTCAACGGCTGCCGCAACGTCCGCGCGGTCAACGCGGCGGTCTCGGACGGTCGTCGGACCCTGACCTTCGTCCTCGCCAGCTCCGCCAACACCGGGGCGAACAGCATCGTCCCGTACGACGGTCCGGCGGAGTCCACCTTCGACATCGAGGCCCGGCCGCTGCCGGAACTGCTCGAACCGGCCGAGATCGCCGCCGCCCGGGTCGTCAAGATAGACGTCGAGGGCGCCGAGGGCAGCGTCGTACGCGGTCTGGCCCCCCTGCTGGACCGGCTCAGGCCCGACGCGGAGATCTGCGTCGAGGTGACTCCCGAACGGATGGCCGCGCTCGGCGACTCCCCGGCGGAACTGCTGAGGACGATGACCGACGCGGGCTTCCACGTCTACCGGCTGGCCAACGACTACGCCGCCGAGAGCTACCCCGCGGCGCTCGGCGGAACCCCCGGCGTCGCGGTCCGCCTGCGCGGCCCGGTCACCGCCGAGAGCGACCTGATCTTCTCCCGGGCGGACGCGGAGACACTTCCCTGACCGGGACGGCTCCAGGGCCTGTCCGGCGGATCATGCCGCAGACGCGGGCAAGCCGGTCCGCGCCCGCGCGGACCTCAGTCCGCGGCCGGAAACCCCCACCGCAGCCCGGCCAGCGCCCGTGCCCGCTGCTCCACGACCGCCATCCGGGCGGCCCGTTCGGCCGGGTCCGTATGGGCCGCCTGGCCGGTCGCCTGGCCCTCCCACTTGCGGTACAGCAGCCCCACCGCCGAGGAGAACCAGCCCCGGCTCACGGAGTTCAGCGCCAGCAGCAGACCCGTGTCCTCGGACGCGGGCAGTGCCATCCAGCCGCCCAGGGCGAGCAGCAGTTCCCGGCGTACGCAGAGCGTCGCCGGATGGACCGGGGCACGGAAGTCGTTCGCCCTCCAGAAGTCGAGCACGGCACCGCGCTCGACGGGCCCGTCGTCGGGATCGCCGGGGAAACCGGCCGTCGAGCCGTCGGGCAGCACGTCCAGGGCCCGGGACGTCGTCCAGCCGATGCCGGGATCGGCTTCGAGGACCGCCAGGTCGCGGGCGAGGACCCCTTCGGCGAGCCGGTCGTCGGCGTCCAGGACCTTCACGTACGCGCCGTCCGCACGGGCCAGGGCGATCGTGCGGGCGACGCCGGGGCCACCGGGGCGGCCCTGTCCGAAGGAGATCCGCGGGTCTTCGGGAACGTGCCGGCGGACCGTGTCGGTGCGGCCGTCCTCCTGGATCAGCCACTGCCAATCCCAGCCCCGCGGCAGCCGCTGCTCGCACAGCGACCGGTACGCCTCCGGCAGGAACCGGGCCGAGGGCGGGTGGACGGCGGTGACGATGACGACGCGCCGGTTCACCGCGGCACTCACCACCTTTCCGGGGATCCGGACGCGAGGGTCCGGACGGACGGGGAAGGCGCGGGCCGGAGGCCACCGGCACGCAAGCGCCCGACCGCTGGCGACGGGGGATGCACCAGCGATCGGGCTATGGCCAAGCCTAACAAGGCTGCTCCTTCGGCGGAGGACGACGACTCGGTCACCCGGGCGCTGTGATCGGGATCACCGAGGTGTCACGGGGTGCACGGGGGGTCGTAGGAGAGCCGGGGCAGGTATTCGTGCCATTTCGCCGGGGTCAGGACCCCGCGCGTGGTCGAGCAGATGTGCCGGACGGCCGCGTCGGTGTCCAGATTCCACAGCCGTACGGTGTCGGCGCCGCTGGACACCCCGAGCAGTCGGCTGCCGGGCCCGAACGACAGGAAGTTGCCCGTCTTGGCGTTGGGGCTCAGCGACTGCCCGATGGGCGTGGCGTCGGAGGGGTCGGCGATGTTCCACAGCCGTACGGTGTTGTCGTTGCCGCCGCTCGCCAGGGTGCGGCCGTCCGCGCCGAATGTCAGCGACACGACCGCCTCGGTGTGACCGGTGAGCGGGGAGCCCAGCCGTCTGGCCCGGCCGGGATCGCCGATGTCCCACAGCCGTACGGTGTCGTCGTCGCTGCCACTGGCCAGCGTGCGCCCGTCCGGGCCGAACGCGAGCGTGTTGACGGGGCCGAGATGCCCGGTGAGCGGCGCGCCGAGCGGGACGGCGGCGGCCGGGTCGGTCACGTCCCACAGCCGTACGGTGTCGTCCGCGCCGCCGCTGGCCAGCGTCCGCCCGTCCGGGCTGAACGCCAGGGTGTACACGTATCCCCGGTGGCCGGTCAGCGCGGTGCCCAGGGGCCGCAGCCGGGCCGGGTCGGTGGCGTCCCACAGCCTTATGGTGCGGTCGTCGTAGGCGGTCGCGAGGGTGTGCCCGTCGGGACTGAACGCCAGCGCGTCGGGGCCCGCGTACCGGGTCCGCAGCGCCACGGGGGGCGCGTAGGGCACCGGCCGGGCCGGGTCGGCGACGTTCCA
Source organism: Streptomyces sp. NPDC001443 (assembly GCF_053597355.1). NCBI lineage: Bacteria > Bacillati > Actinomycetota > Actinomycetes > Kitasatosporales > Streptomycetaceae > Streptomyces > Streptomyces sp. NPDC001443. Next base: position 304,915 of record NZ_JBSFIA010000002.1, read on the forward strand.
CAGCTGCACCGCCCGGCTGCCGGTCAGCACCGCCAGCGTGCGGCCGTCGGGGGAGAACACCAGGGAGCGCACGTCGCCCTCCGCGGGCGTGAACGGCGTGCCCAGCAGCACCGGCCGGCCGGGCGTGCGCACGCTCCACAGCCGGACCCGCTGGTCGCGCGCGGCCGTGGCGAGCACCCGGCCGTCCGGCCGGAACGCCCCGATCCGGCCGATCATGTCGGACGTCGGTATCGACCACAGCCGGACCTTGCTGTCTCCGCTGCCGGTGGCGAGGGTGCGGCCGTCCGGGCTGAAGCCCAGCGCGTACATCTCGCCGCTGCTGCCCGCGAGGGGTTCACCGACCTGCGAGGGGTAGGCCGGGTCGCTGACGTTCCACAGGCTCGCCGTGCTGTCCGCGCTCGCCGCGGCGAGCATGGTCCCGTCCGGGCTGAAGGCCACCGACCAGACGGGTCCGGTGTGGCCGGCCAGCGGCACGCCGAGCGGGACGGCGGCGGCCGGGTCGCTCACGTTCCACAGCCGTACGGTGTCGTCCGCGCTGCCGTCGGCGAGCGTGCGTCCGTCGGGACTGAAGGCCAGCGAGTGCACCGTGCCGGTGTGGCCGGTCAGCGCCGCGCCGACCCGCACGGGCCGCCGCGGGTCGGCCGTGTTCCACAGCCGGACCGTGTCGTCGTCGCCCCCGGCCGCCAGTGTCCGACCGTCCGGGCTGAATGCCACGGAGCGCACCGCGGCCGACGCGCCGCGCAGCGCGCCGATCGCCTCCGGGCGGCCCGGTTCGGCCGTGTCCCACAGCCGTACGGTGCGGTCCTCGCAGGCGGCGGCCAGGGTGCGGCCGTCGGGAGCGAACGCGAGCAGGTAGATCGTCCCGCCGTGACCGGGGACCGGCTTGCCGAGCGGCCGGGGCCGGGCGGGGTCGGCCAGGTCCCACAGCCGGATCGTGCCGTCGTCGCCGGCGGCGGCGAGGGTGCGGCCGTCCGGGCTGAAGACCGCGCTGCTCACCCAACTCGTGGGCCCGGTCAGGGGCTTGCCGAGCGGCTTCGGGCGGGTCGGGTCCGACACGTCCCACAGCCGCACGGTCCGGTCGTAGCTGGCGGTGGCCAGCAGCCGGCCGTCCGGGCTGAACGAGGTGAGGTAGACGGCGCCGGTGTGGCCGAGGAGCGGGGTGGCCAGCGGCGCGTTCACGATCGAGACCAGCCGGTTGTTCGCGCCCTCGTCGTCCGGCCGCAGCTGGTGGGCCACCAGGTCGAGCTGGGCCGACAGCGACGGATCCGTGTACTGGACGCGGTCGGCCTCGGCGACCACCTGCTCGAACACCGCGTCGTTGCGCTGCTGCCAGGCGACCACCGCCGAACCCACGGCCAGCAGCGCCAGGACGACCAGCGCCGACACCGCGCTGCGACTGATCCACACGGTGCGTCTGCGCAGCCGTACCGAGGCGGCCAGGAACTCCACCGCGCTGCGGGTCAGGAAGGTGTCCCCGGCGGTCCTCACCCAGGCACGGGCCTGCTCCAGCCGGGAGCCGCGGTAGAGCAGCGAGAGGTCGCGGCCCGATCCCTCCCAGGACCGGCCGTCCTCCTCCAGCCGCTGGCGCACCAGGTGGTCGTTGCGGTCCTCGTCGATCCAGTCGCGCAGCCGCGGCCAGGCGTGCAGCAGCGCCTCGTGAGTGATCTCCACGGTCTCCGAGTCCAGCGTCACCAGCCGGGCGCGCACCAGCGCCTCCAGCGACTCCTCCGTCTTGCCGGGGTCCGTCGACTCCTCCGCAAGCTGGCGCCGCGTCCCGCGTCTGCGGGTCGCCTGGGTGTCCTCGCCGAGGCGGACCAGCCTGAGCAGCAGCAGGCGCGCGGCCGTGCGGGCCGCCGGATCGAGACCGGACCAGGCCTGCTCGGCGGTCGCCGCCACCGCCCCCTGGATCCCGCCCGCCGCGCGGTACCCGGCCAGCGTCAGCCGCCCCGCCTTGCGCCGCTGCCAGGTGGCGAGCAGCGCGTGGGACAGCAGCGGCAGCACCCCCGCGTCGTGCGCCCCGCGGGGGCCGTCGGCGCTCACCTCCCGCACGATCAGTTCCGCGAGCCCCGGTTCCGGTTCCAGCCCCACCGCCCTGGCCGGTCCGGTCACCGCCTCGCGCAGCTCCGTGGTGGTCAGCGGGCCCAGCACCATGTGCCGGTGCTGGAGGGCGTCGGACAGCTCGGGGTAGCCGAGGCACTGCTCGTAGAAGTCGGCGCGGATGCCCAGGACCACGAGCACGGGAGGTGGGGCGTCCGGGCCGCCGGGAGCGGCGGGGCTGCCGGCGTCGGCGGGCGTGCACGCGGCGTGCAGGAGCCGGATGAGGATCCGCCGGTCCGCCTCGTCGGAGCAGAGGGTGAAGGCCTCCTCGAACTGGTCCACGATGACGACCGGGCGGGCGGCCGGGGCCGACCCGCGGCGCGCCCACGCCGTGAACGCCTCCCGTACGGCGTCGGCGAAGCCCGGGGTGCCGGCCGCCCGCGCGGCGCCCGCGAACCGCGGCGCGCCGGGTTCGGCGGCGGCCGCGTCCCGCGCGCCCGCGACGACCTCGCGCAGCCCGGGTATCCGCCGGGTGAGCTCCGCGAGCGGATCGGCCCCCGGCACGAGCTGGAGCACCTCGCGGGCCCGGCCGGCCGGCTCGCCCGCGGCGCCGCCGGGCGCGCCGTCCCGCAGCGCGGGCACCAGACCGGCGTTGAGCAGGGAGGACTTGCCCGCTCCCGAGGCGCCCACGAGCATGACCAGACCGCCGGTGCGCTCGGCCGCGCGGAGCTGGGCGATCAGGGAGCCGGTGCTGCGTTCCCGGCCGAAGAACCATCGGGTGTCCTGCGGGCGGTAGGGCGCGAGCCCGCGGTAGGGGCACACCCCCACGGGGACGGCCGCGGCGTCGGCCGGCGGCTGTCCGGGCTCCGCCGCCGCGACGGCCGGGTGGTCGCCGACCGGGTCGGCCACCGCCCGCTCCCACAGCCGCTGCCACTGGACCAGGTCGTACAGACCGGTGGACACCGGTGTGGGCCGGGCGCGCCGGGCCTCGGGGATCAGGATGTGCAGCACCGCGGCGAGGGCGGTGAACTGGGCGGGCACGTTCCGGGCCCGCCGCCAGTCGCTGATCCGCTGCACGGACACCCGCACGGGCCGGCCGCGCTCGTCGAACCTCTGCAACCGCACGACCGCGTCGGACACGCTCCGCAGCGGCGGGTTGCCGGCCTCCCGGTACAGCAGCGCGAGGCGTTCCGCGAAGGCCGTGCGTGCCCCCGAGTCGGAACTCAAGGCCCCCACCCCTTACTTCCCCGCACCGGAACATCCGGACCGGAAAACCCACTTTATACGGCTGACCTGCGAAGAAAGCTTTGTTTCGGCCCCGGAACCTCCTCTGTGGGCGCCTCGACTGGCAGGATCATGCCGTAGCGGAGCGGTGACGGGTTGTCGCACATGCGGTCGACCAGCCCGGCGTTCGGAGAGGCACCTCGTGCCACCGTACGTTCTCGGCCGGATTCGGCCGGAACCACGGGACGGCGGCCGAGGCCGCGGCGCATGAGTCCAACAGGACCCGCGGAGCCGGCCCTCAAGGGGCGGGCTCGCACCTGATCGCGGATCCGGGCTCTCCGGGGCCGTGCCGACCCGCCGCGACGGCACGGGCCGACGCCGTTCGCGGTACCGCTCGACACCGGTCCCCACGAGGGGAGGGACCGGTGCCGGACGACCCGGCGCCGGCCGCTGCGCACAGAGGCCGTCTTCCCGGTGGAAGACGGCCTCGGAGCCGTTTCCGGCGGTCCGGAGGTGCCGAACCCGTCGCGCAGAATGGTTCCTTCCTGACAGGCTCGGACCTGTGACGTACGTAGTGACCGTGGACACCTGCATCCCGGAGGGGACTCCGGAGATGGACCCGCTGCAACGTGCCGGCGCCGTGGCACTCATCGAAGAGGGATTCGCCTCCGTCAGGTCCGTCGAAGGACCCGACGGCGTGGAGGTCGAACTGCTCGACAGCATCGTGGCCGTCCACCCCGGCGGCGCCCTGCTGAAGGTCGTCGTGGACGCCCCGGCCCTGGAGCTCGCCGAGGAGTCGGTGCAGGCCCTGGTGGACGAACTGCTGGAGCGCACGGAACTCCTGGTCGACTGGACGGTCGAGCGGTGCGAGGTCGAGCTGCACGAGGATCTGGCCAGGAAGAGCCTCGACGCGGCCGACGGCCCCGACGCCCCGCCCGACGACCCGGCCGCCCGCAGGGCCCGCCACATCGAGGACCGCGCGGCGGAGGACACCGAAGCCCTCCCCGACGCCGAGGGGAAGTCGGCGGCCGCCCGGGCCCGGATGATGGACCTGGCCGACGAGCTCCGCTCGTTCTCCCCGTCGGCGTTCGGCGCGCCTGACGAGGACGAGGACGAGGACGAGGCCGGTACCGGGCTCGGAGCGGGACCGGACCACGAGGGGCGTGCGGTCTCGTCGGAGAGCGCCAGACTCGCCGCCGGCGCCCTGGTCCACGCGACCGACATCCTGGTGGACGGGCTGTTCCAGGACCTGCAGGTCCTGACCCAGGAGGACGCCACCGTCGCCGAGTGCGAGGGCCCGCTGTGGCACCTGGAGCGCCTGCCGGACCGCTATGCGCTCCGGTACGACGCCCACTTCGCCCGCCGCTTCCTGGTGACCGTCATCGCCATGACCACGCGCTTCACCGACGGCAGCTTCCAGCGGCTCAGCTGCGTGGCCGAGGAACTCGCGCTGAGGTTCCTCCTGGGCGAGACGATCACCACCCTGGAGCTGCACGGCCTCCTGGACGACGACGTGGCGGCCGCCCTCGACACGTTCGCGGGCAACGTCTACGAGGACATGGACCACGAGTGGCTCTACGACGGCTCGCTGCACGGCACCGACGAAACCGCCCCGGGGGCCGCGCTGGGGGCCGCTCCCATGTCCTTCCGGTCCTGGTTCACCCCGTTCGACCCGGGCAGATACGTACACCCGTCGGCGACGGACGAGGCGGAGAGCGCGGCGCGTTGAGGCCGTGCGTACCGGAACTCCACGCAGGTGAGAGCGAGTTCGTAAGGCATGTGTGAAGGGCTTGTGTGCGAGGCGTGAATCTCCTTATGCTCGCGATCTTGCAGCGGGATGCGCAAGCCGATCTCGCTCGCAAGGCGAACGGCACCCGCTGCCCGCTCTGGTGACAGGGCGCCATCCACACGGGCCGACCCGGCTCGAACGGGACCGGCCGGCAAGACGGGAGCCTCATGCTTCACAAGCTCAAGACGCACCTGGGCAACTTCCTCGCCCCGAGCAGCACCCGGCCCCTCACCTGGGCGATCCACCTCGTGTGGCCCCTGGCGGCGGCCTATGCGGCGTCCCTGTTCCTCGACCCGCACGGCGACCGCGTACTCGCGGTCCTCTCGGTCCCCGCCTACGCCTGCGCGGCGTACGTCTGGTGGCGGTTCGCCAAGGCCGTCAGCTGGAAGCTTCCCGCGACCCTCCAGCCGGTCGTCCGGGACCTGCTGGCCGTGGTCCTCACGGTCCCGGTCCTCTTCATAGCCGGCCAGCTCGGCGTGGTGGTGATCCTCCTCGCGCTCGTCGCCGTCCCGCTGTACCTCTGGTACCTCTTCCGCAACCGCGGCACCGCCTCGAACATCCAGGCGGGCCAGGTCTGGTGGGCCGATGTCGCCTTCGAGGACGACGGCGCGATGAGCAAGGACCGGCCGGTCATCATCAGGTCCGTCCACTCCGGCTCCGTCGAGGCGTTCTACGTCACCAGCCAGAACAAGGACGACCGCCCCGGCTTCACCCGCCTGGAGTGCGCGTCCACCTGGGACGCGCAGGGCCGGCAGAGCTGGGTCGAGTACATCAGGACCCGCGCCGTCCCGCTCGGCAGCCTGCGCCGCCCCGGCGGAACCCTGCCGTACCAGGAGTTCGCCCGCCTGAGCAGTCTCCACGCCAACGAGACGTCCGCCTGGTCCTGACCACGGCCGGTGCCGGGACCCCGGCGACGGCGAAGGGCGCCCCGGAGGTTTCCGGGGCGCCCTTCCCGGTGGTCGTCGGAGACGGTTGCTCAGCACACGTCCACGTGGTCGTGGTGGCTCTCGGCGTCCACGTAGGAGCCGGACGCGAGGCAGACCGGGACCCAGGTGCCGTCGGCCGACTGCTGGAGGTACAGCTTCCGGTTCGGCGGCACCTTGCCGTTGCTGCCGTTCACGCTGCCCTGGATGTGCAGGTCGGAGTATTCGTCGATCCAGCTCGAACAGAATCAGATGTTCGTCTTGTTGGTGACGTCGACCTTGAACTGCGCCTGCGAGGACGTCGGATACGGGTCGGCCGGGGGCGAGAGGTCGGCGGGCGCGTCCGGAGGTCGCCTCGTCAGTCGTCAGTCGTCAGTCGCCGGTTGCCGCCATGTCGGCGGCGGGGACCGGGACCCAGCTGCCGGGGCGGTGATGGATGCGGTCGTACCGGTAGCCCCGCATTCCGATGGTGCTGGTGCTGCGGAAGGGGTGGCCGTGGTCGTCGATGCGGACCGTGCCGGTGCGGCCCTGTGCGGACCAGTCGAGGTCGAGGTACCAGTCGCAGGTGCAGGACTCGTCGGTCGCGGAGACCACCAGGACCTCGGGCTCCTGCAAGGACACCCGGTAGGGGAAGTCGATCGCCGGGATCGGCCTGCCCACCCCGTTGTTGTCGCCGGGCCTCGAACGGGCCAGTGGCTGGTGCGCGTCGAGGTCCACGGAGAAGAAGCGGGGGACGACGGCGGCGCCGCAGCCGTCGCTCAGGGAGTAGGCGGCGCCCCGGCCGGCGGCGGGGGCGGCTCGCCTGACCACGCGTACGTGCAGCGCCTCCAGGACGACGGCGAAGGAGCCGCGTCCCTGCAACGTGATCCGCACCCCGGTGGTGCCCCCGTGCACCGCCCGCTGGGAGGCGGCCCAGGCCGCGATGTCCTCCGTGTACGGGGGCGGCGGCACCTGCCCCGGTGGCTTGGCGACGACGTAGGACTCGCCGCAACCGAAGAGTCCCGCTGTGTGCGAGTCGACGGTCCAGGTGAGCGGGGCCGGCACGGAGGGGGGTCCGGCGGCGGATGCGGTGAGGCAGAGGAGCGCGGCGACGAGCGAGACCACCGACGCCGCCGACCGCACGGGTCGCCGCCGGGGACGGCCGCCGCGGAGTCGCGGCCGGAGCGGTGAGGCCGGCTCGGGGTGCCGGTCGGCCGGCGGGACCGGCCCGGGTGCCTCCACGACAGGCCCGTCGCCGCTCGCAGCGACGGCCGATACGCCATCGTGTGCGGGGGCTGCTGCCGCCGCGGTGGCGCGGGGCGCCGGTGCCTGCCGGACGGGGGACGGGCGTGGACCTTGCCGCGCGGCGTCGGCCATGACCCACCGGCGGTGCAGCTCCATGCGTTCCTCGGAGGAGGCACCGCAGAGCACGGCGAACCGCTCGACCCCGGCGAAGTCCTGCGGTACCGCTTCTCCGGAGCAGTAGCGGTGCAGGGTGGAGGCGTGCACGCCCACGCGGCGGGCCAGCGCCGCGTAGCTGCGGTCGGTGCGCTCCTTCAGCCGCGTCAGCAGTAACGCGAACTCCGCTACGTCATCGTGGATCGAAGCCATGTGTTCCGTACCCGTATCCGTCCATCGGCCCGTACCGGCCTGTCCCGATGGGGCACGACATCCCGGCGCTCCCCATGACTGCACGCCGGTACGCCGGGGGCGGTTCCAGGGCCACGAAGCACGAACACGCACACGGAAGCAACAGAAACAGGTGGGGCACCTCCCGGTGGGGCGCCCAGCACTGGCGGAAGCCCCTGACCGGCAGCACCCGCAAGGTTTCCCGGCACGATGTCGCGAGCATCGCGATCGGGCGACGCGCCCTCGGACACCCGATCCGGCTGGGGGCACCTCCCGGGCCCTTAAGAGCTCCGAACAAAAGTGGGGCCCGGCGGGCGGCGCCCGGCACGCGCTCCCCCAGAGGGGGGACCCCCAGCGGCGTTGCCGAAAGGCCCTGGTAGCTCCGCTACAAGGACCTTCCGGCGCCTTGCGATCGCACGCACCGGACACCGCCCCCTGATCGGACCCCACTTTTGTTCGGAGCTCTAAGCCCATACATATCGCGGCCAGTTGTCCACAGGCGAGTGACACGAAACGGTAACGGCGGCAAGAATGCAGGGGTGATGTCGCGTGGAACCCTTCCGCGCGGTGTCCGTTTTCGGGGTGGGCCGGTCCGCGTCACGGTGCGTCGGCCCGGAAGGTACGGGCCGAGGAGGGCCGGGTGACGACCTATGACGATCGAGCGAGCCTCACTGATCTGACCGCCACTGTGGAGCGCGTCCGCAGTTCGGTGGAAGGGGTGATCGAGGGCAAGCCCGAGGTCGTACGGCTTTCGCTGACCGTGCTGCTCGCCGAGGGACATCTTCTGATCGAGGATGTCCCCGGCGTCGGCAAGACGATGCTGGCGAAGGCTCTGGCGCGGTCCGTCGACTGCTCGGTGCGACGTATCCAGTTCACTCCCGACCTGCTGCCGTCGGACATCACCGGCGTGTCCATCTGGGACCAGCAGCAGCGGGACTTCGAGTTCAAGCCGGGGGCGATCTTCGCGCAGATCGTGATCGGCGACGAGATCAACCGCGCCTCGCCCAAGACCCAGTCCGCGCTGCTGGAGTCGATGGAGGAGCGCCAGGTCACCATCGACGGGCAGACGTACGAACTGCCCAGCCCCTTCATGGTGGTGGCCACGCAGAACCCGGTCGAGATGGAGGGCACGTACCCGCTGCCGGAGGCCCAGCGCGACCGCTTCATGGCCCGCGTGTCCATGGGCTACCCCAGCGCGGAGGCCGAGTTGCAGATGCTCGACGTCCACGGCGGGGCGAGCCCGCTGGACGACCTCCAGCCGGTGGCGCACGCGCACGACATCGTGAAGCTGGTGGAGGCGGTCCGGGGCGTCCATGTCGCCGAGGCGGTCCGCAGATACGCGGTGGAGCTGGTCTCGGCCACGCGCACCCACCCCGATCTCAGACTCGGTGCCTCCCCGCGCGCGACGCTGCATCTGCTGCGCGCGGCGAAGGCGTCCGCGGCCCTCGCCGGCCGGGACTACGCCCTGCCGGACGACGTGCAGGCGCTCGCCGTCCCGGTCCTGGCCCACCGGCTGCTGCCCACCGCTCAGGCCCAGATCAACCGGCGTACGTCGGAACAGGTCGTCGAGGAGATCCTCCAGCGCACCCCGGTGCCGTCCGCACCCCAGCAGCAGGGCGGCTACGGCCTGGCGCAGGGCGCCCCGGGCTACCCGCAGCGGCCGCCGCGGAGGCTGTGATGGCCTCCGGGGGGACGGGCCACGCGGACGACGACCGGGGGCAGCTCGGGGGGGTCCGCGCGGCCCTGGCCGGGCTGACCACCCGCGGTCGCTCGTTCCTGGCCGCCGGGGTCGCGGCCGCCGTCTGCGCCTATGTCCTGGGACAGGCCGACCTGCTGCGGGTCGGTCTGCTCCTCGCGGTGCTGCCCCTGGTCTGCACGGCCGTGCTGCACCGCACGCGCTACCGGGTGGCCGGCAGCCGCCGGCTCGCCCCCTCGCGGGTGCCCGCGAGCAGCGAGGCCCGGGTCCATCTGCGGATGGACAACGTCTCCAGGCTGCCCACCGGCCTGCTCATGCTCCAGGACCGGGTGCCGTACGTGCTCGGCCCGCGTCCCCGCTTCGTCCTGGACCGGGTGGAGGCGGGCGGCCGCCGCGAGGTGTCCTACCGGGTCCGCTCCGACCTGCGCGGCCGCTATCCGCTGGGCCCCCTGCAGTTGCGGCTGACCGACCCGTTCGGGATGTGCGAGCTCACCCGGTCCTTCTCGGCGCACGACACCCTGACCGTCATCCCGCGCGTGACGGCGCTGCCGCCGGTCCGGCTGACCGGTGAGGCGAAGGGGTACGGCGACGGACGCCAGCGGTCGCTGGCACTGGCCGGCGAGGACGACGTGATCCCCCGCGGCTACCGGCACGGCGACGACCTGCGCCGCGTGCACTGGCGCTCCACCGCGCGCTACGGCGAGCTGATGGTGCGCCGCGAGGAGCAGCCGCAGCGCGCCCGCTGCACGGTGCTCCTGGACACCCGGGGCCTCGCCTTCCACGGCGCCGGTCCCGACTCGGCCTTCGAGTGGGCCGTCGCGGGCGCCGCGTCCGTCCTGGTCCACATGCTGGAGCGGGGTTTCTCGGTGCGGCTGGTCACGGACGACGGCAGCGCGGTGCCGGGCGAGGGCGCGGACGGCTTCGCGGGCGCCAGCCAGGAGTCGGCGGACGCGGCCGGACTGATGATGGACACGCTCGCGGTGATCGACCACTCGGACGGCACGGACCTGTCCCGGGCGTACGACCTGCTGCGCGGCGGGAACGAGGGTCTGCTGGTGGCGTTCTTCGGCGAACTCGACGAGGAGCAGGCGGCGGTGGCCGCCAAGATGCGCCGGCGCAGCGGTGGCGCGCTCGCCTTCCTGGTGGACGACGACACGTGGGGACCCGGGACACCGGACGTCCCCGGCCCGGAGGACGGGCGGCAGGAGCGGCTGCGGACCCTGCGCGAGGCGGGCTGGACGGCCCTGAGCGTGCCGCGGGGCGCCCTGTTGGAGGACCTGTGGCGTCAGGCGGACCGGGATCGCGCCGATCTCGCCGCCACGGGCGCGACGGGCGCGGCGACGGGTGGGGAGAGCGGGTCATGAGCGGGCGGGCACGACTGACGGTCTGCGCGTGGGCGGCCACGCTGCTCGCGGCGAGCGCCCTGCTGCCCCTGGTCGACTCGGTCGGCTGGATGCTGGAGGCCGCCGTCCTGCTGGCGATCCAGTCGGGCGTGGGCGCGGCCGCCCGCCGGATACCGCTGCCCCGGACGCCGACCGTGCTGGCCCAGTTCCTGGTCACGCTGGTGCTCCTCACCCTGCTGTTCGCCCGGCAGCAGTCCCTGGGCGGGCTGCTGCCCGGTCCGGACACCTTCCGCACCTTCGGCGCGCTGTTCCGGACGGGCATCGAGGACGTGGGGCGGTACGCGATCCCGGCCCCGCTGTCCGACGGCATCCGGCTGATGCTCGTCGGCGGTGTGCTGGTGATCGGGCTGCTGGTGGACACGATCGCGGTGACCTTCCGCAGCGCGGCCCCGGCCGGTCTGCCGCTGCTGGCGCTGTACTCGGTGGCCGCGGGCATCTCGGACGGCACCGCCGACTGGTTCTTCTTCCTGCTCGCGGCGGCCGGCTATCTGGTGCTGCTGCTGTCCGAGAGCCGGGAGCGGCTCTCGCAGTGGGGCCGGGTCTTCGGCGGGACACCGCGTACCCCGGGCGGCGAGTCCGGCCCGTCGGCGCCGGTGCGCACCGGCCGGCGGATCGGCGCCGTCTCGCTCGGCATCGCCCTGGCGGTACCGCTGCTGCCGCTGCCCGCGATACAGGGCGGCCTGCTGGACGGCGCCAGAACCGGGGTGGGCACGGGCACCGGGGACGGCGGCACGGCCGCGGCGGTGAACCCGCTGGTGTCGTTGAAGGACAGCCTGAACGCGCAGAAGGACCGCACGGTGCTGGTGCTGAGCACCAACAACCCGACCCTCTCCGACATGTATCTGCGGATCTTGTCCCTGGACGAGTTCGACGGCACCACCTGGAAGTCCTCGAAGCGGCCCGACGTCGCCGTGCCGGACGAGCTGCCCACGCCGGTCGGGCTGGGCGCCGACGTCATACGGGCAGAGATCACGACCCGCATCTCGGCGGCCGGCTGGTACGCCCAGGGCTGGCTGCCGATGCCGTACCCGCCGAGCGCCGTGTCCGTGAAGGGCGACTGGCGCTACGAGCCCGAGAGCATGACGCTCGTCGGCAGTCACGGACAGACCACCCGCGGCGTGACCTACGAGGTGAAGCACCTGGAGGTGCTGCCGACGGCCGACCAGCTCGCCGCGGCACCGCTGGCGCCCGAGAGCCTGCGCGACGAGTACACGAAGGTGCCGGACTCGCTGCCGTCGGTGGTGGCGCGCACCGCCCGCACGGTCACCGACGGCGCGGTGACCGACTACGCGAAGGCGGTCAAGCTCCAGGACTACTTCGCCGTCGAGGGCGGCTTCCGGTACGACACCGAGGTCAAGGTCGGCACCGGTCCCAACGCGATAGCCCGCTTCCTGAAGGACAAGGAGGGCTTCTGCGAACACTTCTCCTTCGCGATGGCCGCGATGGCCCGCACGCTGGGGATCCCGGCCCGGGTCGCGGTGGGCTTCGCGCCGGGCACCCTCCAGCCGGACGGCTCGGTGTCGGTGGGGCTGAAGGACGCGCACGCCTGGCCCGAGCTGTACTTCCAGGGCGTGGGCTGGACCCGCTTCGAGCCGACGCCCACCCGGGGTTCGGCACCGTCGTACACCCGGCCGGAGTCGTCCGGGAGCGGCACTCCCGACGAGCCGCAGGCGAGCCGTTCGGCGGGCTCGGCGGCGTCCGACGCGCCCGTGGTGGGCCCGAGCTGCTCGGCGCAGGACAAGAAGCTGCAGGGCTGTGCGGCAGCGCTGCCCGCGGACTCGGCGGAGCAGGGCGGCGGCAGCGGTCCCTGGTACCGGACCGTCGGCTGGTACCTGCTGGGGCTGACCGCGGTGGCCCTGCCGCTGTTGCCGATGCTGTGGCGGCTCAGACGCCGGTCGGTGCGGCTGGGGTCGGCCCGGCACGCCCCGTCCGCGGCGGGCGCTGCCCTGTCCGGCGGCCGGGAGCGGACCGGTGCGCAGTTCACGGACGAGCTGGACGTGACGGCGCTGTCGCCGGACGGGACGGTGTCGCGGCAGGCCGGCGTGGTCGCCACCGGGCAGGTCCTGGCCGCCTGGCGGGAGCTCACCGACACGGCCTGGGACTACGGCATCGTGCCGGACGACGCGCTCACCCCGCGCGGGGCGGCCGACCGGATCGTGCGGCTGGGGCATCTGGAGGAGCCCGCGGTCCGGTCGGTGCACCGGGTGGCGTCGGCCGTGGAGCAGGTGCTGTTCGCACCGCAGCCGCGGGCCGAGCCCGGGCTGGCCGAGGACGTGCGCGTGCTGCGGACGGCGCTGCGGTCGCGGGCGAGCCGGACGGCCCGGCTGCGGGCGGTCCTCGCGCCCCGGTCCGCCGTGCGGGCGGTGTGGGACCTCCGCGACCGCTGGGCGCGAATGCGGGGGGAGTGGGTCGTGCGGTGGACGGAGGCGGTGCACCGTCGCCGGCCCTCCGGGGAGCAGAGCGGCTGACCGGGTGGGCCGGCCGCACGACGGCCGGCCCACCCGGGTCGCCCAGGGCCACCCGGATCGTCCTGGGCGCCCAGGGGCACGAGGGCGCCAGGACGCGAGGCCGGCGGCCCGGGGCTGCACGGGCGGGACATGACCGAGGGGGTGACCACCGTGCGGTGGTCACCCCCTCGATGATGCTCGGGGAACTGTCGGGAGCCTCAGTGGCCCTGCTCGTCACGGCGCCGCTGCCAGCGCTGTTCGATGCGGTCCATCATGGACCGCTTGGCCCGTGCCTGACGGCGCGGCTGCTGCCCGGCCCCGGCAGGCTGCTCGCCGGGCTTGGGGGCCTTGCGCCAGCCGGTCACGGCGAGCACCGCGCACCCCAGCATGACGAGGAAGCCCACCACACTGAGCCAGACCTGCTTGGCGACCATTCCGGCCATGAGGAGCGCAATACCTACGAGGAAGCCCGCGACCGCCTGGTAGACCCGCCGCCGGGTGTACGTACGCAGCCCGCTTCCCTCAAGCGCCGACGCGAACTTGGGATCTTCGGCGTACAGCGCTCGCTCCATCTGCTCGAGCATGCGCTGCTCGTGCTCCGAGAGCGGCACGGAGTCCTCCTCATCGTGCAGTCGCCGGGGCGACCCGGGGGGTCCCTTCAGGATAGGCAGGGAATCGCCCCCGTGAAACCCGCCCCTCTACACCAATTGGCCAACCAGAATCCGGCATGAACGTTCGGGCTCGCTGAGGCTTCCATTCCCCGGCGGCCGCCCCGTCATGCCGGGTGGTCTGCCTCGATCATACGGCGGACAGCGCCCGAACGGGGGGCCTGTGGCGTACTCCATCTGCGGCCGAGCCCCTGATCAGCGGCGCACCGCTCAGGCCTCGGCGGCCTCCTGCGTCTCACCGAGCACATGGAGCTGGGTGGCCACGGAGTGGAAGGCCGGCAGTTCGGCCGCGGCCTCCTCCAGCTTCAGCAGCGCTTCCAGGGCCCCGGGCTCGGTGTCGACGAGCACGCCGGGTACGAGATCGGCGAAGATCCGTACGCCGTGCACCGCGCCGACCCTGAGACCGGCGCCCTCGACCAGCCCGGTGAGCTGCTCGGCGGTGAAGCGGTGCGGCACGGGGTCGCCCGCTCCCCAGCGGCCGTTCGGGTCACCCAGGGCCTGGCGGGCCTCCGTGAAGTGACCTGCGAGGGCCCGCGCCAGCACGGCACCGCCGAGCCCGGCCGCGAGGAGGCTGAGGACGCCCTCGGCCCGCAGCGCGGCGACCACGTTGCGCACACCCTCGGCGGGGTCCTCCACGTACTCCAGGACACCGTGGCAGAGCACGGCGTCGTACCCGCCGCGCTCGACCACGTCGAACAGCCCGTGGACGTCGCCCTGGACGCCCTGCACCCGGTCGGCGACCCCGGCCTCGGCGGCGCGGCGCTCCAGCGCGAACAGCGCGTTGGGGCTGGGGTCGACGACGGTGACCCGGTGACCGAGCCGGGCGACGGGAACGGCGAAGTTGCCGCTGCCGCCCCCGCTGTCGAGGACGTCCAGCGACTCACGCCCGGTGGCCTTGACCCTGCGGTCGAGGGCGTCCTGGAGAACCTCCCAGACCACGGCGGTACGGAGGGAGGCACGGGGGCGCATCGGGTCCGGCACGGCAGTCGACTCCTCGGCACGGCACCGCCTCTGGTACGGCGGAGCGAACGGGGGCGCCCTCCCGGTCCGGTGTACGGGCGGCGGGACGGCTTCAGGCGTTGTCCACCCTATTGCCTCGGGCCCCTCCCCCGGTCATCCGTCCGTCTGCCGGTCGACCCCCGCGCGGACCCCGGCCGGCAGCGCGTCGCGCCGGGGGTCCGGCACCCGGTCCGCGGGTCCTTCGCGGCCGGTACGGCGCCGGTCATCCCGCGTCCTGGCGTACCTGCGGAAGCACCGGCTGGAGCACCAGCAGCCGTTCGACGATGCGGACGAACATCGCCACGTCGCGTATCAGGTCGTCGGCGTCCCGGCGGCTGGCGGCACCCTGGATGCCCGCCTCCGCCCGGGCGCGCCGCGCGGCCCCGGAGGCGAACAGCGCGCTCCACTCGGTGAGTTCGGGCGCGATCTCGGGGAGCACTTCCCAGGCGCTGCGGATCCTGGGCCGGCGCCGGGGGTTGGACTCCGGACGGCCGCGCGCCGCGAGCACGGCGGCGGCGGTGCGCAGAGCGGCGAGGTGGGCCGTCGCATAGCGCTCGTTCGGTGTTTCCAGGACGGCGGCCTCGTCGAGTCCGGCACGGGCCTGGGCGAGCAGGTCGAGGGCGGCGGGCGGGGCCGTGGTCCGGCGCAGCACGGGGTGCACGTCGCTCGCCGGGCCGGTCAGTGAGGGGGCAGGGCCGGTGGCGCGGCGCCGGTGGGCGGCTGCTGCGTTCGAGCTGGCCATGACGAACCTCCTGTCGTCTGGTGACGGCGCTGTGGCCGTATGTGCTCATCGTGCGGTATGCCACTGACAATCCGTTCTGACCTGGGCTTTTGCTTCGATCGAAGGTTCGGGCTAGTTTTTGCACTGACCAGTCAGTTCAAAAACAGGGGATGGACGGGATGGGCATGGGGGGAGCCGGGGACGGCGCCGCCGTCACGGCCCGGGACTTCGGGCTCGAGGGGCCCCGCGGGTGGGCGTTCCGCGGGGTCTCGGTCGAGGCGGGGCCGGGCGCGCTGATCGCGATCGAGGGACCGTCCGGGTCGGGCCGCACCTGCCTGCTGCTCGCGCTCACCGGGCGGATGAGAGCCACCCGGGGCACGGCGACCGTGGGCGGGGCCCGGCTGCCGAAGCAGTCGGCGGCCGTGCGCCGGCTCGGGGCGCTGGCCAACGTGGCCGGTGTCACCGACCTCGACCCCGCCCTGACCGTCGGCGAGCATCTGCACGAACGGGCCCTGCTCCAGCGGAGGTTCGGGGACTCCCTGCGCGGACTGCTGCGCCCCCGGGCGGAACGGACGGCCGAGGAGCGGCTGCGCGTCGACACGGCGCTGGCCGCCGCGGGACTGAACCCGGCGGCCCTGCCCAAGGGTTCGCGCACCGCCGTGCGCGACCTGGAGCGGCTGGAGGCGCTGCGGCTGTCCGTCGCGCTGGCGCTGATCGGGCGGCCCCGCCTGCTGGGCGTCGACGACGTGGACCTCAAGCTCTCCGCGGCCGAACGGGCCGACGTATGGGCGCTGTTGAGGTCCCTCGCCGACGCCGGGACCACGGTCGTCGCGGTGTGCAGCGAGGCGCCCGAGGGCACGACGGCCCTCTCCGCCCGGCCGGCCTCCGCGGCAAGGACCGGACCCGCCGCCGAAACCGGACCCGGCTCGGAATCCGGACCCGGGACGACTCCTGGCCCCGGGACGACTCCTGGACCCGGCACGGGATCCGAACCCGGAACGGCACCCGAACCCGGCACCGAATCCGAATCCGGGACGGCACCCGAACCCGGCACCGAATCCGAATCCGGGACGGCACCCGAACCCGGGACGGCACCCGAACCCGGCGCGGGGGCCGAACCCGGCGCGGGGGCCGGACCCGGCGCGGGGGCCGGACCCGAACCGGAATCCGCCCCCGGCACGAAGCCGAGTGCCGACGCCGCCCCCACGCCCACGCCCGCACCCGCACCCGCACCCGCACCCGCACCCGCACCCACCACGGATGCCGACGCCGACGCCGACCCCGGCACAGATCCCGAAGCGGATCCCGAGACCGACCCCGGCACAGATCCCCGAACCGAACCCGACCCAGCTCCCGGGACCGACCCCGAGACCGACCCCGACGCGAAGAAGGAGGCGGCCGATGCGCTCGCCGAGACTCGCCGCTCTTGAGCTCCGCCGCTTCGGCCGGGGCCGGCTCCCCCGGGCCGCCCTGGTCGCGCTCCTGCTGCTGCCGCTGCTGTACGGCGCGCTCTACCTGTGGTCGTTCTGGGACCCGTACAGCCGGCTCGACCGCGTCCCCGTGGCCCTGGTGAACGAGGACCAGGGGGCCAGGGTCGGCGGGAAGCGGATCGACGCGGGCCACGACCTCGCCGAGGGGCTGCGCGACAGCGAGACGTTCGAGTGGCACGAGGTGAGCGCGGCCGAGGCGCGCGCGGGCGTGGAGGACGGCACGTACTACCTGTCGCTGACCATGCCCGCCGACCTCAGCCGGCGCATCGCGTCCAGCTCTGGCGACTCCCCCGAGACGGGCGCGCTCCAGGTGCGCACGAACGACGCGAACAACTACATCGTCGGGCAGATCTCGCGGACGGTGTTCGGCGAGGTGCGCACGGCGGCGTCGACGAAGGCGTCGCGGTCCTTCCTGGACCGGATCTTCGTCTCGTTCTCCGACATCCACGGGCAGACGGTGAAGGCGGCCGACGGCGCCGACCGGCTCAAGCACGGCATCGGCAAGGCCGAGCAGGGCTCGAAGGACCTCGCCGACGGCCTGGCGGACGCCCGTACCGGCAGCACCGAGCTGGCCCGGGGCCTGAAGAGGCTCGACTCGGGCGCCGGCGACCTCGCGGACGGCTCGCGGCAGGTCGCCGAGGGCACCCAGGCGCTCGCCGACCGGGTCGACGGCATCGCGGACACGGTGGGCCCGTTCGTCGCGAAGAACGAGAAGACCATCGGGGACACCGCCCGGCTGGTCGCCGACTCGGCGGGCGCGATCCGCCACAACCTCGGCATCCTGGTGAAGTCGGCTCCGGCCGCCGCCGACGGCGCCCACACGGCCTCGGACACCCTGCACGACGTCTACGAGCGGCGCTGCGTCACCCCGGTGCTGCCCGACACCGCCTGCGCCGATCTGAAGAAGGCCCAGGAGGCCGCCGCCGACGTGGCGTCGATCGCCGACGACCTCAACACCCTGATCGCCGACCAGAACGGCGACCTGAAGAAGCTCGACGCGCAGCTCGCCCTGCTCCAGAAGCAGGCCCGCGCGCTCGCCGACCGCGCGCCGCACCTCTCCGAGGACCTCGACGACGCCGTCTCCAAGATCGACAAGCTGAACGCCGGCGCCGCCCGGGTGGCCGCCGGGGCGAAGCGGCTGCACACCGGACTCGGCACGGCCCGGACCGGCGCGAGCGACCTGGACACGGGCGTCGGCCGGCTCAGCACGGGCGCCGACGACCTGACCGGCGGCATGTACAAGCTCGTCGACGGCTCCGGCACCCTGGCGGGCGGCCTGCACGACGGCGCCGCGCGGATCCCCGACTACGACGAGCAGGACCGCGACCGGCGCACCGGGGTCATGGCCGACCCGGTCAAGCTGGCCTCGCAAAGCCTGCACAAGGCGCCCAACTACGGCACCGGGTTCGCCCCGTACTTCATCCCGCTGTCCCTGTGGGTCGGCGCGATGGTGGCGTACATGCTGATCCCGCCGATGAACCGGCGCGCGCTCGCCGCGGGCGCCCCGGCCTGGCGGATCGCGCTGGCCGGCTGGCTGCCGGTGGTCGCGGTCGGCGTGCTCCAGACGACGGCCCTGATGGCCGTGCTGCACTGGGCGATCGGGCTGGAGATGACCCGGGCGGCCGGGACCGTCGGCTTCCTGTTCCTGGTGTCGGCGTGCTTCGCGGCGCTCGTGCAGTGGCTCAACGCGCGCTTCGGGGCGGCGGGCCGGATCCTCGTCCTGGCCCTGCTGATGCTCCAGCTGACGTCGGCGGGCGGCACGTACCCCGTACAGACCAGTCCCCGCTTCTTCGGCGCGATCCACCCCTTCCTGCCGATGAGTTACGTCGTCGCGGCGCTCAGGCGACTCATCACCGGCGGCGGTCTGGGCCCGGTGTGGCAGGCGTGTGCCGTGCTCGCCGCGTTCACCGCGGGCGCCCTCGCGCTGACCGCGCTGTCGGCACGCCGCCGCCAGGTGTGGACGCTCGACCGGCTGCACCCGGAGCTGACCCTGTGATCCCCGGCGACCGGACCGGGACACGGTTGCTGTGAGAATCGACGCCATGGAAAGCAGCAGCGCCACGTCGAGCGGCAGCACGCGCCGCGAGGCCACCCGGCAGAAGCTCTACGAGGCCGCCGTCACGCTCATCGCCGAGCAGGGCTTCTCCGCCACCACGGTGGACGAGATCGCCGAGCGTGCCGGGGTCGCCAAAGGCACGGTCTACTACAACTTCGCGAGCAAGTCGGTCCTCTTCGAGGAGCTGCTGCGACACGGCGTGGGACTGCTGACCGCGTCCCTGCGGGACGCTGCCGCGCACACCGAGCTCGAGGGCGGCACGAAGGTCGACGCCCTGGACGCGATGATCCGCGCCGGGCTCGTCTTCATCGACCGCTACCCGGCCTTCACCCAGCTGTACGTGGCGGAGCTGTGGCGGACCAACCGGGCCTGGCAGTCGACGCTCATGGTGGTGCGGCAGCAGGCGGTGGCGGTCGTCGAGGGGGTGCTGCGCGACGGTATCGAGAACGGTGAGTTCAGCGACGAGATCGATGTGCAGCTGACCGCGGCCGCGCTGGTCGGCATGGTGCTGGTGGCCGCCCTGGACTGGCAGGCGTTCCAGCCGGAGCGGTCGCTGGACGACGTGCACGCGGCACTGTCCCGGCTGCTCCAGGGCCGGGTCAGCGGCGGCCACCAAGGCTGCCGAGGTCACTAGGGCCTGTCTGACAATTCCCGTCTGCCCGGCGGCGACGCGAATTGTCAGACAGGCCCCAGACCGCTCCGGCACTCCGGCGCCGCGCTCACCCCACGCGGCCGCGCGCCGCACACGAAAGTGCCGGTCCGTCCCGGCCGCGTCCCCCCGCGGCCGTCCCGGACCGGCACTTCGCCGTACCCCCGTGTTTCCCGTGCTCCCCCGTCGGTTCCCCGTGCGGTCGTTCCCCCGGGATCCCCCGTGTCTCGCTCCCGCCGACCGGGTCGGCGGAAGGAGCGGTCGAGGGCCGGACCGTTCCGCCGCCCCGTGTCGGCGGTGCCGGACCCGTGCCCCTTCCCGTGCCTCCACTCTCTCGTTCCCGCAGGTCGCGCCCCATCCGCGCGCGTACTCATCTCGCCCGCTAGGTACGGGTACTCAGCCCTGCGCAGTTGTGCCCATGCGGCGCCGGACCGACCGGCCGCGGCCCGGGCTGTCGGTGGCGGTCGATAAAGTCGCGGGCATGGCACGGATTGCGGTGATCGGCGCCGGGATGGGCGCGATGACGGCCGCTGCCCGGCTGGCCGTCGCGGGCCACCGGGTGGCGGTGTACGAGCGGACACGGACGTACGGCGGTGCGGTGCGCCGCTTCGAGCGGGACGGGTTCGGCTTCGACACCGGTCCCGGTCTGCTGCCGGTGCCCGCGGTCTACCGGGACCTGTTCGTCAAGACCGGCAGACAGCCGCTGGAGGAGTGCGTCGAACTGGCCCAGGTCGACCCGTCCGCGCGGCACGTCTTCGCGGACGGCTCGGAGGTCGCGCTGCCCAACGCCTCCCGCGCGGGCGTCGTCTCCGCCCTGGACCAGGCCCTCGGGGCGGGTGCCGGGCAGCGCTGGGGCGACTTCCTGGTGCGGGCCCGCGAGGCCTGGGACCGCACCCGCCGACCGCTGCTGGAGGAGCCCCTGTGGGCCGACTGGCGGGTGCTGGCCGAGCGTGAGCCCTACCCGGCGGTCCCGCACAAGCGGCTGCTGCGCACCCGGCGGGCCGGCACGCTCGCCGAGATCGGCGCGTGGGAACTGCGCGACCCCCGGCTCACCGCGCTCCTGGAGAGCCACGCCCTCGCCCACGGCCTGGACCCGCGGGACACCCCGGCGAGCGCGGCCGTGCTGCCGTACATGGAGCACGCCTTCGGCGTCTGGTACGTCCGCGGCGGCCTGCGCGAGCTGGCGCGCGCGGTGTACGAGCGGTGTCTGGAACGCCGGGTCGAGTTCGTCTTCGGGGCCGAGGTCCGCCGGGTCCTGGACAAGGACGGGCGGGCCGCGGGGGTGGAGCTGGCCGACGGGTCGGTGGCCGAGGCGGACCACGTGGTGGCGGGGGTGGCTCCCGAGCGGCTGAGCGCCATGACCGGGCACGAGCTGTACGGACCCGACGACCTGCGGCCCACGACCGGGCCCACGACCGGGCCCGCGGCCGGGGCCGGGGCCGCTCCCGGCCGGTTCACGGTGTTCCTGGCGCTGCGCGGGCGCCCCGAACCCGGTGCCGTCCACCGGACGGTGGTGCACACCCCCGACCGCACGGCCGAGCTGGACCGCCTCCACCGCGCCGGGGACGAGCCGGTGCGACCCACCGTGACGGTGCTGAGGCCGGACGACCCCGCCCTGCGCCCCGACGCGGAGCACGAGTCCGTGGTGCTGTCGGCGGTGTCGCCGCTCGGCGCGAAGGGTGCCGAGGAGCGGTTCGCGGACCTGCTCGTCGAGGCTGCCGAGCAGGCCGTACCCGGGCTGCGCGAGCGACTGCTGTGGCGCGAGGTACGGGCCCCGGGCGCCGGGGACGAGGGGACGGACTCAGCGTCCGGCGCGCTCGCCGCACCCGCGCTGGCCGCCGGCGCCGGCCGCTTCCTGCGGCCGTCCAACGTGACCGCGCTGCCGGGGCTGTACCGGGTGGGCGGCCGGTCGCATCCCGGCGGCGGTCTCCCGCACGCCGGGATGTCGGGCGCGCTGGTCGCCGGACTGATCGTGGAGGGGCCGGACTTCCGGGGCTCGCAGTGAGCGCCGCGGCCCGGGCGGCCGGACGGCCCCCGGGCCCTCGGAACCCGGGCCGTCAGAAACGGTACTGCTCGTCAGAAACGGTACTGCTCGTCGTAACCGTTGCCCTGCTGCTGTCCGTCGCCCTGGTACGGGTACTGCTGCTGCTCCTGGCCTTGTTCGCCGGCGTACTGGCCGTCGGTGCTGCGCTGCTGCGGCACCCACACCCCGCCGGCCGGGGTCTCGCCCCCGTAACCGGCGTACTGGTCCTGGCCGTAGTTCTGCTGGCCGTACTGGTTGCCGTAGCCGGAGGTGTCGTACGAGGTGCCGCCGCCGTAGGTCTGGGTGCCGATGTACGGGTCGGAGTAGGCCGCGTACTGCTGCTGGCCGGTGGTGTCATAGCCGTACTGCTGGTACCCGGAGTAGCCGTCGTAGGAGTACGACTGGTCGGCGCCCTGGGCGGCCGTCGCGTACTGGTCCTGGGGCTGACCAGTGGCGGCGTAGGAGTTGTTGTCGCCGTAGACGCCGTAGGAGCCGGTGTCGTCGGGCATCGGCTGCGGCTCGTACACCGCGGTGGACTCGGCGGCCGCGGGCTCACCGGAGCGGTCCGCGGTGAACACGTCGTCGCGCTCGTACCCGGCGTCCTGGAGGTAGGCCGCCTTCTCCGGCGCGTACGCCGCCTTGTCGTCGGCGTGGTCGCCGTCGTCGTAACCGTCCGTGAGGGCCTCCTGGCCGGAGACCTCCAGGTCCGAGTCCTCCTCCTCCGCCCTGCCGCGGCGGCGCGCGAAGCCCGCGACGCCGGCGATGCCCTCGTCGTCCTCGTCCGGGCGCTTGACCGCCCAGCCGGCCGCGAAGCCGCGCCGGAACGACAGGGTGACGTAGGTCTGGCCGACCGCGAAGGCGGCGGCGCCCAGTCCGATGACGATCACGGACGGGATGAGCACGCCGAGCACGACGCCGAGGAAGCCGCCGAAGGCGAGCAGTCGCCAGCGCAACCGCGCCTTGTACTGCAGCAGCACCTCGCCGAGCAGCCACAGTGCGACGATGCCGAACGCGATGTAGAGGACCGTCCAGCCCATGTACGCCCCTCTCCCAGTGGCCGCTACGCAGTGTGTCGTATCCGGGTACGGCCGGTCTAGGCCTGCGGCGGTTGGTGCAGGCCCAGATTCTCGTAGATCTCCAGCGTAGCCGTGGAGTTGTTGAGCGTGATGAAGTGCAGTCCGGGCACTCCCTCGGCCTGCAGCCGCGCGCAGAACTCCGTGGCGTATTCGATGCCAATGGAGCGTACAGCGGCCGGATCCTCTTTCGCTGTGAGGATCCGCTCTTTCAGGACTTCCGGGATCGCGGCGTTGCTCAATTGTGGCAGTCGTTCCAGCATCTTGACGCTGGTGACCGGCATCACCTCGGGGATCACCGGGGTCGCACAGCCGGCCGCCTCCACCCGGTCGCGCAGCCGCAGGTACGACTCCGGTTCGAAGAACATCTGCGTGATGGCGTAGTCGGCGCCGGCCCGGCACTTGTCGACGAAGTGCGCGACGTCGGACTCCCAGTCGGCGGAGCGCGGGTGCATCTCCGGGAAGGCGGCCACGCCCACGCAGAAGTCGCCGGACTCCTTGATGAGCCGGACGAGTTCGGCGGCGTAGGTCAGACCCTGCGGATGCGGCACCCAGTCGGCCATGGGGTCGCCGGGCGGGTCGCCGCGCACCGCGAGCATGTTGCGGATCCCGGCGTCGGCGTACTGGCCGATGATGTTGCGCAGCTCCGCGACGGAGTGGTCGACCGCGGTGAGGTGGGCGACCGGGGTGAGGGTGGTGTCCGAGGCGATCTGCTCGGTCGCCCGCACGGTGCCGGACCGGGTGGAGCCGCCCGCGCCGTACGTCACGGAGACGAAGTCCGGGGCGACCGCCTCGACCCGGCGCAGCGCGTTCCACAGGTTGCGCTCGCCCTTCTCCGTCTTCGGGGCCCAGAACTCGAAGGAGTGGACCGTCTTGCCGGTGGCGAGCATGTCGCGCACGGTACGCGCGCGGTCGGTCCGGGTGGACGCGGTTCCAAGGGCCATACCCGCAGGTTAGCCAGGGGGCGGCGGACACCCAACCGAATGCGGGAAATTTGCCCGAATTGTCGACTTGTTGTCCACCCCTTGGACAGGGCGCCGTCCGACGGCGTCCTGGACGTCACGCCTTGCGCAGCCGCTCGGCGAACTCCGCCGCCGCCGCGCCCGGGTCGTCCGCCCCGGTGATCGCCCGTACGACGACGACCCGGCGGGCGCCCGCGTCGAGCACCTCGTCGAGGTTGCCGAGGTCGATGCCGCCGATCGCGAACCAGGGGCGGCCGGTGCCGAGGGCGGCGGTGTGGCGCACCAGGTCGAGGCCGGGCGCGTGGCGTCCGGGCTTGGTGGGCGTCGGCCAGCAGGGGCCGGTGCAGAAGTAGTCCACGCCGTCCTGGACGGCGGCGGCCTCCGCCTCGGCCGCGGAGTGCGTGGAGCGGCCCACGAGGACGTCGTCACCGAGGATCGCGCGGGCGGCGGGGACCGGGAGGTCGCCCTGGCCGAGGTGGAGCACCCGGGCCCCGGCGGCGTGCGCCACGTCCGCGCGGTCGTTGACCGCGAGCAGCTTGCCGTGCCGGGCGCAGGCCTCGGCGAGGACCGCCAGACGGTCCAGCTCCTCGGCCGCCTCCATGCCCTTGTCGCGCAGTTGCACGATGTCGACCCCGCCGGCCAGGACCGCGTCCAGGAACTCCGCGAGGTCGCCCTGCTCCTTCCGGGCGTCCGTACAGAGGTAGAGCCGGGCGTCCGCGAGCGCGGCGCGTGCGGTGGCGGCGGTGTCGGTGTCGGGCATGCGTGGTTCCCCCCGGAGCCCCTGGCGGGGCGGTGCGCGATGACGTACGGCCGCGGTGCGCCACTGCCGTGGGCCGCGGCCGTACGTCGGACGGTTGTTCGGATCAGCAGGTCAGACGGCGAGCGCCTGGGCGCGGCGCTTCACCTCCGTGCCGCGATTCTCGCTCAGGGCCTGCGCGGGGGTGCCGGGCAGGCTCGGGTCGGGAGTGAACAGCCACTCCAGCATCTCCTCGTCGGAGAAGCCGTCGTCCCGCAGCAGCGTCAGGGTCCCGGTCAGGCCCTTGACGACCTTGTCCTCGTCGATGAAGGCGGCGGGGACGTGCAGCGCCCGGTTCTCGCCCCGGCGTACGGCGATGAGCTGGCCCTCCTTGACCAGCTGCCGCACCCGGGTCACCTCGACGTCGAGCATCTCGGCGATGTCGGGAAGGGTGAGCCAGGCGGGGACGAGAGCATCAATCTTTGCGTCAATCTCGGTCACGCCTTCAAGACTGCCATCCCGGACCGGCCGTGCACAGCCGGGCTGCCCCCTGCGGGCTACGCCGTCGCCGCCTTCAGCGGTCGCGCGGGGTCCTCCAGCAGCCCGGGGTCCATCACCGCCCCGGCCTCGATCAGCCGCCGGCCCTGGGCGAGATCCCGGGGGCGCCCCACGGCGAGCAGCGCGACGAGACGGTTCTCGCGCAGCCAGCACACGGTCCACGCGGGACCTGACGGGTCGCCGCGCCACACGGTCGTGCCGGCGCCGGCGTGGTGGCCCGCGTACTGCACGAAGCGCCCGAACTGCTCGGACCAGAAGTAGGGCACCGGGTCGTAGAACACCGGGGGTTCGTCGGTGGCCTCGCCGACGATGTTCGCCGCGACCGTGCGCGGCCCCTGGAGGGCGTTGTCCCAGTGGTGGACCAGCAGGCGCTCGCCGTACCTGCCCGAGGGGAAGGAGGCGCAGTCGCCGACCGCGTAGACGTCGGGGACGGAGGTGCGCAGGCAGGCGTCGGCCAGGACCTCTCCGTGCGGGCCGAGGGCGATGCCGGAGCCGGCCAGCGGGTCCGTGGCGGGGCGGGCCCCGATACCGACCACAACCGCGCCCGCGGGCAGCCGGGTGCCGTCGTCGAGCACCACCTCGCCGGGCTCGACACGTGCCACGCGCGCGTGGGTGCGCAGCTCGGCGCCGCTGTCGGCGTACCAGCCGGTCATCCGGGCGGCCACCTCGGCGGGCAGCGCGCCGGCCAGCGGACGGTCCGCCGCCTCGACGACCGTCACCGCGCAGCCCGCCTCCCGGGCGGCCGTCGCGAACTCCGCGCCGATCCAGCCCGCGCCGACGACCACGATGTCGTGCTGCCGGGCCAGTACCGGCCGCAGCCGCGCGGCGTCGTCGAGGGTGCGCAGCAGATGCACGCCGGGAACGCCCTCCGTGCCGGGCAGCCGGATCGGCTCGGCGCCGGTGGCCAGGACGAGGACGTCGTACGGCACCGCGACCGGCCCCGCGCCGGAATCGGCCTCCCGGGAGGCGCCACCGGCGGTGTCCACCTCCCGGTCGTCCGGGCGGACGCCCAACACCTCGCAACCGAGGCGCAGTTCGATGCCGAGCGCCTCGAAGTCGACGTCGAAGGCGGCGCCCTCGGCCTTGCCGAGCAGCACGGCCTTGGACAGCGGAGGCCGGTCGTAGGGCTGGTGGGGCTCCGCGCCGAGCACGGTCACCGCGCCGGTGAAGCCCTGCTCCCGGAGGGCGACCGCGGTCTGCACCCCGGCCATGCCCGCGCCGACGACGACCACGCGCCGCTGTCCCGAGGTCACTCGTTGCTGCGTCTGCTCGCTCACTCGATCACCATAGACAACCGGCCGTCCGGCACTCGGAGGGCGGCTCCGTCACCGGCGCCCCGGCTGCTCGGCCGGTTCCTCGACCACGCTGGTCCCGCTGCCCGGCCGCGACTCCCACTCCCAGGTCTCCTCCAGCCGCACCCGGCCGTCGGGGAGTTCGACGACCGTCGACACACAGTGGCCGCTCGCCGTGCTGCCGTCCCGCACCAGCTGGACGTACCGGAAGTCCAGCCGGTCACCCGACCGGGTACCCACCAGCCGCCCGCGCACGACATCGCCGCCCTCGTACTCGGCCCAGATCGCGCCGTCCTCCTCGTGGTACGTGAACCGGGTGCGGGTACCGACCTGACCCGCGGCCTGGTCGGCCACCGGGGCGAGGACGAGACCGTCGAGCGAACGGGCCATGGGCGAAGGCTCCCTTACTGAGACTTATGGCGTCGGGCTAGGGTGGTCAACGTACAAGCACTCGCGGGAGCCCGGACGCACCGGGCTGAGAGGGAGGCTGGCGGCCTCCGACCGTACGAACCTGATCCGGGTCATGCCGGCGAAGGGAGGGGCTGGACGCCCATGTCGCCTACGCGTACGTCAGACGTCCTCGTCGTGGGGGGCGGGATCATCGGACTCGTGACGGCGTGGCGGGCCGCGCAACGCGGGTTCGCCACGGCCGTGGTGGATCCCGAGCCCGGCGGCGGGGCCGCGCAGGTGGCGGCCGGGATGCTGGCCGCCGTCACGGAACTGCACTTCGGCGAGCAGACGCTGCTCGCCCTGAACCTCGCCTCGGCCCGCCGCTGGCCGGACTTCGCGGTGGAGCTCACCGACTTCACGGGCCACGACCTCGGCTACCGCCGCTGCGGCACGCTCGCCGTGGCGCTGGACGCCGACGACCGGGCCGAGCTGCGCGAACTGCACGTCTTCCAGCGGCAGTCGGGGCTGGAGTCCGAGTGGCTGTCCGGGCGGGAGTGCCGACGGCTGGAACCGATGCTCGCGCCGGGTGTGCGCGGCGGGCTGCGGGTCGACGGCGACCACCAGGTCGATCCACGACGCCTCGCGGCCGCCCTGGTGGTCGCGTGCGAGCGGTCGGGGGTGGTGTTCCACCGGGAGTGGGCCGAGCGGCTGGAGACCACCCGGGAGCGGGCGACGGGGATCGTCACACGCGAGGGCACGACGCTGGCCGCGGAGCGGGTGGTGCTCGCGGCCGGCAGCCTCAGCGGGCGGCTCGCGGGGCTCCCGCCGGACCTGCGGCCGCCGGTGCGGCCCGTGAAGGGGCAGGTGCTCCGGCTGGCCGTGCCGCCGCGGTACGCGCCCTTTCTGAGCCGGACCGTACGGGCCGTGGTGCGCGGCGGGCATGTCTACCTGGTGCCGCGGGAGAACGGCGAGCTGGTCGTCGGCGCGACCAGCGAGGAACTGGGCTGGGACACCACGGTGACCGCCGGGGGCGTGTACGAGCTGCTGCGCGACGCGCACGAGCTGGTGCCGGGCCTGACCGAGCTGCCGCTCACCGAGACCCGGGCCGGGCTGCGCCCCGCCTCCCCGGACAACGCGCCGCTGCTCGGCCCGACCGGGCTGGACGGCCTGCTGCTGGCCACCGGGCACCACCGCAACGGTGTGCTGCTCACCCCGGTCACCGGCGACGTGCTCGCGCACACGCTGGACACCGGTTCGCTGCCGGACGAGGCACGTCCCTTCACCCCCCGGCGGTTCGCCGCCGCCGCACTCACGGAGCTGCCCGTATGAGCACCCCGGCCACCCCCGCCCCGGCCCCCGCCGTCTCCGTCTCCGTCAACGGCGAGCCCCGGCGGATCGCGGCCGGCACGGCCCTCGACGTCCTGGTGCGCACGCTCACCGCGGCGCCGTCCGGCGTGGCCGCCGCGGTCAACGAGACCGTCGTCCCGCGCGGGCAGTGGCCCGCCACGGCCCTGGCCGAGGGCGACCGGGTCGAGGTCCTCACCGCCGTCCAGGGAGGCTGAACCGTGGCCGACGATCCCTTCGTCCTCGGCGGTAGGTCCTATTCGTCCCGGCTGATCATGGGTACGGGCGGTGCGCCCAGCCTCGACGTGCTGGAGCGCGCGCTGGTCGCCTCCGGCACCGAGCTGACCACGGTCGCGATGCGCCGGGTGGACGCCTCGGTGCACGGATCCGTGCTGTCGGTGCTGGAACGGCTCGGCATCCGGGTGCTGCCGAACACGGCCGGCTGCTTCACCGCGGGCGAGGCCGTGCTGACCGCGCGGCTGGCCCGGGAGGCGCTCGGCACCGACCTGGTCAAGTTGGAGGTCGTCGCCGACGAGCGGACCCTGCTGCCGGACCCGGTCGAGCTGCTGGACGCGGCGGAGACGCTGGTCGACGACGGGTTCACGGTACTGCCGTACACGAACGACGATCCGGTGCTGGCACGCAGACTCCAGGACGTGGGGTGCGCCGCGGTGATGCCGCTGGGGTCGCCGATCGGGTCGGGGCTCGGGATCCGCAACCCGCACAACTTCCAGCTCATCGTCGAGCAGGCGCAGGTGCCGGTGATCCTCGACGCGGGCGCCGGTACGGCGTCGGACGTGGCGCTGGCGATGGAGCTGGGGTGCGCCGGGGTGATGCTCGCCTCGGCGGTGACCCGGGCTCAGGAGCCGGTGCGGATGGCCGCCGCCATGCGGTACGGGGTGGAGGCGGGGCGGCTGGCCCGACTGGCCGGCCGGATCCCCCGGCGCCACTTCGCCCGGGCGTCGTCCCCGGCGACCGGACTGGCCGCACTGGATCCCGAGCGTCCTGCCTTCTAGGGCGTGTTTCGAAAGTAGCGTCGTCCGCCCGAAGGGCGGGCCCGGCGGCGTCTGGTGCGTGCGATCGCAAGGCGGAGGGTCGCCCCGATACTGGTTGTATCGGGGCGATCCCGACAACGCGGCTGGGGGTGCCCCCTCCGGGGGAGCGCGTGCCAGACGCCGCCGGGCAGACGGGACTTTCGAAACACGCCCTAGGGCGGGACAGCCCGGGTTCGCCCCCGGGCCGTCGTACGCCGCTCCCCCGGCCCCGCCTGCCGCGGCGCCGGGGGTCCGACCGCTGCGGTCAACGGATGGTGATCGTGACCGTCGATCCCTTGGGTGCCTTGTCGCCGGCCTTCACCGACTGCTTCTTGACCGTGTCGCCGAACAGACCGAGCAGGCCCCGGTCCTCCTCGACCTGGAAACCGGCGGCCTCCAGCCGGCTCTTGGCCTCGTCGACACCGGCGCCGACCACGTCCGGGACCGCGACCATCTCCGGGCCCTTGGACAGCGTCAACGTCACCGTGTCACCCTCGGCCGCCTGGCCGTCGGCGGCCGGGTTCTGCGCCGCGACCTGCCCGGCGTCGTACTCCGAGTTGACCCGGGCGGTGCCGACCTCCACCTTCAGGCCCGCCTGCGTGAGCGTGGCCTTGGCGTCCGCCAGGTCCTGGCCGGTCACGTCCGGCACGTCCACCGGGCTGCCCTTGCTGACCGTGAGGGCGACCGCCGCGCCGGAGTGCCGTGTCGCGCCCGGCTGCGGGTCGGTGGAGATCACGGAGCCCCGGGACACCTCGTCGCTGAACTCGCGGGTGACCAGGCCCGGCACCAGCCCGTCGTCCTTGAGCGCCGCCCGCGCCTTGTCCAGCCGGTATCCCGCGAGGTCCGGCACCTTCACCGTCTCCGGGCCCTTGGACAGCGTGATCGTGACGGCGTCGTGGTCGCGGATGCGCTCGCCCGGCGCGGGGTCCGTGCGGATGACCGTGCCGCGCTCGACGGTGTCGCTGTAGGCCTGCTCGACCGTGCCGACCTTCAGCCCGGCCGCCTGGAGCCGGTCCCTGGCCTGGGTCTCGGTCTTCGCCAGCAGCGGCGGGACCTTGGTGAACTGGCCGGAGTTGATGTACCAGACGCCGGTGCCGACCCCGAGCACGACCAGGACGGCCGCGACGATCAGGGCGAGCCGCCGGGACCCGGCCGCCCCCCGGCGCGGCGGGAGCGGCGGCGGACTCTGGAGCCTGCTGGTGCGCTGGACCCCCGCCCGGGGCCCGTCGTCCCCGTCGACGGGCAGCGGTCGCGGCGTGGTCAGTGCCCGCGGGATGACGCTCGTACGGTCCTCGGCGTTGTCGTGCGACGGCGCCACCGCCTGCGGCGGCATCACGTCGAGCTGCTCCTCGCTCAGCGCCTCCCGCGTCAGACGCACGTGCGCCAGCAGCTCCACGGCGTCATAGGGCCGGACGTCCGGGTTGCGCGCGGTGGCCGTCGCGACCAGCTCGTCCAGCGGGTACGGCAGCCCCGGCACGACGGCCGAGGGCGGCGGCACGTCGTCGTGGAGGTGCTTGTAGAGCACCACGGCGGGGGAGTCCCCCTCGTGCGGCCGGTCGCCGGTCAGCATCTCGTACAGGACGACACCGCACGCGTACACGTCCACCCGTGGATCGGCGGTGCCGTTCTCTATCTGCTCGGGCGCGAGGTACGAGACGGTGCCCAGCACCGTCCCGGTGGTGTTGGTGACCGTGTCCACGGCCCGTACCAGCCCGAAGTCGGCGACCTTGACCCGCCCGTCGTCCCCTATGAGGACGTTCTCGGGCTTCATGTCCCGGTGCACGAATCCGGCCCGGTGGGCGGCGCCCAGCGCGGCCAGCACCGGCTCCAGGATGTCCAGGGCGGCCCGCGGCTGCAGCGCCCCGCGCTCGCGCAGCACGTCACGCAGGGTGCAGCCGGCCACGTACTCCATGGCGAGGTACACGTACGACCCGTCGTTGCCCTGGTCGAAGACCTGGACGACGTTGGGGTGCGCGAGCCGGGCCACGGACTTCGCCTCCCGGATGAACCGTTCGACGAAGGAGCCGTCCACCGCGAGCGCCGGGTGCATCACCTTGAGCGCGAGCACGCGGTCCAGGCGGGTGTCCACGGCCCGGTAGACCGTGGCCATCCCGCCGACGGCGATCCGCGCGTCGACGCGATACCGGCCGTCGAGCACCTGCCCGACGAGGGGGTCCTGAAGGGTCGTATCCACGGGCTGAGTCTACGAGCCACCACGGACGTACCTCCCGCTGAAGCCGGTATGGGGAGGTACTGAAGCTGACCTGTGACGCTTCCCTGCCCGCGGAGCCGAAAACCGCTCCCGTCCCCCGGCCTCCGGGCGGCCGGTGCCGGGGCGCACCGGGCCCCATGACACCCTGAACAGGTGAGACACGAGCAGCCCGGCCCCTCCCGCAACCCCGTCGGCGGTCACGTCCCCGTCGCCGGCGGCCTGAACTCGGTGGGGCTGGCCTACGCCCGCGACCTGAGGGCGGAGGCCGTGCAGGTCTTCGTCGCCAACCCGCGCGGCTGGGCCACCCCGCCCGGCAACCCGCGGCAGGACGAGGAGTTCCGCGCGGCCTGCGCGGACGGGTCGATCCCCGCGTACGTGCACGCCCCGTACCTGATCAACTTCGGCTCGCACACCGAGGCGACCGTGGAGCGGTCCGTGGAGTCGCTGCGGCACTCGCTGCGGCGCGGGCGGGAGATCGGCGCGCTCGGCGTGGTCGTGCACACCGGGAGCGCGACCGGCGGGCGGGAGCGGTCCGTGGCCCTGCGGCAGGTGCGGGAGCGTCTGCTGCCGCTGCTGGAGGAGCTCACCCACGACGACGACCCGTACCTGCTGCTGGAGTCGACCGCGGGCCAGGGTTCCTCGCTGTGCTCCCGGACCTGGGACTTCGGACCGTACTTCGAGGCGCTGGACGCCCATCCGAAGCTGGGCGTGTGCCTGGACACCTGCCACGTCTTCGCGGCCGGTCACGACCTGACCGGTCCGAGCGGGATGCACCAGACGCTGGACCTGCTGGTGGACACCGTCGGCGAGGACCGGCTGAGGCTGATCCACGCCAACGACTCCAAGGACGTGGCAGGCGCCCACAAGGACCGGCACGAGAACATCGGCGCCGGTCACATAGGCGAGGACCCGTTCCGGGCGCTGATGACCCACCCCGCGACGGCGGGCGTACCACTGATCATCGAGACGCCGGGCGGCAAGGAAGGGCACGCGGCCGACGTGGAGCGGCTGAAGAAACTCCGCGACTCCTGACCCGGGGCCGCCGACCCGCGACTGCCGACCCGGGGCTCGGAGCTCGGGGCTCAGAGCTCGGGGCCGTCCCCGGGCTTCTCCTGGTACGAGTAGCGCTGCTCCCGCCACGGGTCGCCGACGTTGTGGTAGCCGCGTTCCTCCCAGAAGCCGCGGCGGTCGGCGGTCATGTACTCCACACCGCGGACCCACTTGGGGCCCTTCCAGGCGTACAGGTGCGGGACGACCAGGCGGAGCGGGAAGCCGTGCTCCGCCGTGAGCAGCTCGCCGTCCTTGTGGGTGGCGAAGATGGTGCGCTCGGCGGCGAAGTCCGCGAGTCTGAGGTTGGAGCTGAAGCCGTACTCCGCCCACACCATCACATGGGTGACAGCCGGGGCGGGCGGGGCGAGCTCCAGGATGGCGCGGGCCGGTATCCCGCCCCACTCGGCGCCGAGCATGCTGAACTTCGTCACACAGTGCAGATCGGCCACCACGGTGGTGTACGGCAGGGCCGTCAGCTCCTCGTGGTTCCAGCAGCTCTTGTCACCGTCGGCGGTGGCCCCGAAGACCCTGAACTCCCAGCGCTCGGGCCGGAACTTGGGCACCGGCCCGTAGTGCGTGACGGGCCAGCCGCGCTGGAGTCGCTGTCCCGGCGGAAGCTCGGACCGTGCCGCTTCGCCTGATTCGCGCTCCACCGGATGACCCATGTCTCCATCCTGACAGACCTCGGGCAGTGCCCATGACCAAGGGAACAAAGTTACCCAAACCGCATCGAGCATGCACTTACTTACTAAGTACGCACTTACTGGAAGATCTTCTACGGCGGTGCAATCATGCGCCCGCAACCACCGCAGTCCCCCCACGTGGAAGGAGCCTGACGCGATGCAGGGCGACCCCGAGGTCATCGAATTCCTGAACGAGCAGCTCACCGGTGAGCTCACCGCGATCAACCAGTACTTCCTGCACGCGAAGATGCAGGAGAACTTCGGCTGGACGAAGCTCGCGAAGTACACGCGGCACGAGTCGTTCGACGAGATGAAGCACGCCGAGGTGCTCACCGACCGGATCCTGTTCCTCGACGGGCTGCCGAACTACCAGCGCCTGTTCCACGTGCGGGTGGGCCAGACCGTCAAGGAGATGTTCGAGGCCGACCGGCAGATCGAGGTGGAGGCGATCGACCGCCTCAAGCGCGGCATCAAGGTGATGCGCGAGAAGGGCGACATCACGTCGGCGAACATCTTCGAGTCGATCCTGGAGGACGAGGAGCACCACATCGACTACCTCGACACCCAGCTCGAGCTGCTGGAGAAGCTCGGAGAGGCGCTCTACCTCGCGCAGCTGATCGAGCAGCCGGAAAGCTAGGGCCCCTCCGGCGGATCACGCCGCGGACACGCCTAGGCCGCCTCGTCCAGGGCGGACAGGACCGGCTTGCCCTGGTCGGCCATCTCACGGCGCGGGCACGCCCCACGGCCGAGGATCGCCTGGATCCGCCGCACGCACGAACCGCAGTCGGTGCCCGCCTTGCAGGCCGAGGCGATCTGGCGCGGAGTGCACGCGCCGTCCGCCGCGTGCTTCTTGACCTGCGCCTCGGTCACCCCGAAGCAGCTGCACACGTACACGCGGATTCACCTCCCGACGGGATCGATCAGTCTTGCCGTCCCGAAGATCGGTGAGGCTTACCTAACCTTACCCGTCGCGCAGAACCCGCAAAAGTGCGAAGGGGCGCGGATCGCATGTGATCCGCGCCCCACTGCCACCAACCGCCCGGTTACTGGTCCCGGTACATCTCCGCGACCAGGAACGCCAGGTCGAGCGACTGGCTGCGGTTCAGCCGCGGGTCGCAGGCCGTCTCGTAGCGCTGGTGCAGGTCGTCGACGAAGATCTCGTCGCCGCCGCCCACGCACTCCGTGACGTCGTCGCCGGTGAGCTCCACGTGGATGCCGCCCGGGTGCGTGCCCAGGCCCTTGTGGACCTCGAAGAAGCCCTTGACCTCGTCGAGCACGTCGTCGAAGCGGCGGGTCTTGTGGCCGGAGGCCGCCTCGAAGGTGTTGCCGTGCATCGGATCGGTCACCCAGGCCACGGTGGCGCCGGAGGCGGTGACCTTCTCGACCAGCTCGGGCAGCTTGTCGCGGACCTTGTCCGCGCCCATCCGCACGATGAAGGTGAGACGGCCGGGCTCACGGTCGGGGTCCAGGCGGTCGACGTAGCGCAGCGCCTCCTCGGCCGTGGTCGTCGGGCCGAGCTTGATGCCGATCGGGTTGCGGATCTTCGAGGCGAACTCGACGTGCGCGTGGTCGAGCTGCCGGGTGCGCTCGCCGATCCACACCATGTGCGCGGAGACGTCGTAGAGCTGTCCGGTGCGCGAGTCGACCCGGGTCAGGGCGGACTCGTAGTCGAGCAGCAGCGCCTCGTGCGAGGAGTAGAACTCGACGGTCTTGAACTCCTCCGGGTCCGTGCCGCAGGCCCGCATGAAGTTCAGCGCGTTGTCGATCTCGCGCGCCAGCTGCTCGTAGCGCTGCCCGGACGGGGACGACTTCACGAAGTCCTGGTTCCAGGCGTGCACCTGGCGCAGGTCGGCGTAACCGCCGGTGGCGAAGGCGCGCACCAGGTTGAGCGTGGAGGCGGAGGCGTTGTACATGCGCTTCAGCCGCGCGGGATCCGGGACCCGGGCCGCCTCGGTGAAGTCGAAGCCGTTGACGGAGTCGCCCCGGTAGGTGGGCAGGGTCACCCCGTCACGGGTCTCGGTGCCCTTGGAGCGCGGCTTGGAGTACTGGCCGGCGATCCGGCCCACCTTGACCACGGGCACGGACGCGGCGTACGTGAGCACGGCGCCCATCTGGAGGAGCGTCTTGAGCTTGGCCCTGATGTGCTCGGCGGACACCGCGTCGAAGGACTCGGCGCAGTCACCGCCCTGGAGCAGGAACGCGTCACCGCGGGCGACGGCGGCCATCCGGGCACGCAACTGGTCGCACTCGCCGGCGAACACCAGGGGCGGATACGACTCGAGCTCGGCGATCACATCGCGCAGAGCCTCGGCATCCGGGTACTCGGGCTGCTGCGCCGCGGGCAGGTCTCGCCAAGTCGCCTGAGCGGCGACACTTCGGGAATCAGCGTTCACGGTCACGCACTCAACACTACGGGGTCGCGTCGAGTCCTTTTCGCCCGGCTCGACAGGTGAGACGGCGTCTCACTCACATGTGCGCCGCCGGAGCGGGGTTGGGGTAGTGTGCGTCGCATGTACGCGTTTTCGACCCAGAACTGGTGGTGGACCGCTCATCCGGCGGCCCACTGACTGCGCGTACGCAAAACTTCGCGAAGGCCGCCCGAGGGCGGCCTTCGGCGTTCTCCGAGGCGCGGGCCGTCCCTCCCCACGAGAAGGACACGGACCCATGCAGTTGCTCGACCTGCTCGACGACCCCCGCCCGTTCGCCCTGCTGCGCCGCCGCGCCCCCGGCCACGACGACTCGGTCGTGGAGGTGCTCCTCGGTCCGGTCGCCGCCTACGACCGGCTCGCCGACCTGCCCGACGAGGGGCTCGCGCTCGTCCCGTTCCGCCAGATCCGCGAACGCGGGTTCGACGTGCGGGACGACGGCACCCCGCTGGTGTTCCTCACCCCCGAGGAGACGTACGCCGTCCCGCTCGCCGACGCCCTGGACCAGCTTCCGGACCACGAGGTGCGGGTCGAGGGCGGCGGCTTCGACGTCGGCGACGAGGAGTACGCCGACATCGTCGGGCGGGTGCTGCGCGAGGAGATCGGGCGGGGCGAGGGCGCGAACTTCGTGATCCGGCGGACCTACACGGGCCGGATCCCCGGGTTCGGGCGCGCCGGCGCGCTCGCGCTGTTCCGTCGGCTGCTGGCGGGCGAGCGGGGCGCGTACTGGACCTTCGTCGTGCACACCGGGGACCGGACCCTGGTGGGGGCGAGCCCGGAGGTGCACGTGCGGATGTCCGGCGGCACGGTCGTGATGAACCCGATCAGCGGGACGTACCGCTATCCCGACGCGGGGCCGACGCCGGAGCACCTGCTCGGTTTCCTGGCCGACGGCAAGGAGATCGAGGAGCTGTCGATGGTCGTCGACGAGGAGCTCAAGATGATGTGCACGGTCGGCGACATGGGCGGGGTCGTCGTCGGTCCGCGGCTGAAGGAGATGGCCCACCTCGCGCACACCGAGTACGAGCTGCGCGGCCGGTCCTCGCTGGACGTGCGGGAGGTGCTGAAGGAGACCATGTTCGCGGCCACCGTCACCGGCTCGCCCGTGCAGAACGCCTGCCGGGTCATCGAGCGGTACGAGCCGGCCGGGCCGGACGGTGCCGGGCGCGGCTACTACGCGGGCGCGCTGGCGCTGCTCGGCCGGGACGCGGGCGGCGCCCAGACCCTCGACTCCCCCATCCTCATCCGCACCGCCGACATCGACGCGGACGGGCGGCTGCGGGTGCCGGTGGGCGCCACGCTGGTGCGCGGGTCGGATCCGGCGGGCGAGGTCGCGGAGACGCACGCCAAGGCGGCGGGGGTGCTGGCGGCGCTGGGGGTGCGTCCGCCGCGGCCCGGCGCGCGGCGGGCGCTGCCCCGGCTGGCGGACGACCCGCGGGTGCGGGCCGCGCTGGACGGGCGGCGGGCGTCCCTGGCGCCGTTCTGGCTGCGGATGCAGGAGCGGACCGCGCAGCTCGCCGGGCACGCCCTGGTCGTCGACGCGGAGGACACCTTCACCGCGATGCTCGCGCACGTGCTGCGCTCCGGCGGGCTGGACGTGACCGTGCGCCGCCATGACGAGCCGGGACTGCGGGAGGCGGTGCTCGCGCACGAGGGGCCGGTCGTCCTCGGCCCCGGCCCCGGCGATCCCGCGGACCTCGCCGACCCCAGGATGCGGGTGCTGCGCGAGCTGACCGCGCGGGTGCTCGGGGAGCACCGGTACGGCGTCCTCGGGGTCTGCCTCGGGCACGAGCTGATCGCGGCCGAGCTGGGGCTGCCGATCGTCCGCAAGGAGGTGCCCTACCAGGGGGCGCAGACGCAGATCGACCTGTTCGGGCGGACCGAGACCGTCGGCTTCTACAACAGCTTCGTGGCGCGCTGCGACGACTCGGCCCTGGCGGAGCTGGCCGGGCGCGGCATCGAGGTCAGCCGTGGTGCGGGCGGGGAGGTGCACGCGCTGCGCGGGCCGGGCGGCGCGCACGGCGGCGCGTTCGCCGGGGTCCAGTTCCACCCGGAGTCGGTGCTGACGCTGAACGGCGCCGCCGTCGTACGGGAGCTGGTCGGTCAGCTGCGCGGCACCAGTACGTTCGCGGAGCGCAGGCCGGCCGTGTAGTCGAGGACGTTCCGCGCCGTGGCCTCGACGATCTGGCCCACCGCGTCCACGGTGTAGTACGCCTGGTGGGAGGTGACCAGGACGTTCGGGAAGGTGACCAGGCGGGCCAGGGTGTCGTCCTCGACGGCCTCCGACGACTTGTCGAGGAAGAACAGGCCCGCCTCGGCCTCGTAGACGTCGAGGCCGACGCCGGTGAAGCGGCCCTCGCGCAGTTCGGCGACGAGGGCCGCGGTGTCGACCAGACCGCCGCGGCTGGAGTTGACCAGGATCGCGTCGTCCTTCATCAGCTTCAGGGCGTCGGCGTCGATCAGCCTGCTGGTCTGCGGCATCAGCGGGACGTGCAGGCTGACCAGGTCGGACTCGGCGAGGAGCCGGTCCTTGGGCACATAGGTCATGCCCAGCTCCAGACAGGCCGGGTTCTCGGCGACGTCCCAGCCGAGCAGCCGCATGCCGAAGCCGTGGGCGATCCTGGCGAACGCCTCGCCGATCTTGCCGGTGCCGATGATCCCCGCGGTACGGCCGTGCATGTCACGGCCCATCAGGCCGTCGAGGCGGAAGTCGAAGTCCCGGGTGCGGGTGGCCGCGCGGACGACCCGGCGGTTGACCGCCATGGCGAGGGTCCAGGCGAACTCGGCCACCGAGTGGGGCGAGTAGGACGACACCCGGGCGACCCTCAGGCCGAGCCGCTCGGCGACCTGGAGGTCGATGTTGTTGAAGCCGGTGGAGCGCTGGGCCACCATCCGGGTCCCGCCGGCCGCGAGGATCTCCAGCACACCGGCGCCGAGGTCGCAGTTGACGCTGGTGCAGACGATCTCGTGGCCCACCGCGATGGGAGCGGTGTCCTCGTTGAGGAAGACGTCCAGGCAGCGGATCTCGCGGTGACCGGCGAACGCCTTCTCCAGCAGGGGCTTCTCGTCCGCCTGGACACCGAAGGCGAGGATCTCCACGACCGCTCCCGTCCCGTTCCCGATCCGCTGGGCCATGGGCCGATCCTACGGCCCACGACCCGCTGCGGCCGGTGGCGCGGGTTCAGCCGAAGAAGACCCCGACCTCCTGGTACAGCTTCGGGTCCACCGTCTTCAGCTTGGCGGTGGCCTCCGCGATCGGGACGCGGACGATGTCGGTGCCGCGCAGGGCGACCATCTTGCCGAAGTCGCCCTCGTGGACGGCGTCGATGGCGTGCAGTCCGAAGCGGGTGGCGAGCCAGCGGTCGAAGGCGCTGGGGGTGCCGCCGCGCTGGATGTGCCCCAGCACGGTGGTGCGGGCCTCCTTGCCGGTGCGCTTCTCGATCTCCTTGGCCAGCCATTCGCCGACGCCGGACAGCCGCACGTGTCCGAAGGAGTCGAGCGACTCGTCCTTCAGGACCATCTCGCCGTCCTTGGGCATGGCGCCCTCCGCGACGACGACGATCGGCGCGTACGACGCCTTGAAGCGGGAGGTGATCCAGGCGCACACCTGCTCGACGTCGAAGCGCTGCTCGGGGATGAGGATGACGTTGGCGCCGCCGGCCAGGCCCGAGTGGACGGCGATCCAGCCCGCGTGGCGGCCCATGACCTCGCAGACGAGGACGCGCATGTGCGACTCGGCGGTGGTGTGCAGGCGGTCGATCGCCTCGGTCGCGATGCCCACGGCGGTGTCGAAGCCGAAGGTGTAGTCGGTGGCGGAGAGGTCGTTGTCGATGGTCTTCGGCACGCCGACGCAGGGCACGCCGTACTCGTCGGACAGCCGGGCCGCGACGCCGAGGGTGTCCTCGCCGCCGATCGTGATCAGGGCCTCGACCTCGTGCTTGGCGAGGTTGTCCTTGATCCGGCGGATGCCGTCGTCCTCGTTCAGGGGGTTGGTCCGCGAGGAGCCGAGGATGGTGCCGCCCCGGGGCAGGATGCCGCGCACCGCCGGGATGTCGAGGCGGACCGTGTCTCCTTCGAGCGGCCCTCGCCAGCCGTCCTTGTAGCCGACGAAGGCATAGCCGTACTCCTGCACGCCCTTGCGGACGATGCCCCGGATGACGGCGTTGAGTCCGGGGCAGTCGCCGCCCCCGGTCAGTACTCCGACCCGCATGGAAATGTCCCTTCGCCACGGTTGCCTGGTGAGGGTCACGGTAATAGTGACCCACGTCACTTCGGCATGGGCGGGAAGGGCATTTCCGGTGAATTGTGCGGCCGCCGGTTTACGTACCAGGTCAGCTCATCGGGTTGTCCTGCGGCATCCGGCGGACGGCGGGCGGCCGCCGGCCCGGCCCGCCGGCCGGCTCACTCGTCGTCGAGCCCGCGCTCTATCGCGTACCGGACCAGTTCCACCCGGTTGTGCAGCTGGAGTTTGCCCAGGGTGTTCTGGACGTGGTTCTGCACCGTGCGGTGGGAGATGACCAGGCGCTCGGCGATCTGCTTGTAGCTCAGGCCCTTGGCGACCAGCCGCAGCACCTCGGTCTCGCGGTCGGTGAGCCGCGGCGCGTCCGCCGCGCCGGTCTCGGCCGCGGGCGCCGGCTCGGCGGCCAGGCGACGGTACTCGCCGAGGACCAGACCGGCGAGGCCCGGGGTGAAGACCGGGTCGCCCACGGCCGTGCGGCGCACGGCGTCCAGCAGTTCCTGCGTCGAGGCCGACTTCAGCAGATAGCCGGTCGCGCCGGACTTCACCGCCTCCAGGACGTCGGCGTGCTCACCGCTCGCCGACAGCACCAGCACCCGCAGGGTCGGGTCGGCGGCGACGACCTCCTTGCACACCTGGACGCCGGGCTTGGCCGGCAGGTTCAGGTCGAGGACCAGGACGTCGGGCCCGGCCGCCTTCGCCCGGCGCACCGCCTGCTCGCCGTCGCCGGCCGTGGCGACCACGTCGAAGCCCGACTCGGCCAGATCGCGGGCGACCGCGTCGCGCCACATGGGGTGGTCGTCGACGACCATGACCCTGATCGGTTCCCGCTGCTCACTCATCGCCGCCGCTCCGCCTTCCCCCATGTCCGTCCCCGTCCCGATTCCCGGCCCGCCTCGCCACGCCCTGCCCCACGGGCCGCGCCGCGTCCTTCGGCACCGTCAGCTCGACCTCCGTGCCCTGCCCAGGGGTCGAGCACAGTTCGGCGCTGCCGCCCAGGTCGCGCAGCCGCCCCCGGATCGACAGGGCCACCCCGAGCCGCCCCTCGCCCTCGGCCTGGGCGAGCCGCCCCTCGGGGATGCCCGGCCCGTCGTCGCGCACGGTCACCACGACCGAGTCCGGCTCGTCCTCGACCAGGATCCAGGCCCGGGCCTCCGCTCCCGCGTGCCGTCGCACATTGTCCAGGGCCGCCCCGACGGCCGCGGCCAGCTCCCGCGCGGCGGCCGGGGCCAGCAGCACCGGGGCGCCGGGCTCGGCCAGGCCGACCCGGGCGGCGGCGTAGGGGACGAGCAGCGTGCGCAGATCCACCGGACCGTCGTCCTCCGGCTCGTCGACCGCGACGACGAACGCTCCGTCGGCGGCGTCCCGCGACTCCCGGGACACCGGGACCAGGCCGCCGGAGACCAGGGTGCGCAGCGCCACCTCCTGCTCGCCCGCCATCCGGCCGAGCTCGGCCGCCTCGCCGCCGAGGACCGCGCCGCGCCGCTGGACCATCGCCAGCACCTGGAGCACGCCGTCGTGGATGTCCCGGGCGAGCCGCTCCCGCTCCCGGGTCGCCGCCTCGATCTCCAGGGCACGGGCGAGGGTCCGCTCCGAGGCGCGGGCGACCTCGACGACGTAGCCGATGGCGATGGCGGCGACCCAGACCAGGATCACGTTGTGGACGGTGTCGCGGGTCGGGGCGCCGCGCTCCACGAGGTTCGCGGCGGCCACCAGGCTGGAGGCGACCGCCGCCCAGCGCCAGCCGCCCTTGACGGCGAAGGCCAGCACGGACCCTGCCGTCCATATCGACGGCAGGGTCGGACCTCCGTCGAGGATGCGCTGGTGCGCGTCGGCGACCGGGGTGAGGAGGATGCCGGTCAGCGCGACGGTGAGGTCCGCGGCGAGGAACCCCCGCGTGCAGCTCGCCGCGTTCGCCACCTTCGGCAGCGTGGCCAGGGTCCACCCGGCCAGGACGAGGAAGTAGCAGACCGCCACCCAGGGACGGGCGAAGCCGTCGTAGGCGGTGGCGAACAGGCCGACCGCGTACAGCATGGTCAGCACCCGGTAGCCGGTGAGCGCGCGCCACAGCGGCAGCTCCACGGACATGCTCATGACTCTGACGCGCCTGGCCAATCCCCCACGCCCCCGCCCCGCCCCGGACCGTCGTGCCCCGGGCGCTCTACGCCTGCGACTCGTCCTTCTCGCGCCGTTCCCCGGTTTCGCGCTGTTCCCCGGCCGCCTGCGCGAGCGCGGCCTTCCCCGCTTCCTTCTCCGCCTTCGCGGCGTCCGCGATCTGCCGCTTGGCCGCGGTGGCGTAGATGTCCACGTACTCCTGGCCGGACAACCGCATGATCTCGTACATGACCTCGTCGGTCACCGCGCGGAGCACGAAACGGTCGTGCTCCATGCCGTGGTAGCGGCTGAAGTCCAGCGGCTTGCCGATCCGGATGCCGGGCCGCACCATCTGCGGCATGACCTGCCCCGGCGGCTGGACCTTCTCCGTGTCGATCATGGCGACCGGGAGCACGGGCGCTCCGGTGGCGAGCGCCACGCGCGCGAGGCCGCCGGGCTTGCCCCGGTAGAGACGGCCGTCGGGCGACCGCGTGCCCTCCGGGTAGATGCCGAACAGCTCACCGCGCCGCAGCACGTCTATGCCGCTCTTGATCGCGGCCTCGCCCGCGCCGCGCGCGCCGGAGCGGTCCACCGGGAGCTGGCCGACGCCCTTGAAGAAGGCGGCCGTCAGCCGTCCCTTCACCCCCGGCGTGGTGAAGTACTCGGCCTTCGCGATGAAGGTGACCTTGCGGTCGAGGACCGCGGGCAGGAAGAACGAGTCCGAGAAGGACAGGTGATTGCTCGCCAGGATCGCCGGGCCCTCGGCCGGTACGTTCTCCAGGCCCTCCACCCAGGGCCTGAAGATCATCTTCAGCGGCCCGCCGATGGAAAGCTTCATCGCGCCGTACAACAACCGAGTGCCTCCTGTGTGTGTCGGTCAGACCTTAACCCGGAGTGCCGCCAATGGGCCCGACGGCCCTGGTCGGTGTCAGTGCGGTCGCGTACGGTGAACCACACTCGGAAAGTGTTCTCGCCCCTGATATGAACAGGAGACCGAAGGTGCCGGTCCTTCCTGGAGCCGAGCCGTACCGCCATGAGGGCGGGGAGGTAGGTGTCCTCCTCTGCCATGGTTTCACCGGTTCCCCGCAGTCGCTGCGCCCCTGGGCCCAGTTCCTCGCCCACCGGTCGCTGACCGTGTCGCTGCCGCTGCTGCCGGGGCACGGCACCCGCTGGGAGGACCTCTGGATCACCGGCTGGCAGGACTGGTACGCGGAGGTCGACCGGGAGCTGCGCGCCCTGCGCGACCGCTGCGCCCGGGTGTTCGTGGCCGGTCTGTCCATGGGCGGCACGCTGGCCCTGCGGCTCGCCGCCCGGCACGGGGACGCGGTCGACGGCGTCATCGTCGTCAACCCGGCGAACAAGGTCCACGGACTGTCCGCGTACACCCTCCCGGTCGCCCGCCACCTCGTGCGTACGACCCGGGGCATCGCGAGCGACATCGCCAAGGAGGGCGTGGTGGAGCTCGGCTACGACCGGGTGCCACTGGACGCGGCGCACTCCCTGCGGAACTTCTTCCGGCTGGTCGACGGCGAACTGCCGCAGGTCACCCAGCCGCTGCTGCTCCTGCGCAGCCCGCAGGACCATGTCGTTCCGCCGGCCGACTCCGCCCGCGTCCTGAGTCGGGTGTCGTCGACGGACGTAACGGAGGTCATGCTGGAACAGAGCTACCACGTGGCGACGTTGGACCACGACGCGAACCGGGTCTTCGAGGAGAGCTACGCCTTCATCGGCCGGCTCGCACCCAGTGTCGGCAAGGAAGGGACGGCCGCAGGTGGCTGAGCACGACTCGGAGCGCGAGGACCGCGAGGAGCGGGAGAACCGCGGGGCGCCCGACGCCCGCGGACAGCGCGA
The DNA here is from genome assembly GCF_053597355.1 of Streptomyces sp. NPDC001443. Lineage (NCBI taxonomy): Bacteria > Bacillati > Actinomycetota > Actinomycetes > Kitasatosporales > Streptomycetaceae > Streptomyces > Streptomyces sp. NPDC001443. The sequence continues at coordinate 348,590 of NZ_JBSFIA010000002.1, forward strand.
CGACCACGGGGAACGTGACGGTCACCGGGAGCACGACGGTCACCGGGAGCACGAGCCGCAGGACGGCGGGGTGTCCTTCGACGAGGACGCCGCGTGGGCGGCGATCGTCGCGGGCTACGGCGCGGAGCCGCCGGACCCGCCGGGCGCGAAGCCGTTCAGGACGGTCGAGGACCTGGCACTGCTGGAGGCCGAGCCGAACGACGACAAGCCGGAGGAGAAGCAGCCGGTCAGACCGCTGGGCAGCTCGGTCTCCTTCGCGCCCGGCCTCGGGCCCCGCGACTACACCGCGCCCGAGCCGTCCGAGGACGACTTCGACGAGGACGACGAGGGCCACTTCGTGCCGCCCGAGCCGCCGCCGCTGCCCGAGGCGGACACCACCGCCCGGTTCGCCTGGCTGGGGGTGGTCGGCGGCCCGATATTGCTCCTGGTCGCGGTCCTGCTCGGCTGGGACATGACCTGGTGGCTGACGACCCTCGGCGTCGGCGGCTTCCTGGGCGGCTTCGCCACGCTGGTGGTGCGGATGAAGACGGACGACGAGGACGACGGCGATCCGGGCCGGGGCGCGGTGGTCTGAACCCGGGCCACGGAACTACGAGGCGGGAACCCTGAGGGCGGCCAGCACCGGAAGGTGGTCCGTGGCCGCCCTCAGGTCTGCCCCGGTCACTCCGGGCTGGCCGAGCGGCACCCCGCAGCCCAGCACCTCCACGCCCGCGGTGGCGAAGATCGCGTCGATGCGCTGGTGGGGGTCGGTGGCGGTGGAGGTGTACTCGCCGCCCCAGGGCGCGGTGGTCCGGCAGTCCTGGAGCCCCTCGGCGAGCCGCCGGAAGGTGCGGCCGGTGGGGTGTTCGTTGAGGTCGCCGCCGGCGACCGCGTGTTCCACGCCCAGCGCGGCGAGCCGGTCGAGGAGCATCCCGCCCTGCGCCTGGCGCTCCTCGCGCTGAAGGCTGAGGTGGCAGCTCAGCACGCCGAGCCGGGCCGAGCCGAACCGGACCACGGCCGTCGCGAAGCCGCGTCGGTGCAGGCCGGGGGTCAGCGGCAGCAGCACGTCCTCGGTGCTCTCCACGGTGGCGCGCAGCGAGGTGAGGAGCGCGGGCCCCGCGGCCGTGGCGCCGCCGGAGAGGATCACCTGTCCGGACGCGGCGGCCAGTCGGGCCAGTTTCTTGCGCCAGCGGAAGAACCGCGGCGCCTCCTGGATCAGGACCAGGTCCGGGGCGCAGGCGCCGATCACCCGGGCGAGCGCGGCGGTGTCGTCGCGCATCGAGCGGATGTTGTAGGAGAGGACGCGGATGACGGCCGAACCGTCGGGCTCGGTACGGGAGGCCGGAAGCAGCGGGAGCGACGTCGCCATGCACGCAAGATACGCCGTGACCGTCCCCGGCGGACGCGGGTCGCGAACGGTTCCGGGTCGCCCGCCCCGCACGGCAGCGCCGCACACCGACCGCCACGGGCGTCGCGTCGGCCCGCCCCGCACAGCCCGCCGCGGGCCCCGCCCCGGCCCGCCCCGTCCTGCCCCGTCCTGCCCCGCGTCGGCCGTCGCGGGGCACCGGCACCGTCCGGGCCGACGCGCGAGGGCGGCCGGGGGCGGCCGTGGGCGGCTGATCCCGGCCACGGCGCACCCCGCGAGGGTCCTACCGGGTCCCGGCCGCGAGCGGGAGTGCCGCCGCTCGCCGCCGCCGTGTCGCGGAGGCGTCCGGCACGAACGCCCCGCGCCCCGGTCGGGGTGCGGGGCGCGCGGCGTCAGTGTGTCCCGGGTGGGGCCGTCACATGATCGGGTCGGGCTCCCGGGCCAGGTCGGCCGCGCCGACCAGACCGGCCTTGTTGCCGAGCTGGGCCGCGATCACGTCGGCGACCGGACGCCAGTTGCCGCCCACCAGCCAGCGCTTGTACGACTTGCGGATCGGGTCGAGGACCAGCTCGCCCTCGTCCGAGAGGCCGCCGCCGACGATGAACGCCGAGGGGTCGAAGAGCGAGGCCAGGTCGGCGAGGCCGGCACCGGCCCAGCGGGCCAGCTCGCGGTAGGAGTCGACGGCGACCGGGTCGCCCTGCCGGGCGGCCATGGAGATGTGCTTGCCCTCGATGCCGTCGGGGGTGCCGTCACCCAGGGCGAGCAGCACCTCGGCGTGCTCGGGGGTGGCGTTGGCGCGCTGCTTGGCGTACCTGACGAGGGCGCGGCCGGAGGCGTACTGCTCCCAGCAGCCCTGCGAGCCGCAGCCGCACAGCAGACCGTCCGGCACCATCCGGATGTGGCCGAACTCGGCGGCCACGCCGAAGTGGCCGCGGCGCAGCTTGTTGCCGATGATGATGCCGCCGCCGAGGCCGGTGCCGAGGGTGATGCAGATGACGTTGCGGTGGCCCTTGCCGGCGCCGAACTTGTACTCGCCCCAGGCCGCCGCGTTGGCGTCGTTCTCGACCACCACGGGGAGGCCCACGCGGGCCTCGACCTCGTCCTTCAGCGGTTCCTGACGCCAGTCGATGTTGGGCGCGAAGTACACGGTGGAACGCTGCCGGTTGACGTAACCGGCCGCCCCGATACCCACGCCGACGATGTCGTGCCCGGCACGCGCGCCCGCCACCGCCGAGGCGATGGCGTCCACGATGGCCTCGGACGTGGTGGGGGTCGGCACCTTGAAGGTCGAGAGGATGTTGCCTTCCTCGTCGACCACGCCGGCCGCGATCTTCGTGCCGCCGATGTCGACGCCGATGGTGAGTCCCATGAATCCCTCAGTTTCGGTCGAGCCCCGCTACGGCCAACCGTACCCGAGGGGACCGTCAGTCCAAGTCGATGCGCTCACCCTGACCGCCGTCGTCACCCCGGTCGTGGCGCCCGTCGTCGTCCTTCGGGCCGCCGCGGAGGTCGTCGGCGCGGGTCGTCCAGCGGGTTTCCTGGCCCTGGACGGCGGAGCGGTAGGCGGCGAGCAGTTCCTCCCCGGCCGCGGCAAGATGGTCGAAGACGTCCGGATTGCGCTCCAGAACGGGCTCCACGGCGGCCTTCGCCTGCTGCACGACCTGGCGCACCACCTGCTGCGCCGCAGGTCCGGCGACCGCCCCGAGCAGCGGTGAGCGCACGGTGGACAGTTTGTCGGCGACGGCGTCGACGAGCTTGCGCAGCTCCTCGGCGGCGGATCCGGGAGGCCGGCCGTAGTCGGTGCGGCGACGGGACCGCTCGGCTTCGAGGTCCTCGGCACAGGCCTTGGCCCAGGCGTCGTCGTCGGTCGCCCTGGGCCCCGGGTTCTCGGCTTCGCTCATGACGCACTCCTGACTACGGTTCGCCCCTACGACGTTACCCGAACGGCGGTACGTCGCTCACCTGGTCCGCGGCCACAGGTCGGGGTCGGGGGCGAACCGGACGCGCAGCTCGCCGTCGCGCAGGGCCGCGCCGGCGACGGTGCAGCGGCGCAGCGCCGAGGGCAGGGCGACGATCCGGCGGAACTGCCCTGCGGTGACGACGAGTTCGTCGCCGCGCCGGACCAGGTCCAGGGCCTCGCGTATCGCGCCGGGCAGCGGGATGTGCCAGACCAGCACCCCGTCCTCGGCGAGCCGGTCGGCCACCGGCCACTCGACCGGGGCGGGTGCCGTATTGACGTCGGGCGTGGCGAGGCCGTCGAGGTCGTCGGCGCCCTGCGGGTCGCGGCCCAGATGGGTGACGGGGTGGACGGCGTACGACTCCCGCCAGTCGGCGAGCGCCTTGCGCTGCTGGGCGGCCAGGCCGGCCGTCCAGGGGTCCTCGACGGTGTCGGGCAGGACCCGGTTGGCGACGAGGCACTCGACGGGCAGGCCGCGCAGGGCGAGGCCGAGCCCTGCGGTGCGCACGGCGTCCGCGCCGGCCGGTCCCGGCTCGGCGACCAGGCGTACGGCGGTGCCCCGGTCGGCGAGGACCGCCTCCACCGCGGCGAGTTCCACGTCCCACCGGGCGGTGGTCTCGTAGAGCGCGTCGGTGGGCATCGGGACGCCGGCGAGCCGGCCGAGGACCGGGCGCAGGGCGCGGGCGGCCTGCCGCTCCGGCGGGAGCAGCCGGCGCAGATAGCGGCGCAGTTCCTCGGGCAGGGCGAGCAGGGCGAGCGCCTGCGGGACGGGGGGCAGGTCGACCACGAGCAGGTCGTGCGCGTCGGAGAGCGCGGCGTCCCGCAGCGCGCGCAGCAGGCCGAGCTCCTCGGCGCCGGGCAGCGGGGTGAGCTCCTCGGGTTCCAGCCGGGAGGCGCCCAGCAGGTCCAGGAGGGAGGAGGCGCGGTCCTGGAAGGAGGCGAGGTCCTCGTGGAAGCGGGTGACCGCGTCGGGGCGCCAGGCGGTGAGGCGGGGGGCGACCTGCGTCGGGGCCGTGCCGGTCGCCGTGCCCAGGGCGGCACCGAGGGTGTCGGTGCGGTCGGCACCCAGCAGCAGGGTCCGGGTGCCGGCGCGCGCGGCGCGCAGGGCGGTGGCGGCGGCGACGGTCGTCCGACCGCTGCCGCCCGGACCCGTGATCAGGATGGTGCGCATGGGGGTGAACGCTACCGCCGCGCGCCGCCCGTCCGTCTCCCGCTACTTCTCGCCCGACTCGACGCGCTTCTTCAGTCCCGCCAGCGCCCGGTCGATGATGACCTTCTCCGCCTTGCGCTTGATCATGCCGAGCATCGGGATCTTGACGTCGACGGTGAGCAGGTAGGTCACCTCGGTCGCGCCGCCGGCGGCCGGCTTCAGGACGTAGGAACCGTCCAGGGAGCGCAGCATCTGGGACTTGACCAGGGTCCAGGAGACCTCGTGGGCGCCGGTCCAGGTGTACGCCAGGGTCTGGTCGTCCTTGATCGCTCCGGCGTCCATGACGAGTCGGACCTGCTCGGCGCGGCCCTGGTCGTCGGTCTTGAGGACCTCAGCCTCCTTCACCTCGCCGGTCCAGTCCGGGTAGCGGGCGAAGTCGGCGATCACCCCCATCACGTCGGCCGGTGCCGCCTCGATCGTGATGCTCGAACTGGTGTGTTCCGCCATCGCCGTGGCTCCTCCAGATGCGGGCCGGTAAGGGCGTCGTGCCGCGCCCTGCTGCGCAAGTGTGTGCAGCGTGAAGGCTACCGCGCACGGGTGGGGCCGCCGTCACCCCACCTGCGACCGCTCACCACTCCAGCGCCCAGGGCCGTCCGGATCCGGCGAAGTGCCCGACGTTCACGCACTCCGTCGCCCCGATCCGCATCCGCCGCGCCAGCGGCTGGTGGACGTGCCCGAACAGCGCGTACCGGGGGCGGGTGCGCCGGATCGCGTCCAGCAGGGCGCGGCTGCCGCGCTCGAAGCGGCGCGCGACCGTGTCGTAGACGAGCTCGGGCACCTCCGGCGGGATGTGGGTGCACAGCACGTCGACCTCGCCCACGGCCTCGATCTTCGCGGCGTACTCCTCGTCGTCGATCTCGTACGGGGTGCGCATCGGGGTTCGCAGTCCGCCGCCCACGAAGCCGAAGACCCGGCCGCCGATCTCCACCCGCTCGCCGTCCAGGACCGTGGTGCCCGGCCCGGCGTACTCCCGCCACAGGGGCGGCAGGTCGACATTGCCGTAGGTCGCGTACGTCGGGGTGGGGAACGCTGCGAACATCTCGGCGTACTGCTTGCGCACCGCCGCCTCGATCACGGTCGCCCGGTCGGCGCCGACGCCCGCCCACAGCCGGGCCCCGAGCTCGCGCGCCTCCGTGAAGCGCCGGGCGGTGCGCAGCTCGACGAGGCGGTCGGCGTTCTCGACGCCGAACAGGTCGGGGAAGATCCCGCGCGAGTGGTCGGCGTAGTCCAGGAACAGCACCAGGTCGCCCAGACAGATCAGCGCGTCGGCGCCGTCGCCGGCCCTGGCCAGGTCGCGGGCGTTGCCGTGCACGTCGCTGACCACATGGACACGTGTCCTGCGTCTGTCGCCTGGTGTGGGTGCCATGACGATCAAGAGTAGGCGTGCCGGGCATAGGTGAACAGTGGCGGTCGGACCTGCCCTTACTGGCTCGTCAGTTCATGCGTGGACTACTGTGCGTCAAGCAAAAGCAATCTGTGTGACGCAGCGAACATCTCGCCGGACCCCCCTGTCGAAGAAGGCATACCGGCGGGTAACGTCCGGGCAGTCCAGTCGTACTCAGAAATTCAACCAGCGGGTTCCGAGCTCGTGGCTGAACCCCCTGGGTACCTGCCCGAGCCGTGGACCGCACCGTCGCATCGCACAACGTCGTGGCGCCGGCGCCCTATGAGGAGCAGCAGTCTTGCGCGAGTTCAGCCTTCCGGCTTTGTACGAGGTCCCTGCGGACGGCAATCTCACCGACATCGTCCGGAGAAACGCCGCGCAGCACCCCGACGTCGCCGTCATCGCCCGCAAGGTGGGCGGTGTCTGGCAGGACGTGACGGCCACCGCCTTCCAGGCCGAGGTGCGCGCCGCGGCCAAGGGCCTGATCGCCTCCGGCGTCCGGCCGGGCGACCGGGTCGCCCTGATGTCCCGCACCCGCTACGAGTGGACGCTGCTGGACTTCGCGATCTGGAGCGCCGGCGCGGTCACCGTGCCGGTGTACGAGACCAGCTCGCCGGAGCAGGTGCAGTGGATCCTCTCCGACTCGGGCGCCACCGCCTGCGTGGTGGAGCTCCCCGCCCACGCGGAGGCGGTCGAGTCGGTGCGGGCGACGCTGCCCGCGCTGCAGCACGTCTGGCAGATCGAGGCCGGCGGCGTCGCCGAGCTGGAGCGGGCCGGGCAGGACCTCCCGGACTCGGCCGTCGAGGAGCGCAGCTCGATCGCCGGCGCCGACGACCCGGCGACCATCGTCTACACCTCCGGCACCACCGGCCGGCCCAAGGGCTGCGTGCTGACCCACCGCAGCTTCTTCGCCGAGTGCGGGAACATCGTGGAGCGGCTGCGCCCGCTGTTCCGCACGGGCGAGTGCTCGGTGCTGCTCTTCCTGCCGCTGGCGCACGTCTTCGGCCGGCTCGTGCAGATCGCGCCGATGATGGCGCCGATCAAGCTGGGCTGCGTCCCGGACATCAAGAACCTCACCGACGAGCTGGCCGCCTTCCGCCCGACGCTGATCCTCGGCGTCCCGCGGGTCTTCGAGAAGGTCTACAACTCGGCGCGCGCCAAGGCCCAGGCGGACGGCAAGGGCAAGATCTTCGACAAGGCCGCGGACACCGCCATCGCCTACAGCAAGGCGCAGGACACCCCGTCGGGCCCGTCGCTCGGTCTGCGGATCAAGCACAAGGCGTTCGACAAGCTCGTCTACAGCAAGCTGCGCGCGGTCCTCGGCGGCCGCGGCGAGTACGCGATCTCCGGCGGCGCCCCGCTGGGCGAGCGCCTCGGCCACTTCTTCCGCGGCATCGGCTTCACGGTCCTGGAGGGCTACGGCCTGACCGAGTCCTGTGCCGCCACCGCGTTCAACCCCTGGGACCGGCAGAAGATCGGCACGGTCGGCCAGCCGCTGCCCGGCTCGGTGGTGCGCATCGCCGACGACGGCGAGGTGCTGCTGCACGGCGAGCACCTGTTCAAGGGCTACTGGAACAACGAGGCCGCCACCGCGGAGGCGCTGGCCGACGGCTGGTTCCACACCGGCGACGTCGGCACCCTCGACGAGGACGGCTACCTCAGGATCACCGGCCGCAAGAAGGAGATCATCGTCACCGCGGGCGGCAAGAACGTCGCCCCGGCCGTGATCGAGGACCGCATCCGCGCGCACGCGCTGGTCGCGGAGTGCATGGTGGTGGGCGACGGGCGGCCGTTCGTCGGCGCGCTGGTCACCCTCGACGACGAGTTCCTGGACCGCTGGGCGGCCGACCACGGCAAGCCGGCGGGTTCCACCGCGACGTCGCTGCGCGACGACCCGGATCTGCTCGCGGCGATCCAGGCGGCGGTCGACGACGGCAACGCCGCGGTGTCGAAGGCGGAATCGGTGCGGAAGTTCCGCATTCTGTCCTCCCAGTTCTCGGAGGAGTCGGGCCACCTGACGCCGTCGCTGAAGCTCAAGCGCAACGTGGTGGCGAAGGACTACGCGGACGAGATCGAGGCCATCTACACGAAGTAGTACGGCCCTTGACTCACATGTCCTCGGCGAGGACCCGTTCCATCGTCCGCTCGGCGAGCGCAGTGATGGTCACGAACGGGTTCACGCCGATGTTCCCGGGGACCAGTGAGCCGTCCGTGACGTACAGCCCCGGATACCCCTTCACCCGGCCGTAGTCGTCGGTGGCCCTGCCCAGCACGCAGCCGCCGAGCGGGTGGTAGCAGAAGTCGTCCGCGAACACCTTGCCGCCCGACCCGAACAGGTCGTACCGGTAGATCGTCGCGTTGGCCGCGTTGATCCGGTCGAACAGTTTCTTCGCCATGGCGACCGAGACCGCGCTCTGGGCCGCGGTCCAGCCGAGCTTCACCGCGTCGCTCGCCGGGTCGTAGGTGAAGGACGCCCGTTGCGGGTTCTTGGTGATCGCCAGGTACAGGCTCACCCAGGTCTCGAACCCGATGGGCAGCGGGGCGATCTCCGCGAAGACCGGGTTGTCGGTGTTGGCCCAGTCGTCGATGCCCATCACCGGCATGGTCGACTGGTTGGCGCCGGTGATGTCCCAGATGTGGTTGGCGCGCCCGAGCATGGTGTTGCCGTTGGTGCTCCACCCCGCCCCCACACTGGAGTTGAGCGCGGGCAGCGCGCCGGTGTCCCGGGCCCGGACGAGCAACTCCGTGGTGCCGAGGCTGCCGCCCCCGAGGAAGAGACGGGCGCAGCCGTACTGCTTGCTCTCGACCACGGCCCCGGTCGTGTCGATCCGGTCCACGCTCAGCACGTACGACCCGTCGCCCGCCCGCGTGATCGCCCTGACCTTCTCCATGGTGTGGATGGTGAGGTTGCCGGTGCCGAGCGCGGCGGCGAGGTAGGTCTTGTCGAGGCTCTTCTTGCCGTAGTTGTTGCCGTAGATGACCTCCTGGGCGAGCGCGGACTTCGTGGCGGTGCCTGCGGCCTCCCGCTGCATGTACCCGAAGTCGTAGACGTTGGGCACGAAGGTGGTCCTGAGGCCGGTGTTGGCGGCGGCCTTCCTGGACGTCCGGGTGAACCGGTACCACTCGGTCGACTCGAACCAGGTGGGGTCGACGGTGTTGACGCCGAGCATGGCGCGGGCGCGCGGGTAGTAGGTGCCGTACATCGCGCCCGCGTCCACGGTCGGGAACTGCTCGGCGAAGTACGACTGGAGGGGCGTGACCGCCATCCCCCCGTTGACCAGTGAACCGCCGCCCACTCCCCGCCCGACGTACACGGACATGTTGTCGTAGTGCACCCGGTCCAGGACGCCGGGATAGGCGGTGATGTCCTTGTTGACGACGTCCAGCCAGAGGAAGGTGGCCAGCGGTGCCTCGGTGCGGGTCCTGAACCACATGGACCGCTTGTCCGGGGCGGCGGTGGAACAGAAGACCTTGCCGTCGGAGCCGGCCGTGTTCCACAGCTGCCCCATCTCGATCATGAGGGTGCGTATCCCGGCCTGCCCGAGCCGGAGCGCGGCCACGGCCCCGCCGTACCCGGAACCGACCACGATGGCGGGGGCGTTGTCGACGGGGGCGGCCTCCTCGGCGGCCTGCGCCGACTTGAGCCCGATCCGGGTGAGACCGGCCGCGGCGGCGGTCTGGAGGGCGACCATGCCCAGGATGTGACGTCTCGTCAGTTGACGCTGCATCAGTTTTGCTGTCATGAGCGCAGCATCGGCGGATTATCGCCCTCCGCCTAGTGCTCCCGCCGGAGGAGGCCCCGCAGCTTCTCCGCCGAGGTGCGCGCAGGTTCTCCCCCGCGGCGCAGCGGCTGTTCGGAGCTCCAAGGCGGCACGCGCGGCTTCTCGGCTACAGCAGCGCGCGCAGTTTCTCCGCCAGCAGGTCCCAGCGCCACTTCTCCTCGACCCACTGCCGGCCCCGCTCGCCCATCCGGCGGCGCAGTTCCGCGTCCCCGAGGAGCGCCACGATCCGTTCGGCGGCCTCCTCGGCGACACCGCCGCGCACCACCCAGCCGGTCTCGCCGTCGAGCACGGCGTCGGGCGCCCCGCCGGAGTCGCCGGCCACGACGGGCAGCCCGGTCGCGGACGCCTCCAGGTAGACGATCCCCAGCCCCTCGACGTCGAGCCCGCCGCGGCGGGTCCGGCACGGCATCGCGAAGACGTCCCCGGCGCCGAAGTGGGCGGGCAGTTCGCCCCAGGGCACGGCCCCCGTGAAACGCACCGAGCCGGCCACCCCGGTCTCGTGGGCGAGCCTGCGCAGATCCTTCTCGTACGGGCCGCCGCCGACGACGAGCAGCACCGCGTCCGGCTCGGCCGCCAGGATCCGGGGCATGGCCAGGATCAGCGTGTCCTGTCCCTTGCGCGGCACCAGCCGGGACACGCACACCACGACCGGGCGGTCGGTGAGCCCGAGCCGGGCCCGTACCGCGTCGCCGCCCGATCCGGGGTGGAAGGTCTTCTCGTCGACGCCCGGCGGCAGCTGGACCATCCGTCCGGCCGCGCCCGGGGTGAGCGCGGGCGCTATCCGGGAGCGGGTGTACTCGCCGAGGTAGGTGACGGTGTCCGTGGACTCCCCGATCCGGCGCAGTAGCTGCCGCGCGGCGGGCAGCTGGGCCCAGCCTGCCTCGTGACCGTGGGTGGTGGCCACCAGCCGCTCGGCGCCCGCCCTGCGCAGCGCCGGGGCCATCAGTCCGAGCGGCGCGGCCGCGCCGAACCACACCGAGGTGCAGCCGTGCTCGCGCAGCAGCCCGACCGCCCGCCGGGTCGCCCCCGGCGTCGGCAGCAGCATCGTCGTACGGTCCCGTACGACCGTGAAGGGCTGCTCGGCGTCGAAGGCGGCCGTCGCCTCGGCGCCCTCCCGGCCGTGCTTCCAGGTGGAGGCGTAGACGACCAGCCGTTCGGGGTCGAGCCGCAGCGCCATGTTGTGCAGGAACGCCTGGATACCACCGGGGCGGGGCGGGAAGTCGTTCGTCACGATGAGGGTCTTGTCCATCGCCGCCGACCTTACCCAACGGGTCCGGACTGCCGTCCACGGCCGTGCTTCATGGCCCTCGCACAGCCCGGCAGGTCATCATGTGCTCGTCGGCAGGGCAGGCGGACGGGACAGGGGCACAGGTGGACACTGGCGCGGGACGGTCCCCGGTCTGGCTGCCGGTCGCCTGGGCGGCGACCAGGCTGCCGCTGCTGCTGTTCGTGTTCAAGGTGTCCGTCTTCCCGGGCCCGGACGTCACCAGCGACGTGTCCGTGATCTACCAGGGCTGGTACGAGGTGCTGCGGCACGGCACGTTCCCGCTCTCCGACGTCACCTGGCAGTACCCGCCCGCCGCCGCGCTGGCGATCCTCTCCCCCGGGCTGCTGCCGTTCCTGCCCTACCCGACCGCCTTCTTCGTCCTCGCCGTGCTGGCCGACCTGCTGGTCCTGCTGCTGCTTCGGTACGCAGGCCCGCGCGCCCGCCGCTCGCCGCTCGGCGCCTGGGCGTGGGTGGCGGGCGCGGCGCTGCTCGGGCCGACGCTGTACGCCCGTTACGACGTGATGGTGACCGCGGTGGCGGTGGCCTCGCTGCTCGCGGGTACCCGCCACCCCCGGGTGATGGGCGCGCTGGCGGGCTTCGGGGCGCTGGTGAAGGTGTGGCCGGCGCTGCTGCTGGTGGGTGCCGTACGGCGCCGGGCGTGGGTCGCGGCGGCGGTGACGGCGGCCGGGGTGGCCCTGGTGGCCTCCGTGGCCATGCCCGGGGCGTTCGCGTTCCTGACCTTCCAGCGCGACCGCGGGACCGAGGTGGAGTCGCTGGGCTCGCTGGTCTTCCATGTGGCCCGGCACTTCGGTTGGAGCGGCCGGGTGCTGCTCAACTACGGCTCGGTGGAATTCCTCGGGCCGTACGTGGACGTCGTCAGCACCGCGGCGCTGGCCCTGACCGGGGCGGCCTTCGGCTGGCTGCTGCTGTGGCGTCTGATGGCCACCCGCCTCCGGCCGCACACGCTCCCCGACGCGGCGCTGGTGGCGGTGCTGCTGTTCGTGGTCACCAGCCGGGTGATCAGCCCGCAGTACCTGGTGTGGCTGGTCGGGGTCGCGGCGGTCTGCCTGTGCCACCGCGACACCCGGATGCGGCCGCCGGCCGCCCTGATCCTGGCGGCGGCGCCCGTGACGGTGCTGGAGTTCCCCCTCTGGTTCGACCATGTCGTGTCGAGCGACCGGCTGGGCGTCACCCTGCTGTTCGTGCGCAACGGGCTGCTGGTGGCCGCGACGGTCGTCGCGGCCGTGCGGCTGTGGCGCTCGACGGTGGCCCGCGGGGGCGGGGCGTCCTTCCCGGCTCAGGCGGCCCGTACCAACGGGGCCCCGGTCTCCTCCTGACGGCGGGCCGCGCGGGCGGCCGTCACCGCCAGCGCCGCGCACTGCACGGTCATGGACAGCGCCAGCGCCAGGCAGATGCCGGGCAGTCCGAGGCCGGACAGGGCGAGGGCGAGCGGCAGTTGGACCGCCGTGCCGAGCACGGTCACCCGCAGCAGGGCCGGTGCTCCCCCGCTGCCCTCGAAGACCCCGCCGAGCGCGATGAAGCAGCCCATCAGCAGCAGATAGGGCCCCACGCAGCGCAGGAACAGCACACCGGCACGGGCGACCTCGGGCCCGGCGCCGAAGGCGGCCATGACCCAGGGGGCGGCCAGGCCCAGCAGGACGGCCGCGGCCAGGGCCGCCGTACCGGAGACCAGCACGGCCTGCCGGCCGATGGCCCGCCGGGCGTCCCGGCCCGCGCCGCGGGTGTGCGCGGTGTGGATCGAGGCGGCCTGGCGTACCGCGTAGAAGGCCATGGTCGCGACGTACATGACCTTGTAGGCGATCGCGTACGCGGCCACGGCGGTCACGCCGAGCCGGGCCACGATCGCGACCAGCACCAGCGCGCCGCCCTGGCGCACGGTGAAGTCCGCCGACATCGGCAGTCCGGTGGCCAGGGTCCGGCGCAGCGCGGCGGCGGTCGGCTCGGCGGGACGCACCCGTGCCGCGCTCCGCAGCAGCGCGTCGCGGCGCAGCGCCCGCAGCCCCGCCGCGAGGGCCGCGCCCCGGCACAGCACGGTGGAGGCGGCGGCGCCCCGGACGCCGTAGAGGTGGATGAGCAGCGGGTCGCAGAGCAGGATCAGGCCGTTGGCGAGCAGGGCGAGCCGCATCGGGGTCCGGGTGTCGCCCGTGCCCTTGAGGATGCCGTCGACGAGGTTCTGGGCGAAGAAGACGGCCATGCCCGGCAGCGAGACGGCGAAGTAGGCGACGGCGAGGGGGACCGCGGCGCTGTCGGCGCCGCCCAGGACCAGCCGGGCCAGCGGCTCACGCAACAGGAAGCAGCAGGTCAGCACGGTGGGCGTGACCAGTGCGCACAGGGCCCAGCCGCCGCGTACGGCGGCGCGCAGCGCGGCCGGGTCGCGGGCTCCCCTGGCGTGCGCGACCAGCACGGTGGTGCCGGAGCCGAAGACCAGGGCCACGCCGAGGAGCACGTTCTCGGTGTTGGTGGCCACGGCGACGGCGGCCACGGCCGGGCCGCCGAGCCGGGAGACCCAGACGGTGTTGATGATCCCGGCGGCGACGGAGGCCAGCAACGAGAGGTAGACGGGACGGGCGAGCCGGACGAGCTGTCCGCGGTGTTCGTTCACGACGTGGTTCCCCCTGATGCCGAGTCGTCTGGCGGTACCTCTTGCCTGTACCTCTTATCGAGTTACCTCGAAACGAGGTAACTCGATAAGAGGTACCATGGCGGTCCGAGGCCCGCAAGACGGGATCCGCCGGACGGGACCGGCCGGACGGGACCGGCCGGACGGGACCCCGCACGACGCGACCGGAGAAGGGACCGCACCTGATGCTGGAGCTGTCGATCCTCGGGTTCCTGGCCGAGGAGCCCCTGCACGGCTATGAACTGAAGGAGCGCATCACCGCCCTCAGCGGCCACGTCCGCCCGGTCAGCGACGGCGCGCTCTACCCCGCGATCACCCGCCTGGTGACCGCGGGCAAACTCGACCAGCACACGGCCGAGGGCGCGGGCGCGGCCCCGCGCCGGATGCTGTCCCTCACCGAGCACGGCCGCGAGGACCTGCTGGAACGGCTGCGGCACCCCCGGCCGGCGGAGATCACCGACCAGGTGCGCTTCAACACGGTCCTGGCGTTCCTGCGGCACCTGCCCGACCCCGCGGAGCAGGCCGCGGTGCTGCGCAGGCGGCTGGAGTTCCTGAACACGCCCGCGAGCTTCTTCTACCGCGACGGGCAGCCGGTGCGGGCGGAGCAGACGGACGACCTGTTCCGGCAGGGCATCCTGCGGGTGGCGCGGGCCACGGGCGAGGCGGAGCGCGGGTGGCTCGCCGAGGCCGTCGCCCACCTCGAAGGGCTCAGCCCAGCCGCGTCCGCAGAGCCTCCCGCCACAGCTCGGTGAACCGCTGCGGGGTCGTCCCGAGCACCTTCGCCATCGCGTCCTCGACCGCTCCCGCCCGCTGCCGGTGCGCGCCCACGGCCCGGTAGAACGCGTCGAGCCGGGCCTCGCCCCAGCGGTCGGCGATCATCCGGCAGGCCAGCCAGCCGCCCTCGTACGCCCGCGCCAGCGCGTCCGCGTCCCCGGTGAAGCCGAAGTCCTTGTCCGTGGGCAGCGCCGCCGGGACCTGCCCGTCGGCCACCGCGCGGGCCAGCTCGGGCGCGATCAGCGCGGCGGTGCGCCCGGTGCCGCGGTAGCCGACCCAGTCGGCGTACCCCTCGGACAGCCACAGCGGGGTGGCGGCGCCGGTGTGGGCCCGGGTGGCGACATGGGTGCTCTCGTGCGTGAGCACCACCTGCCGGCCGAGCGAGCCCAGCATCCCGTACGCCTCGGGGTTGACGATGATCCGGTCCGCGGGCGCCCGGCCCGACCCGCCGGTCTCGCCCGTGGTGACCGCCGCGATCCCGCGGTACGACGAGGCGGGCGAGGCGAGCAGCCCCGCCATGCCCTCCAGCGACTTCGGCACGAGCACCACCACGTGCCCGCTCCAGTCGGCGCCCCACGCCCGAGAGACGGCCGGCACCGCGCGGTCGGCGAGCCCGGCGAAGGAGCGCAGCGTGCCCTCGGACTGCCCGGCGCCCAGCACCAGGCTGTGGGCGCCGCGCACCACGCTCACCGCGCCCTGGTCCCACAGCTGCTGTGCGGTCCGCTGCGCGGGCCGGTCCGAGGTGACCCGCCACCGCCCCCGGGCGTCGCGGGCCAGCCCGAGGACGCGGGCGGTGGTGACCGGCGCCGCGTCGTACCCGCTGACGCGATAGCCGAGCCGGGCGTCCACGACCGCCGTGTTCCCGCTGCGGTGCACGGCGGTGACCCGGTAGGACCAGGCCGCGAGCGGCACCGCCCGCACCGCGGCGAATCCGGCCCGGGTGCCGGTGGCGCGGTAGGCGGACTCGTCGTGACGCAGGACCGCGGCCGCCCGTGCGTCGAGCAGCCGCTGCGCGTCGGCGCGCACGCCGTCGGCCGCGGGCCGCCCGCCGCACCCCGTCAGGGAGACGAGCAGCAGACACAGCCCCGCGGCCGCGGATCCCATCGCCCGCCTTCGACCAGCCATTCCACCGATCGTACGGGGCTCGGGGGGCGTCAGACCCGGGTGACCGACGAGATCGGCATCATGCCCACCGGGTCGTAGCGCACCGGGGCGCCCGGATAGGGGGCGTGGATCACCTGGCCGTTGCCCACGTACATCCCGACGTGGCTGGCGTCGGACCGGTAGACGACCAGGTCCCCGGGCCGGGCCTGGGAGAGCGGGATCTGCTGCCCGGCGAACCGCTGGGCCTGCGAGGTGCGCGGCAGCTGCACCCCCGCCCGCCCGTACGCCCACTGCATCAGCCCCGAGCAGTCGAAGCCGCCGGGACCGTTGGCACCCCAGACGTAGGGGCGGCCCAGCGCGGAGCGGGCGGCGGCGACGGCGAACGCCGCGCGGCCGGTGGCCGGTCCGGCCCAGCCGAGCCCGGACGGGTCCGCGCGGCCGGAGCGGGAGGCCCGGCCGAAGGCCAGACGCTCCTGGAGGGGCAGGGAGTTGAGCAGCCGCCGCGCCCGGGCGAGCTTCTTCTCGACGGTCCGCTTGTGCGTGGCCACCGCCCGGCGGCTGCGTTCCAGCTCGCCGAGCTTCGAGGTCGCGTCCGCGCGCTCCTGGGCGAGCTCGCGCAGGGCCGAGCGCAGTTCGGTCAGCTCGTCGGCCTGACGGGTGGTGACGCGGTCCAGTACGGAGGCCCGGTCGAGGTAGTCGTCCGGGTCGCCGGAGAGCATCAGGGCCAGGGACGGGTCCAGGCCACCGGAACGGTACTGTGCCCCGGCCAGCGAACCGAGCGTGCGGCGCAGGGAGTTGACCCGGTCCTGCTGCCGGGCGATCCGGTCGCGGGCGTGGCCCACCTGGGTGCGCAGGAGATCGGCGCGCTCGTCGGCCCTGTCGAAGGCCTGGGTCGCCCGCTCGGCCTCCTCGTAGAGGCGGTCCACCTCGGCCCGGGTGCCGTCGCGCGGTGCGGCCGTCGCCGGTACGGCGCCGATGGCGGCCGTTGCGGCTGTGGCGGCCGACAGGACACTGAGGGCTGCGCAGGCACCCCGGTCGAACCCGGACGGTGCAAGGCGGCGATGGGACCCCACGGGAAACCGCACTCCTTCCGCTGGCGGACGAGGACCGCTCCCCCGACCCGGGGGCGGACGTGCCACGGCGGTGTGGGGAAACGCGCCAGACAGTAGCCCCGTCGCGGGGCGGCGGCCAAAGACGTCGGCGGGGCGCACGACGTGACGCCCCGCCGCTGACGCAGGTCACCGGCGGGGCGTGGGTTCACTTGGCGGTGTCGCAATTCGCCCGATCGGGCGGTCCCGATCAGTGCTGCGCGGACCGCTCCCGAAGGGGCTCGGGGCTGCGGGTCAGATGCGGACGCCGAACTGGAACGGCATGTTGCCTATCGACTCGTAGCGCACGACGGTGCCGGTGCGGGGGGCGTGCAGCACCTGGCCGTTGCCCGCGTAGAGGCCGACGTGGTGCTGGTCGCCGTAGAAGATGACGAGGTCGCCGACCTGGAGGTCGCTCTGCGAGTAGATGCGCGTACCGGCGTTGGCCTGGGCCTGCGAGGTGCGCGGGATGGAGACGCCGGCCTGGGCGTAGGCCCAGGAGGTGAAGCCGGAGCAGTCGAAGGAGGAAGGGCCCGAGGCGCCGTAGACGTAGGGCGAGCCTATCTTCGTCTGGCCGGCCGAGAAGGCGGCGGCGGCCCGGCCGGAGGCGCTGGTCTCGTTGCCGAGGTCGACCCGGGCGCTGGCGGAGCGGCTGGCGCGCGCGTCGGCGTCGGCCAGGGCCGCCTTCTCCTTGGCCGTCAGCGTGTTGAGGAGCTTCTGCGCCTCGGCCAGCTTGGCCTGGACTTCCTTCTTCTTCTTGCCCAGCTCCGTACGGGTGGAGGCCAGGTCCTTGAGCTTGTCGGAGGCCTCGGCGCGCTCCTGGGCGAGCTCGCGCTGCTTGTCCTGGATCTTCTTCAGCGCCTCGACCTGCTGGCCGCTCAACTGGTCGAGCGTGGAGGCCTTGTCGAGGTAGTCGTCCGGGTCGGCCGAGAGGAAGAGCTGGAGCGAGGAGTCGATGGACCCGGTGCGGTACTGGGCCGCGGCCGCGAGGCCCATGCTGTCGCGCAGCTCGTTCAGGTCGGCCTGACCGCGCGCGACGTTGTCCTGGATGGTGGAGATCTCCTTCTGGAGCTTCTCCTGCTTCTCCTTGGCCCCGTTGTACTTCTCGGTGGCCTGCTCCGCCTCGTCGTAGAGCTTGTCGACCTTGGACTTGACCTCGTCCTTGGTCGGCTTCTCGCTCGGCGCGGCGTTGGCGCCCTGGGCGCTCAGCACCACGGCGGCTGCGGCTGCGGTGGTCAGCACGGTCACGCGTGCACGACTCGGCTGCTTCGGTCGACGGTGGGACGCCACGGAGACGAGCTCCTTCTTCTGAGTGAGAAGCCGTACGGAGATTCGAAACCTGACCTTAGTGATGTTCCTGTGATCAGTTCAAATCCTCCGGCGAAAAATCCCGGTTACGCACCGCATTCTTTGCCGGCAACTCACATGCAGTGATGCCCGATTGACGCTACGTTGCGTGACGACTCCGTCAATTCGGGCATTGCTTCCGGAACTTGACGTTCAGGACAGGCGCTTGAGAAGGACCGCCGAAGCCACCGGCCGCGCCCCCGCCCGGGCCACCCCGTCGGCCACCTCACGGTCGGTCGAGGCCACGATGACCGGCCGGCCCGGAGGCTCGGCCCGCACCAGCTGACGGATCAGTTCGTCGGCGGTGACGCCCGGCTTGGAGAACAGCACCCGCACCCCGCGGGGCGGCGCGAGCAGCACCGGCGCCACCAGTTCGGCGCCGTCGAAGACGCAGGTCACCTCGGCTCCCGTCTGCGCGGCGAGCTGCGAGAGCTGCCCGAGCAGCCGCAGCCGCTGCTTCTCCAGCGGCATCTGGGGATAGCCGGTCTTGGTGACGTTGTAGCCGTCGACGACCAGATGCGCCTGCGGCAGCGCGAGCAACTGGTCCAGGATCGCCGGGTCGTTCTCGGACAGTGCGCGGTTGGCGATGTCCTTCGGGGTCATCCGGCCGGGCTCGACCGCGTCCACGGTCTCCGCGGGCCGCACCGACACCGGCGGCAGCGCCAGCTCCCGGCGCAGCCCCTGGGCCGCGTCGAGCACGGTGTCCAGCAGCAGCCGCACTCGCATGTCCTCGACGCTGCGCCCCTCGCGGGCCGCCTTGCGGGTGGCCTCCAGGGCCGCCTCCGCCTCGCCCAGGCGCGCCTTCAGCCGCCGGGACTCGCTCTCGGCGGCGGACACCTGCGCCTGCGCCTCGGCCCGCGCCACCTCGGTCTCGCCGTGCACCTTGCGCAGCGCCGCCTCGCCGCGCTTGACGTCACTGAGGGCCGAACGCAACTTGCGGTGCAGCGACTCGGCCTCCCGCTTCGAGGCGTCCAGCTCGGCCCGCAGCCGCTCGGTCTCGGTCCGGCCCTGCTCACGGGCCCGGTCGAGCTCCTCGCGCAGCCGTTCCAGCTCGGCTCGGCTCTCCTCGTCGGCCCGCTCGGCGTCCGCGCGCAGCGCCTCCTCGCCGGCCGCGGCCACCAGCTTCACCCAGCCGGCCGGCCGCAGTACATAGGCCGCGGCCGCCACGTCCAAGGGGTCCGCGGCCGGGGGCGGCGAACCGGAGTCGAGGGCGCCGGCGAGTTCGGGCTGCGCCTCCCTGAACTTCTCGGCGATGCGCTGCCGGAAGAGCGAGTCCGTCTCCAGCGCCGCGGCCATGGCGTTGCCCGCGAACTTGACCCGACGATTCGGGGCGAACCGGGCGTACTGTCGCAACTGGGCAGGCAGTTCGGTCAGGACCAGCCCGCCGAACCCGTCCGAGACGATCTGCACGACCCGGCGCCGCACCCCGTCGGGCAGCGGACGGTCGAGCACCTCGGCGGCGCCGTCGCCCGGCCCCCCGCCTGCGGTCTCCACCATCCGTCACACCCCAATATCCGTGCGGGGCCGCTCCCGTCAGGAGCCGGCGCCCGGCCTGTCCACGAGTTCCACCTGGTCGACGGCGTTGCACCAGCGGCAACGCACCGACTCGATCGTCTCACTGACCACCTCGCGCTCCTCCACGCTGGGCTGACCGGCGAGGTCGAGATGGACGTACTCCACCACCTTCGACGAGCGGGTCACGTCGAAACGCGTGAGGTTGCCGCAGAGGGTGCAGCGCCACCGCGTCGAGGCGGTCGGCAGGGGAACCGTCATCAGGGCTGTTCGCCTTCCTTCTGTCCATTGTCCGTGACGCACCGGGCTCTCCCCGGAACATGTGGCTCGTAACCCTACGGCCTGGCGGGTACTCGCCGCCCACCCGTCCACGGCGGCGAGGCGGTCTGTGCTGATCCGTCCCCGTACGTCATGCTCTGTGTTCATGATCAGCGACTGGAACGGAACCACGGGCAGCGCGATCCGGAAGCCGTCGGCACCCGTGACGTACGGGCTGATCGCCCTGTGCTGCCTGGTCTTCCTGATCGGCCCCGCCTCCGGCTTCAATCCCGGGTACGGCACCGGCGCCGCGCTGTCGGCCGTCCAGCGGGCCTACTTCCGCCACTGGGGCGTGGTCCCGGCCGAACTGTTCCGGGACGCCCCGGGCCAGGCCCTGACGCCCGCCAGCGCCCTGTTCGTCCACGGCAGCTGGGTCCACCTCCTCGGCAACATGCTCTTCCTCTACGTCTTCGGGGCGATGACCGAGGAACGGATGGGCCGGGTGGAGTTCACCCTCTTCTACGTCGGCTGCGGCTACCTGGCACTGCTCGGCTACGCGGCCGCCAACGCCGGCTCCGAACAATCGCTGGTCGGCGCGTCCGGGGCGATCTCCGCGGTCCTCGGCGCGTTCCTGTACCTGTTCCCCCGGGCGCGGGTGACCAGCCTGCTGCCGTTCCTGTTCTTCCTGCCGGTGCGCTTCCCCGCGTGGGTCGTGCTGCCCTTCTGGGCGGCCCTGCAGTGGGTGGCGGCGGGCCGGGCCACCCAGGGCCCCGGCGTGGCCTACCTGGCACACCTGGTGGGCTTTGGCACGGGCTTCGGGTACGCGTGGCTGCGGTTCGGCCGCAGCCGCGGTCCGGCCCGGCAGGTCAGGGCCGCCACGGGCGACGGCGGCTGACCGGCCCGGCCGGCCGCCGCGGCCTTGGTGGGTCCGGGATCACGTCATAGAGTGAGGGCCCCGGCCGAGAGAGAGAACCAACCGTGATCACCGCGATCGTCCTTATCAAGACCAGCGTGGACCGGATCCCCGAGATCGCGGAATCGATCGCCGCACTGGACTCCGTCAGCGAGGTCTTCTCCGTCACCGGCACCTACGACCTGATCGCGATGGTGCGGGTGACCCGGCACGAGGACCTGGCGGAGGTCATCCCGGGCCGGATCAGCAAGATCCCCGGCGTCGAGGGCACGGACACGCACGTCGCGTTCCGCACCTACTCCCAGCACGACCTGGAGGCGGCGTTCGCGATCGGTCTCGACAGCTGAGGCCCTCCCCCGCGGACCGGTAAGGGCTGAGCGCGCGGTTCCCCGCGCCCCTCGGGCGGGCCTGCCCGCAGGCGGCCCCAGGGGCGCGGGGAACCGCGCGACCGGCCATGACGGCGCCGCGCGACGGGCCCGGTCAGACCGCGGGCACGCAGCGGCCGTCCTCGGTCCGGTAGCGCCACTTCGCGCCGTCCCTGACCAGTTCCCGCACCGCGGTCACGAAGCGCTCCACGTGCTCGTCCGGCGTTCCCGCGCCGAAGCTCACCCTGATGGCGTTGAGGGACTTCTCGCCCGGCGCGGCCTCGGGAGCGCCGCACTCGCCCTGGCTGCCCGGGTCGCTGCCCAGCAGCGTGCGCACCAGCGGATGGGCGCAGAAGAGGCCGTCGCGGACGCCGATGCCGTACTCGGCGGAGAGGGCGGCCGCGAAGTGGGAGCTGTTCCAGCCCTCCACCACGAAGGAGATCACCCCGACCCGCGGGGCGTCGTCGCCGAAGAGGGAGAGGACCCGCACCTCGGGCACCTCGGCGAGGCCCGCCCGGACGGTGTCGATCAGGTGCAGCTCACGGGCGACGAGCGCCTCGAAGCCCGCCTCGGTGAGGGCCTTGCAGGCGGAGGCGATGGAGTAGGCGCCGATCACGTTCGGCGAGCCGGCCTCGTGGCGGGCGGCGCTGTCGTGCCACTCCACGTCCACTCCCCCGTCCGCGCGCCGGGTGACGCGCCGGCTCGCGCCGCCGCCGGCGAGGTACGGCTCGGCCTCGCGCAGCCAGTCGGCGCGGCCGGCCAGGACCCCGGAGCCGAACGGCGCGTACAGCTTGTGGCCGGAGAAGGCGACCCAGTCGACGTCGAGGTCGCGGACCGAGACCGGGTGGTGCGGGGCCAGCTGCGCGGCGTCCAGGACGATCCGGGCGCCGTGCGCGTGGGCCGCCGCCGCCAGCTCGCGGACCGGCCACAGCTCACCGGTGACGTTCGAGGCGCCGGTGACGCAGACCAGGGCCGGGCCATAGGGGCCTCCCCTGCTCGAGCGCAGCCGAGAGCTTGGGGAAGGGTCGCGGTCGGCCAGGGCGCGCTCCAGGGTCTCGACGGCCTGCCGCGGGCTGCGCGGGGCGTCGAGATAGGTGACCTGGGCGTCCTTCCAGGGCAGCAGCGAGGCGTGGTGCTCGGTCTCGAACACGAAGACCTCGCAGCCGGCCGGGAGCGCGGCCGCCAGCAGGTTGAGGGAGTCGGTGGTGGACCGGGTGAAGACCACCTGGTCGCCGGCACGGCAGTCGAGGAACTCCGCAACCGTGCGGCGGGCGTTCTCGAAGAGGTCCGTGGACAGCTGCGAGAGGTAGCCGGCGCCGCGGTGGACGCTGCCGTAGTACGGGGCGTACGCCGCCACGTCGTCCCAGACGCGCTGGAGGGCGGGGGCGCTGGCCGCGTAGTCGAGCGCGGCATAGGTGACTTCGCCGCCCGTGACGAGCGGAACGGTGACATCACGGCCCAGAACGGCCAGCGGGGCACAAACGGTCCGGGCGGAGGCAGCGGTGGAGACGGACATGGGGAACTCCCGTGAGCGGCAAGGCGGAATCACCACGCGAGCACACGGGCTCGAGCGCGGAGAAAGGAAAAGGGGTGTGCGGAGGCGGGGCTCGACGCCCTAGCGCATTCGCTTGCTCACGGAAGGCTCCCTCGATGACCAGGACCCCTGGTGCTGGGCTCGTTCAGGAGCCGTCGAGGGGTCCGCGCTTGCCGTGGACCTCGTTGCCCACGACCTGGTCCTCACCCGGGGCACCCCGCCACGGACGGAGGGTTGCCGGACAGTCGGCCGGGGCCTCATGACTGTCACTCATGACCTGTCCGTCATCCTGCCACACGGCCCGTGAAGCGCAAGGCGCGGTCCGCATCCTGGACCGCGCCTAGCCTCGTCCCCTCGGCCGGGGCCCTGCGTCGCCCCGGCCCGGCCGCAGCGCACGCGGCCGGGGAGGGCGGATCAGGCGTTGCTGACGGCCACCCAGCGCTCCAGCGTCCGCCGGGCCGCGGCGGAGTCGATCGACTCCGCCGCCCGGTCCATGCCGGCGCGCAGCTGCTCGGCCAGCGTCCCGGAACCCGGCCGCAGCGCCACCAGCGCCGCCGCGGAGTTCAGCAGCACGGCGTCCCGCACCGGCCCGCCCTCGCCGTTCAGCAGCCGGCGCGCCACATCCGCGTTGTACGAGGCGTCGGCGCCGCGCAGCGCCTCCACGGGCACCGGTTCGATGCCGACGTCCCGCGGGTCGAAGGCCTCCTCTGTGACCTTGCCGTCGCGCACGACCCACACCCTGGAGGTGGCGGTCGTGGTCAGCTCGTCCAGGCCGTCGTCGCCGCGGAACACCAGCGAGGAGTTGCCGCGCTCGGCGAAGACACCCGCGATGATCGGCGCCACCCGGGGATCGGCGACACCGACCGCCTGGGCGCGCACCTTCGCCGGGTTGGTCAGCGGGCCCAGGAAGTTGAACACCGTCCGGATGCCCAACTGGCCTCGGGCGGCCGCCACATGGCGCAGCGCCGGGTGGAACTTCACCGCGAAGCAGAAGGTGATCCCGGCCTCCTCGGCGACCTCCGCCACCCGCTTCGGCGTCAGTTCGAGGTTGACCCCGAGCTTCTCCAGGACGTCCGAGGCGCCCGACGCCGACGAGGCGGCCCGGTTGCCGTGCTTGACGACCTTGGCACCGGTGCCCGCGATGACGATCGAGGACATCGTGGAGATGTTCACCGTCTTCGCGCCGTCGCCGCCGGTGCCGACGATGTCGACGGTGTCGCCCGGCACCTGGATCACGTTGGCGTGCGCGTACATCGCCTCGACCAGTCCCGTGATCTCCTGGACGGTCTCGCCCTTGGCCCGCAGTGCCACCGCGAACCCGGCGATCTGCGCGTCGGTGGCCTCGCCGCGCATGATCCGGTCCATCGCCCAGGCGGTGCTCGCGGCGCTCTGGTCGCGGCCCTCCAGCAGACCGTTCAGTACCGCGGGCCAGGAACGGCCCGCCGCGGTGTCGCCTCCAGCGGGGGTCACAGCGCTCATCAGCCGCTCCTGGTTCGTAGACACGTACAGACTGACTACAGCCTATCCAGCGCCGGACACGGCGAAGGACCCCGTCCGAAGACCGGACGGGGTCCTTGTGTGCGCGTGGCGAGCGCAGCGATCAGTGGTGGCCGTGGCCGCTCGTGATCTCCTTGTACTCGTCGACAGTCGGCTTCTCGATCTGGCTGTCCTCGTCGAAGTACGCCTTGCTGATCTTGGCGCGCAGCTTCTGCGAGCCCTTCAGCTTGCGCTCGACACCGTTCTCGTCGACCGTCGGGCCGAGTTCGAGCGGCTGGTACTGCTCGTGCGCGGTGAGGGTGTGGAGCTGCTCCTGGCTGAGCGGCTCGTGGATCTCGATGAACTCACCGTGCGGCAGGCGCTTGATGGTGCCGGTCTCGCGACCGTGCAGCACCTTGTCCCGGTCCCGGCGCTGGAGGCCGAGGCAGATCCGCTTGGTGACGATGAACGCGATGACCGGTCCGACGAAGAAGAAGATCCGGACGAACCAGGTGATCGAGTTGATCGACAGGTGGAAGTGGGTGGCCCACAGGTCGTTGCCACCGCCGACCAGCGTGATCATGTACATCGTGACCCAGGCGGTGCCCAGGGCCGTGCGGGTCGGCGCGTTGCGCGGGCGGTCCAGGATGTGGTGCTCGCGCTTGTCGCCGGTGATCCAGGACTCGATGAACGGGTAGAGCGCCAGCGCGGCGAGCACGACACCGAAGAGGACCAGCGGGATGAACACGCCCAGGACCAGCGTGTGGCCCCAGATGTTGATCTCCCAGCCGGGCATGTAGCGGATCAGACCCTCGGCGAAGCCCATGTACCAGTCGGGCTGGGCGCCGGTCGACACCTGGTCCGGACGGTAGGGGCCGATGGCCCAGATCGGGTTGATCTGCGCGATCGCCGCGATGGCCGCGATGGCACCGAAGACCAGGAAGAAGAAGCCTCCGGCCTTGGCCATGTAGACCGGCAGCAGCGGCATGCCGACGACGTTCTTGTTGCTCTTGCCGGGGCCCGCGAACTGCGTGTGCTTGTGGTAGAAGACCAGGATCAGGTGGCCCACGACCAGGCCGAGCATGATGCCCGGCAGCAGCAGGATGTGGATCGAGTAGAACCGCGCCACGAAGTCGTGGCCCGGGAACTCCCCGCCGAAGAGGAAGAACGAGATGTACGTGCCGACGATCGGCATGGACAGGATCGCGCCCTCGGTGAAGCGGACACCGGTGCCGGAGAGCAGGTCGTCCGGGAGCGAGTAACCGGTGAAGCCGGTGAACATGCCCAGGACGAACAGCAGGAAGCCGAACAGCCAGTTGACCTCACGCGGCTTGCGGAACGCGCCCGTGAAGAACACGCGCATCATGTGCACGAACATGCCGGCGAGGAAGATCAGCGCCGCCCAGTGGTGGATCTGCCGGATGAGCAGACCACCGCGCACCTCGAAGGAGATGTGCAGGGTCGAGCTGAACGCCTCGGACATCAGCTGTCCCTGGAGCGGGACGTAGCTGCCGTGGTACACCACCTCGTTCATCGAGGGGTGGAAGAACAGCGTCAGATACACACCCGTGAGGATGATGATCAGGAAGCTGTAGAGGCAGACCTCACCCAGCATGAACGACCAGTGGTCGGGGAAGATCTTGCGCATGTTGGCCTTGGCCAGGGAGTAGATCCCCAGCCGGCCGTCGGCCCAGTCGGCGATCCGCTCGCCGGCCGGCGCCTTCCCGCGCGAGCGGGACTCGGTGGTGGTCGTAGTGCTCATCCGCGCTCCCAGAATGCAGGACCGACGGGCTCTGCGAAGTCGCCGAGCGCCTCGAGGTAGCCCTCGGGGTTCACGCCGATGCGCAGCTGCGGCAGGGCGTGACCGGCGGGACCGAAGATCACCCGGGCGCCGTCGGACAGGTCGAAGGTGGACTGGTGGCAGGGGCACAGAACGTGGTGCGTCTGCTGCTCGTACAGGGAGATCGGGCAACCGACGTGGGTGCAGATCTTCGAGTACGCGACGATGCCGTCGTGCGACCACTCGAGCTCTTGCTTGTCCTTGATGTCGTCCGGCTGGAGCCGGACGATCATCACGGCCGCCTTGGCGATCTCGTTCTGGAACTCCTCGTCGGTCTCCTCCAGGCCCTCGGGCTTGACGAAGGTGAGCGAACCGACGGCCACGTCCGAAGCGCGCAGCGGCTGGTTCGTGTTCATGTTGACGAGGAGCTTGCCCTTGGACCACGCCGTGTGGCGCATCTTGTCCTCGGGCAGCGGACCGAGGTCGCGCAGAAGGACGACGCCGGAGAGCGGGAACAGCGCCAGCGCACCGAACATCGTGTTGCGGATCAGCTTGCGACGGCCGAGCGCGGACTCCGTGGCACCTTCCTTGAAGTCCGCGAAGACCTTCGCGCGGACCTCGGGGGACGCCTCGATCGGGTGACGCTCGTCGGCGACCTCCACGTCGGACATCAGGGTGCGGGCCCAGTGGACCGCGCCCGCGCCGATGCAGAACAGCGCCGCGCCCAGGGTCAGACCCAGCGCGAAGTTCAGCGCGCTGATGTGACCGATCGGGAACACGAAGATCGACTTGTCCGGCGGGATCGTCACGTACGACGCGATGAAGCCGACGGTGGCCAGCATCGACAGCGTGAACAGGAAGGCGACCGCACGCTCGGACCGCCTGGCGGCCCGCTCGTCGATGTCCTGGATCCGGTGCTCGTGGGGCGGCAGCCCCGGGTCGGCGAACGGGTTCTGCTCGTCCGCTACGTCCACGGCGCCGTGCGCGTGGGCCTGCTCAGCGGGCAGGTTCTCTTCTGGAATGTCTTGGCTACTCATGACTTCTTGGCCTTTGCGGTCCGAGCGGCGACCCAGACGGCGACCGCGACCAGGGCGCCGAGACCGAAGATCCACGCGAACAGACCCTCGCTGACCGGCCCGAGGCCGCCCAGTTCGAGACCGCCGGGGTTCACCGTCTCATCGCTGTTGACCGCGTTCAGGTACGCGATGATGTCCTTCTTGTTCTGCTCCGACAGGGTGGTGTCGGGGAACGAAGGCATGTTCTGCGGGCCGGTCTGCATGGCCTCGTAGATGTGCTTCGGGTCCACACCCTCCAGGTCCGGCGCGAACTTGCCCTCCGTGAGGGCACCGCCCTTGCCGGTGAAGTTGTGGCACTGCGCGCAGTTGGTGCGGAAGAGCTCGCCGCCCTTGGCGATGTCCGCGCCCTCGGGGCCGTACTGGGCCGAGGTGGGGACGTTCGGGCCGGCGCCCAGCGACGCGATGTAGGTCGCGAGCTGGTCGATCTGGGCCTGGCTGTAGATGTTCTTCTTCTTCACCACCTGCGGGCCCTGGGAGGTCGCAGCAGGCATACGGCCGGTGCCGACCTGGAAGTCGACGGCCGCGGCGCCCACGCCGACCAGGCTCGGACCGTCGGAGGTGCCCTGACCGCCGGTGCCGTGGCAGCTGGCGCAGCCGACGGCGTAGAGCTTCTTGCCCTCGTCGATGGCGAGGGACTGGGAGGTTTCATCGGCCTGCGCCTTGCTCGCGGGCGCGAACGCGGCGTACAGCCCCCCAGTGGCCGCCAGCGCGAGGAGTAGGACGACGACCGCCGCCAGCGGATGGCGTCGTCGTGCGGAGAGCTTTTTCACGGATTACCCCGGTGTCAGGATCTTCTGCGTCGATGCTTCTGGAAGGTGCGCGGGATCGGGCCCGGCTACTTGATCATGTAGATCGTGGCGAAGAGGCCGATCCAGACGACATCGACGAAGTGCCAGTAGTAGGACACGACGATGGCCGCGGTCGCCTGTTCATGGGTGAACCTCTTGGCCGCGTACGTCCTGCCGAGGACGAACAGGAAAGCGATCAGGCCGCCCGTCACGTGCATGCCGTGGAAGCCGGTGGTCAGGTAGAACACCGAGCCGTACGGGTCGGAGGAGAGCGAGAGCCCGTCCTTCTTCACCAGCTCGGTGTACTCGTAGATCTGACCGCCGATGAAGATCGCACCCATGATGAAGGTGATGATGAACCAGCCCCGGAGCTTCTTCACGTCACCCCGCTCGGCGGCGAAGACGCCGAGCTGGCAGGTGAGGGAGGAGAGCACCAGGATCGTGGTGTTCGTCGCCGAGAACGGGAAGTTCAGGGCGGACGCCATTTCCTTCCAGTGGTCGGGACCCGTCACCGATCGCAGGGTGAAGTACATCGCGAAGAGGGCCGCGAAGAACATCAGCTCGGAACTCAACCAGATGATGGTTCCGACGCTGACGAGGTTCGGCCGGTTGACCGACGGGTGCGCGTGCCCGGTTTCTACTGTCGTTGCTGTCGCCACGACCGACATTATGTCGGTCCCTTATCCCGCCCTCACTCCGGGGGGTGCCGTTCGGAGTGTTCCCAGCGTGTGCAGTGCCCGTATGGCCCATCGAAGCGGTGTTCCAACAGGTGTTGACAGCCTGTTCAAGGGAGTAGCATCCGCCGCACCGGTTCTGTCCGTACGACGCTGACGTCTCGGAGGAAACATGCAGCCGACCGCCACGGTGCTGGTCTACAGCGACGATTCCAACACCCGCGAACAGGTGCGGCTCGCGGCCGGACGCCGGCCCGCACCGGACGTGCCCGCGGTCGAGTTCGTGGAGTGCGCCACCCCGGCCGCGGTGCTGGCCGAGATGGACCGGGGCGGCATCGACCTCTGCGTGTTCGACGGCGAGGCCGTGCCGATGGGCGGCATGGGCCTGTGCCGGCAGATCAAGGACGAGGTGTTCGAGTGCCCGCCGGTGCTGCTGCTCATCGCGCGGCCGCAGGACGCCTGGCTGGCCACCTGGAGCCGCGCCGACGCCGCTGTGACGCTCCCGGTGGATCCGGTGGAGTTCGCGGGGTCGTTGGCCGCTCTGCTGCGCCGGAAGCGGCTGCTGAGCGCGTAGCCGGACGGGGCGCGGGGTTCCCCACGGGACGAGATCCGGTCGGCCGGTGACGGCCGGTCCCTGACGGCCCCTCACGCCCCTCGATCCCCCGATCGGGTGACAGCCGGTCCCGGTTCCCCCGGCGGGGTCACACCGGCGTCGGCCGCAGCCTCGCCGTGTCCTCGGGCCGGGGGCTCTCCGGGGCGCCGCCCTGCAGCGCGCTGCCGGAGCGCCACTTGTCCCAGGTGACGTTCCAGTCGCCGAAACCGTTGCCGAACGGCTCCATCTCGTGGCCGCCGGAGTTGACGACCTGGACGACGTCACCCTCGTGGACGGTGTTGAAGAACCACTCCGCGTTGCTGGTGCTCATGCCGACGCAGCCGTGGCTGACGTTCTCCGAGCCCTGGGAGCCCACCGACCAGGGCGCGGCGTGCACGTACTCGCCGCTCCAGGTGACCCGCGAGGCGTAGTAGACGGGCAGGTCGAAGGAGTCCGAGGTGCCCTCCTCGATGCCGATCGTGATGCCGCGCATGCGTACCATGCGCTGCTTCTCCAGGATGACCTTGACGCCGTTGCGCGTGTCGAAGCCGGGCCTGCCGGTGGTGACGGGGATCCGGTTGATCGGCCGGTCGTTCTTGTAGACCGTCAGCTGGTGCGCCGCCGCGTCCGTGACGGCGACGATGCGGTCGCCCGTGGTGAGTTTCAGGGGGGCCGCCCTGCCGCCCCACAGCCGGTCGCCGATACGCATGCCCGCCAGGTTGCTGTGCACCTGGATGGTCGCGTGGGCGGGCCAGTAGTCCTTGGGGCGGTAATGCAGTTCCTTGTCGTTCACCCAGAACCAGGCGCCCTCCACCGCGGGCGTGGTGTCCACCTTCAGGGCCCGCTCCACGACGGCCCGTTGACCCTTGTCCTTGACGGGCACGCTGAGCTGGGCGACGACCGGCTGACCGACGCCGTACAGGCCCGACCTGGGGGTGAAGAGGACGTCGACGTTCTGTCGGGCCTTGCCCGCGGGCCGGCCGGTGTCGAAGGTGAGGACCTTGCGGCCGGGCGCCCCGTCGTCGTCCTCGGTGCTCACCCGCACCGTGTAGCGGGTGTCGGCGGCGAGCGGCGCGGTGCTGTGCCAGCGGCTGCCGTCCGCGGCCAGTTCGCCCGCCACGTAACGGCCCGACGTGTCGACGGCCGTGACGTCCGTCAGGCGCCCGTCGGAGTCCTCGGCGGTGACCTCCAGGGGCTTGTCCGGGTCGGCCTTCTTCCCGTTGTCCGTCGGGGCGTCGAAGACGATCTCCGGGTCCGCGGCGTAGGGCCGGCCGGCGAGCGGGTCTCCGTCCGCGCCACAGGCGGTGACGCCCGCGCAGAGGGCGATCACCAGCAGCGCGCAGCCGACGGTGGTGCGAGGGCGGGGTGAAAGGCTCATGGCATCACGCTAGGAAGCTTCGTCGGCACCGGCGCGTTGAGTAGCCCTTAAGAGCGATGCGGACTCCGGCAAACGCAGGAGCCCGGACCCTCCTTGCGGAGAATCCGGGCTCCCGGGTGGTACAGCGGCTGACCTGGGGTCAGCACGGCTCACTGGGTGCGGTTCTCACCGCGGTAGTACTCGAAGACCCAGCCCCACAGGCCCAGCAGGATCAGCGGGGCCGAGAAGTACAGCAGCCACCAGCCCATCGCGACGCCCAGGAAGGCCAGGGCACCGCCGACGGCCAGGGACAGCGGCTGCCAGCTGTGCGGGCTGAAGAAGCCCAGCTCGCCGGCGTCGTCCGCGACGTCCGCCTCCTTGTTGTCCTGCGCACCCGCGTCGACCCGCCGGGCGGTGAAGCCCAGGTAGAAGCCGATCATGATGCACAGGCCGAAGGCCAGGAAGAGCGCCGTGGTACCGGCCGGCTCCTTCGACCACACGCCATAGACGACCGCCATGGCGAGGACGAAGACGCTCAGCCACATGAACATCTTGCCCTGGATCTTCACTTGCCGGCCTCCTTGCCGCCCGTGATGGCGCCGCCGTGGGCGGCGTGCTCCAGCTCGAGCGCGGCGATCTCAGGGTGGTGCAGGTCGAACGCCGGGGATTCGCTGCGGATCCGCGGCAGGGTGAGGAAGTTGTGGCGCGGCGGCGGGCAGGACGTCGCCCACTCCAGCGAGCGGCCGTAGCCCCACGGGTCGTCCACGCCGACCGGCTTGCCGTACTTGGCGGTCTTCCACACGTTGTAGAAGAACGGAAGGATCGACAGGCCGAGGACGAACGAGCTGATCGTGGAGACCGTGTTCAGGGCGGTGAAACCGTCGGCCGCCAGGTAGTCGGCGTAACGACGGGGCATGCCCTCGGCACCCAGCCAGTGCTGGACCAGGAAGGTGCCGTGGAAGCCGACGAACAGGGTCCAGAAGGTGATCTTGCCGAGGCGCTCGTCGAGCATCTTGCCGGTGAACTTCGGCCACCAGAAGTGGAAGCCGGCGAACATCGCGAAGACGACCGTGCCGAACACGACGTAGTGGAAGTGCGCCACCACGAAGTACGAGTCCGAGACGTGGAAGTCCATCGGCGGCGAGGCCAGGATGACACCGGTCAGACCACCGAAGGTGAAGGTGATCAGGAAGCCGACCGCCCACAGCATCGGGGTCTCGAAGCTCAGCGACCCCTTCCACATCGTGCCGATCCAGTTGAAGAACTTCACGCCGGTCGGAACGGCGATGAGGAACGTCATGAAGGAGAAGAACGGCAGCAGCACTCCGCCGGTGACGTACATGTGGTGGGCCCACACCGTCACGGACAGACCGGCGATCGCGATCGTCGCGGCGATCAGGCCCATGTAGCCGAACATCGGCTTGCGGGAGAAGACCGGGATGATCTCGCTGATGATGCCGAAGAACGGCAGCGCGATGATGTACACCTCTGGATGGCCGAAGAACCAGAAGAGGTGTTGCCAGAGCAAGGCTCCGCCGTTGGCCGCGTCGAAGACGTGGGCGCCGAATTTACGGTCTGCCTCCAGCGCGAACAGGGCCGCGGCCAGCACCGGGAAGGCCAGCAGGACCAGAACGGCCGTCAGCAGCACGTTCCACACGAAGATCGGCATGCGGAACATGGTCATGCCGGGCGCGCGCATGCAGATGATCGTGGTGATGAAGTTGACCGCGCCGAGGATGGTGCCGAAGCCGGAGAAGGCCAGACCCATGATCCACATGTCGGCGCCGACACCCGGGCTGCGGACCGCGTCCGACAGCGGGGAGTAGGCGAACCAGCCGAAGTCGGCCGCACCCTGCGGGGTGAGGAAGCCGCCCACCGCGATGAGCGAGCCGAACAGGTAGAGCCAGTAGGCGAACATGTTCAGCCGCGGGAACGCGACGTCCGGGGCACCGATCTGGAGCGGCATGATCCAGTTCGTGAAGCCGGCGAACAGCGGCGTCGCGAACATCAGCAGCATGATCGTGCCGTGCATCGTGAACGCCTGGTTGAACTGCTCGTTCGACATGATCTGCAGACCAGGCCGGGCCAGCTCCGCACGCATGAGCAGCGCCATGACGCCACCGATGCAGAAGAACGCGAAGGACGTGGCGAGGTAGAGCGTGCCGATCGTCTTGTGGTCAGTGGTGGTGAGCCACTTGATGACGACGTTTCCGGGCTGCTTGCGCCGTACGGGCAGTTCGTCCTCGTAGTACGAGGCTCCGGCCGCCGCGGCGCCCTGAGGTTCGTTGACGATGCTCACAGGTTGTTCGTCTCCCGGTTCTTCTCGTGGCTCGTCTGCGCGATGCCGGCGGGAACGTAACCGGTCTGCCCCTTCTTGGCGAGGTCCTTGAGGTGCTGCTGGTAACGCTCGGGGGAGACGACCTTCACGTTGAACAGCATCCGGGAGTGGTCGACGCCGCAGAGCTCGGCACACTTGCCCATGAAGGTGCCCTCTTGGTTGGGCGTCACCTGGAAGGAGTTCGTGTGGCCGGGGATGACGTCCATCTTCATCAGGAACGGCACCACCCAGAAGGAGTGGATGACGTCACGCGAGGTGAGGACGAAGCGGACGGTCTCGCCCTTGGGCAGCCACAGCGTCGGACCGGGGTTGCCCGTCTGCGGGTTGCGCGTGCCGGGCGTGCCGACGTCGTAGACGCCGCCGGCGTTCGCCGGGAACTGCGCCTTGAACCGGTCCGGAATGGCGGCCAGGTTCTTGTCGGTCTTCGCGTCACCGGTGGAACCGTCGACGTTCTCGATGTAGTTGAAGCCCCAGCTCCACTGGAAGCCGACGACGTTCACAGTGACGTCGGGCTTCTTCTCGAGGCTGAGGAGCTTCGACTCGTCACGGGCGGTGAAGTAGAACAGCACCGAGACGATGATGATCGGGACCACTGTGTACAGGGCCTCGATCGGCATGTTGTACCGGGTCTGCGGAGGAACCTCGACCTTGGTCCGGCTGCGCCGGTGGAACATGGTCGCCCACAGGATCAGGCCCCAGACCAGCACGCCGGTGGCGAGCGCGGCCGCCCACGAGCCCTGCCAGAGGGAGAGGATCCGCGGAGCCTCGTCTGTGACCGGGGTGGGCATACCAAGGCGGGGGAAGTCTTCCCAGTTGTACGAGCAACCAGTGGCTGTCGCCAGGACCAGGCCCGCAGTCATTGCCTGCAGCAGCTTCCGCCGCATCGGGCGCCGCGGCGAGCGGTCGGAGCCGTTGGGACTCACGTAGCGCCTTCCCGAGAGTCTCGCCCGCGCTGTTCGGCTGCGGCCTTCTCGCTGGTCGGTCGCCGCCCTGCGTCGGGCAGGGGTTTGGATGTTTATGCGGACCAAACCCTACTGGACGCGTTTTGGGGTCGCGCGGGGAGGGTGGCCAACGCGCCGCCGGTCCCCCTGAAGGGGGTTGGCAACTGCTCACCAG
The DNA here is from genome assembly GCF_053597355.1 of Streptomyces sp. NPDC001443. Taxonomy (NCBI): domain Bacteria; kingdom Bacillati; phylum Actinomycetota; class Actinomycetes; order Kitasatosporales; family Streptomycetaceae; genus Streptomyces; species Streptomyces sp. NPDC001443. Next base: position 382,268 of record NZ_JBSFIA010000002.1, read on the forward strand.
ATGGTGCACACGAGGTCGAATTAGCTCGTTCGCGTGACAGCCGGCCCGCGGACTAGCGGTCTCCTGGGCCGACCGGGCTAGCGTGATGGCACGATCCGGGGCGTCAGGTGTGGCGTCGGCGTGCGGGGCCCCCGCTCCACCGGAGAGACGGTTCGGGGCCTCCCCGTCGCCTCTGGCCGCACCCGTCCGGCCAGGTCGTGCAGGGAACCGGCCTCCCGGAACTGGACCGCGCACCTGATGCGTGTCGCCGCCCCGGGGTTGAGTACGCCGGGGACCTGGGGGCACCTCCCACGCCCTTGAGGCAGTAGGAAAGCGCTCAAGACCGTTCGGGGCGTGCGACTGAATGGGCTCACCTCCGCTCAGTCCTGAGGAACGGTGGGTTGTCCTGCTGCGACTGTCTTCTGACGGAGCTTCGGGACGCCACCCGGTCGGGTGCGCCCGAGGGGTGAGGACGGCCGAGGGCGTGACCCGGCCACGCGGGCGGTTCGGCTCGTGGGGCCGGGGCGCTTAGCGTTGCGGTGTGTCCTACTTCGACGCCGCATCGGCCGCTCCCCTGCATCCCGTCGCCCGCCAGGCCCTGGCGGCCTCCCTCGACGAGGGGTGGGCCGATCCCGCGCGGCTGTACCGGGAGGGGCGGCGGGCTCGGCTGCTGCTGGACGCGGCGCGGGATGCGGCGGCCGACGCCGTCGGCTGCCGGCCCGACGAGCTGACGTTCACCTCCTCCGGCACCCGGGCGGTGCACGCGGGGATCGCGGGGGTGCTGACGGGCCGACGGCGCGTGGGAAACCACCTGATCGTGTCGGAGGTCGAACACTCTTCGGTACTCCATTCGGCCGAGGCGCACGAGGCGGCGGGCGGCTCGGTCACCCGGGTGCCGGTGCTGCGGACCGGCGAGGCGACCGCCCGTTCGTACGAGGAGGCCCTGCGGCCGGAGACCGCGCTGGCCTGTCTCCAGTCGGCCAATCACGAGGTGGGCACCGAGCAGCCGGTGGCGGAGGTGGCCGAGCTGTGCCGGGAAGCGGGGGTCCCGCTGCTGGTGGACGGCGCGCAGTCGCTGGGCTGGGGCCGGGTGCCGGGCGGCTGGTCGGTGCTGACGGGCAGTGCGCACAAGTGGGGCGGCCCGTCCGGGGTCGGACTGCTGGTGGTCCGCAAGGGAGTGCGGTTCGCCGCCCAGGGCCCGGTCGACGAGCGTGAGTCGGGGCGGGCGGCCGGCTTCGAGAACATCCCGGCGATCGTGGCGGCGGCGGCCTCGCTGCGGGCGGTGCGCGCCGAGGCGGAGCAGGAGGCGGCACGGCTGCGGGAGCTGACGGACCGGATCCGGACGCGGGTGGCGTCGGCCGTACCGGATGTGGAGGTGGTCGGCGATCCGGTGCGGCGGCTGCCCGGGACCGTCACGTTCTCGTGTCTCTATGTCGACGGGGAGAGCCTGCTCCACGCGTTGGACCGGGAGGGCTTCTCCGTGTCGTCCGGATCGTCCTGTACGAGCAGCACGCTGACGCCGAGCCATGTGCTCAGGGCGATGGGAGTGCTGAGCGAGGGCAACATCCGGGTGTCGCTGCCGTACGGCACGCCGGCCGAGGAGGTCGAGCGGTTCCTGTCGGTGCTGCCGGGCACGGTGGCGGCGGTGCGCGAGAAGCTCGGCGCGCCTGCCGCGTCCGTCGCGCCTGCCACGCCGGAGGTCGTGCGCGCGGTGGCGCCCGCGGGTGACACCCGGGTGGCCGGCACAGCGCAGGGCGACGCGCTGGTGGTCGACGCGCTGGGCAGGCGGTGCCCGATCCCCGTGATCGAGCTGGCGAAGGTCTTCGGCGACGTGCCGGTGGGCGGCACGGTCCGGGTGCTCTCCGACGACGAGGCGGCCCGGCTCGACATCCCGGCGTGGTGCGAGATGCGGGGGCAGGAGTACGTCGGCGAGGAGCCGGCGGAGCACGGCTCGGCGTATGTGGTCCGCCGGGTGTCCTGACCGCGGCAGGCCCCGGGATCCCTCCCGGGGCCTGCCGCGAACGAGTGGCCGGTCAGAAGCCGGACCGGGTCAGGAGAGGTGCTCGCGGACCTCGGCCGCGGCCTCGTCGCCGTAGGCCTTGGTGAAGCGCTCCATGAAGTGGCCGCGGCGCAGCCGGTACTCCTGCGTGCCGACCGTCTCGATGACCAGCGTGGCGAGCATGCAGCCGACCTGGGCGGCGCGCTCCAGGCCGACGCCCCAGGCCAGGCCGGAGAGGAAGCCGGCCCGGAAGGCGTCGCCGACGCCGGTGGGGTCGGCCTTGCGCTCCTCGTCGGGGCAGCCGACCTCGATCGGGTCCTGGCCGGCCCGCTCGACGCGCACACCGCGCGAGCCGAGGGTGGTGACGCGGTGGCCGACCCTGGCGAGGATCTCCTCGTCGCTCCAGCCGGTCTTGGACTCGATGAGCCCCTTCTCGTACTCGTTGGAGAAGAGGTACGTGGCGCCCTCCAGCAGGGTCCGGATCTCGTCGCCGTTCATCCGGGCGATCTGCTGGGAGAAGTCGGCGGCGAACGCGATGGACCGGGTGCGGCACTCCTCGGTGTGGCGGAGCATCGCCTCCGGGTCGTCGGCGCCGATCAGGACCAGGTCGAGACCGCCCACGCGGTCGGCGACGGTCTTCAGCTCGATGAGGCGGGCCTCGCTCATCGCGCCGGTGTAGAAGGAGCCGATCTGGTTGTGGTCGGCGTCGGTGGTGCACACGAAGCGGGCGGTGTGCAGCGTCTCGGAGATGTGCACCGAGTCGGTGTCGACGCCGTGCCGGTCGAGCCAGGCGCGGTAGTCGTCGAAGTCCGAGCCGGCGGCGCCGACCAGGATCGGTTCCGTGCCGAGCTGTCCCATGCCGAAGGCGATGTTCGCGCCGACGCCGCCCCGGCGTACGTCGAGGTTGTCGACCAGGAAGGAGAGCGAGACCGTGTGCAGCTGGTCCGCGACGAGCTGGTCGGCGAAGCGGCCGGGGAAGGTCATGAGGTGGTCGGTGGCGATGGAGCCGGTGACTGCGATGCGCACGGCGTGGACTCTCCTGGGGGGAGGGGCATTGACAGTTCACGCTACCCGGTCGGCGGGCCCACCTTGAAGTATACGAAACTACCCGATAGTAGATCTTTCTTCGCGGCCCGAGCCGTGCATACGGTGCCACTATGACGAACTTCAAGCGCTGTGTGCCCGCCCCGGCGGATCTGGAGGGCGGCCTTGCGTCGCTGCGCGGTGACTGTGCCCGGATGGTGCCGCACTGGGCGGCCCCCGACCGGTTCACCCCGCACCCGGTGTCCCCGTCGCTCATCCACGGCGTGACCGTGCCGTCGGCGTCGGCGCGACTGCTGGACGCCATGTCGGACTACGGGGACTGACCGGCGCCCGGGTTCCGCGTCGGCGCGTTCCAGGGAACCGTGCGCTCCCCCGCTGCGTCCCATCGGCGTCCCCCGTAGAGGGGATCCGGGATACGACCCCTCCGCCGCCCATTTTGACAGGGCCGGGTCAGGGTCGGCCGGGAGGACAGCAGCCGAAGGAGCGATGCGGTGAACACCGAGCGACCCGACAACGACGACGCCGCACGCGAGCCGGGCGCCGCCGAGACCGCCGGTGAGGAGGAAGAGGTCCGGGCCGGGACCGACGCCGGGGCTGAGGCGAAGGCCGGGGCCAAGGCCAGGACTCAGGCTGAAGCCGGGGCTGAAGCCAAGGCTCAGGCTGATGCCGGGGCCGGGACCCGGGCGGGAGCCGGTGCCGACGCGGACGACGCCGAGCCCGGTGCCGACGCGGACCGTACCGAGGTCGGCCCCGCGGCCGAAGCGGCCCCTGCCGAGGACGGCGAGGGCGGGACGGCCCCCTCCGAGGAGGCCCCCGCCGGGGACGCCTCCGTCGAGCCCGCCTCCACCGACGACGCTTCCATCAAGCCCCCCTCCGCCGAGGACACCCCGGTCGAGGCAGCCTCCACCGAGGACACCCCGGTCAAGGCCGCCTCCACCGAGGAC
>NZ_JBSFIA010000002.1:386332-492133 GCF_053597355.1 Streptomyces sp. NPDC001443
CGCTTCCATCAAGCCCCCCTCCGCCGAGGACACCCCGGTCGAGGCAGCCTCCACCGAGGACACCCCGGTCAAGGCCGCCTCCACCGAGGACACCCCGGTCGAGCCCGCCTCCACCCACGACGCTTCCATCAAGCCCCCCTCCGCCGAGGACACCCCGGTCGAGGCAGCCTCCACCGAGGACAGCCCGGTCAAGGCCGCCCCCGCCGAGGACAGCCCGGTCGAGGCCGCCTCCACCGACGACGCTTCCATCAAGCCCCCCTCCGCCGAGGCCGCCTCCGTCGAGCCCGCCTCCACCGAGGACACCCCCGTCGAGCCCGCCTCCGCCGAAGACGCTTCCGTCGAGGGCGCGGCTTCCCGGGTGGGCGCCGGGCGCGTCCCCGAGCGGGTGTCCGAGGTGGTCCCCGTCTCCGAGGTTCGCTCAGGGACCGAGGACGACGTCGGGGGCCACGAGGACCGCCCGGCCTCCCGGCGGCGCTCGCCCGCGATCGTCGCCTCGGTCGCGGCCGCCGTGCTGCTCGTCGGAGGCGGTGGCGCGTACCTCGCCGCGAGCGCGTCCGGCGGCCGTTCGGGTGCCGGAGCCCCCGCGCCGCTGGCCCTCGACGGCTACTCCACCGCCGGTACGTCCGGCACCGGTGGTGCCGCGAACGGCATCGCGCCGGGTGAGCCGAATCCGTACGGCGTGACGTACCGGGCCGCCGGAGCACTGCCCGACGGCCCCGGCTCGGCGCCGGTGTACTGGGCCACGGGCGAGGTCACCCGGGACGAGGTGGCCCGCCTGGCCGAGGCGTTCGGGATCGACGGGACGCCCGTGGCCCAGGGCACGGTCTGGAAGGTCGGCACGGACAAGGACGGCGCGGGCCCGGTCCTCCGGGTGGACAAGGCGGCGCCGGGCACCTGGACCTTCAGCCGTTACGCGCCCGGCACCGACGACTGCAAGAACCGGACCCTGTGCATACGGGACCCCGCCGGCCCGATCGCCGACCCGGTGAGCGAGGCGGCGGCGAAGAAGGCGGCCGCGCCGGTGCTGAAGGCACTGGGCCAGGACGACGCCAAGGTGGACGCGGGCCAGGTCATGGGCGCCCAGCGGACGGTGAACGCCGATCCGGTGGTCGGCGGGTTGCCCACCTACGGCCTGACCACCGGACTGACCGTCGGTGCGCAGGGCGAGCTGGTCGGCGGCAACGGACAGCTGACGACGCCGCTGAAGGGGGACGTGTACCCCGCGCTGAGCGCGCGGGAGGCACTGGACCTGCTGAACAAGGCACCCGGCACGGATCACCGGATGGGCATCGGCGGCTGCGCGAGCCCCGTACCGCTGAAGGACCGGCTGGAGGAGCCGTGCGGGTCCTCGACCGCCCCGGACGCCGGCGGGCGCACCACGGTCACGGTCGAGGACGCGGTGTTCGGGCTGGCGGTGCACCGGTCGGACGAGCGGCTGGCGCTGGTTCCGTCCTGGCTGTTCGCGACCCGTGGGCAGGGCGCGCAGAACGCCTTCACGGTGACCTATCCGGCGGTGGAGCCGGACTATCTGACCCCGTCCGTGTCGGCCGACCCGAGCGCGACGCCGGAGTCGCACGACGTGCGGGTCGAGGGCTACGGCGCCGACGGCACGGAGCTCACCGTGCGCTACACCGGCGGGGTGTGCGCCGACTACAAGGCGAAGGCGGTCGAGAGCGCGGACCGGGTGACGGTGACGGTGACCGAGAAGCCGTGGCCGAACAAGATCTGCATCAAGATCGCCAAGATCTTCGAGCAGAGCGTCCGGCTGGACCGGCCGCTGGACGACCGGAAGGTCTACGGCTCGGACGGCCGCGAGGTCCCGGCGGTGACGGCCGGGACGAAGCTCCAGCGGTAGGGGAGCGCGCGGACGGACGACGAAAGGCGGCGGCCCCGTCGTAGGGGGCCGCCGCCTTTCGTGTCGTCCGGGTCCGCCCGAGGGCGTCCCGGGCGGCTCAGCTGAAGGAGTCGCCGCAGGCGCAGGAGCCGGTCGCGTTCGGGTTGTCGATCGTGAAGCCCTGCTTCTCGATCGTGTCCACGAAGTCGATCGAGGCGCCGCCCAGGTACGGGGCGCTCATGCGGTCGGTGACGACCTTCACGCCGTCGAAGTCCTTGACGACGTCACCGTCGAGCGAACGCTCGTCGAAGAAGAGCTGGTAGCGCAGGCCGGAGCAGCCGCCGGGCTGAACGGCGACACGCAGGGCGAGGTCCTCGCGGCCTTCCTGGTCGAGCAGGGCCTTGACCTTGGACGCGGCGGCGTCGGTCAGGATGATGCCGTCGGTGACGGTGCTGGTCTCGTCCGATACGGACATCTACATCTCTCCCGGGTTGTACGGAGACTGCTTGCCGACGGTTGCAACCGACGGGGCCGCGGATTCATTCCGGGCCGGGCGCGTGTCTTTTCGGATCCGCCGGCTCGTTCGCCCCTCGGATCCTTCTTCATGCTCGCACATGACAGGGGGAGCGGAAAACGGTCCATCGGGATTCATGTCACACCGACACTATGGCCGTCGTCAAAGTGACGTGAAGCAGTTATGATAGATAGCGTCATTTAGACGAAAACTAGCGTCGGCCCGATGCACGGACCGACGAGCCGCAGAACAGAAAGGGTGCGTGTCGTGACCACCGCCCAGACCCCGGAGCTCGACGTACAGCCGACGCCCCTCGCCCTCCTGCTGCTCGGCCGCGAGGCCGACCCGAAGAGCGAGCGTGGCGTCGAGTGCCCGGGCGACCTCCCCTCGCCGTCCGACCCGGACCTGGTCGAGCGCGCCCGCGCGGCCAAGGAGAAGCTCGGCGACAAGGTCTTCGTGCTCGGCCACCACTACCAGCGCGACGAGGTCATCCAGTTCGCGGACGTCACGGGTGACTCCTTCAAGCTGGCCCGGGACGCGGCCGCCCGCCCGGAGGCCGAGTACATCGTGTTCTGCGGTGTGCACTTCATGGCGGAGTCCGCGGACATCCTGACCGGCGACGACCAGAAGGTCGTCCTCCCGGACCTCGCCGCCGGCTGCTCGATGGCCGACATGGCCACCGCCGAGCAGGTCGCGGAGTGCTGGGACGTGCTGACCGAGGCCGGCATAGCCGAGCAGGTCGTGCCCGTCTCGTACATGAACTCGTCCGCCGACATCAAGGCGTTCACGGGCAAGCACGGGGGCACCATCTGCACCTCGTCCAACGCGAAGAAGGCGCTGGACTGGGCGTTCGAGCAGGGCGAGAAGGTCCTCTTCCTGCCCGACCAGCACCTCGGCCGCAACACCGCGGTGCGGGACATGGGCATGTCCCTCGACGACTGCGTGGTCTACAACCCGCACAAGCCGGGCGGCGGCCTGACCGCCGAGCAGCTCCGCGGCGCGAAGATGATCCTGTGGCGCGGCCACTGCTCGGTCCACGGCCGTTTCTCGCTGGACTCGGTGAACGACGTGCGCGAGCGCATCCCGGGCGTGAACGTCCTGGTGCACCCCGAGTGCAGGCACGAGGTCGTGGCCGCGGCGGACTACGTCGGCTCGACGGAGTACATCATCAAGGCCCTGGAGGCCGCCCCGGCCGGCTCCAAGTGGGCCATCGGCACGGAGCTGAACCTGGTCCGCCGGCTGGCGAATCGCTTCGCGCCCGAGGGCAAGGAGATCGTCTTCCTCGACAAGACGGTCTGCTTCTGCTCGACCATGAACCGCATCGACCTCCCCCACCTGGTGTGGACCCTGGAGTCGCTGGCCGAGGGCAACCTCGTCAACCGCATCGAGGTCGACAAGGAGACCGAGGCGTTCGCGAAGCTGGCGCTGGAGCGGATGCTGGCGCTGCCGTAGCCGGCCCGCCGTGGACCCGGATCACCCCGCCTGCGGCTCCTGGGCGGGGTGCTCCGGGTCCAGCGCGAAGACGGTCCCGTCGGGACTGAGCACCACCAGGGAGCCGCCGTCGGGATAGACCTGCGTCGGGTGGAAGCTCGTCCGGATGACCTGCCCGGCGCGGGCCGGGGACTCCCACAGCAGGTGGCCCGTGGTCGTGTCGAGCGCGGCCACCCGGCCGGTGGCGCCGGCCGTGTAGAGGGTGCGGCCCCGCTTGTCGGAGAAGGGCGGACCGGGCTGCTGGAGGGTGGTCGTGGTCTCCCACAGCTTCTTGCCCGTCGCGGGGTCGTGCGCGGTGACCCGGCCGTTGGAGGAGGCGAAGCAGAGCACGCCGCCCACCAGCGCGGCCTCGCCGTGCGGGCTGCCCGGCAGGCTCTTCCTGCGTACGGTCCCGGTCTTCGGGTCGATCAGCAGGACCTCGGTGTACGCCGAGTCCTCGGTGTACACCAGGTCCTCGACCGATTCGGCCTGGCCGGCGGAGTACAGGAAGGCCAGATCGCCGTCGACGTCGCCGACGTACGTGAGGTTGCCGTCCGGCACGCTCACCTTCCGGGTCGTGCCGTCGGCCGGGGCCAGGGCGTAGAACACGGTGTGCGCCGAGGAGGCCAGGTCGGAGCAGTCGGCGTACGGAAGGCCGCCGATCTCGACGAAGTTGCAGTAGTAGGCCGGGTCGGCGGGCAGGACCGTGGTCCAGCGGGCGGTGCCCTTGCGCGGGTCGCGGGCCGTCACGCGCTTGCCGTCCGGCACCAGCAGCAGATCGCCGACGAGGGCGGGCTGGACGGTGGCGTCGTCCATGGTGCGCGACCAGAGCAGTTCACCGGTGCCGGAGTCGAGGGCCAGGACCTTGGCCGCCCGGGGGCCGCCCGTGCTGCTCACGACCGACTGGCGGACCAGCAGCACGCCGTCGTACTCCCCGAGGACCGTGCTGTCGTAGTACGCCCGATCCACCCCCGAGGGCACGGAGTCCGCGCGCCAGGCGAGCCGGCCCGTCGACCCGTCGACCCGGACGGGGAAGAGACCGGAGCCCCCGCAGTACAGGGCGGCCTCGCCCATCGCGCAGGACAGGGTTTTGCCGGCGTAACCCTGCTCCTCGTTCATCGGCCGGGTCACACCGGAGAGCGCGGCCCCGAAGACCGAGGTCCGCCACGGCTTCCAGCCGGCGGGCAGCGGGGCCCAGCGGGAGGTCGTGGTGGCGGCACCGCGCGACGGGGTGCTCCCCGCCGACGCCGTGCTCCTGCTCCCGTCCGGCCGCTGGAACGGGTCGAACAGGACGTAGCCGGTGACCGCCACGGCCAGGACACCGGTGGCCGCCGCCAGGACGGGCCACCGGCGCAGCCGGGGACGGCGGTCCCGGGGAGGTGCGGTGACGGCCCGGGCGGGCTCGTCGGGTGCCGGGCCGGGGGGCGGCAGACGCAGGGTCACCGTCTCCCGGTCGCCGGCCGTCCGCTCGGGCAGTGCCTCGGCGAACTCCCGTCCCAGTTCCTCCAGTCCGGGCCGGTCGCCGGCCTCCTTGGCCAGGCAGCGGGTCAGCACCGAGCGCAGCGGCTCCGCGACCGCGTCCACCGAGGGCTCCTCGTGCATGACGCGGTACGCCGTCAGGTAGGGGCTGTCGGCGTCGAAGGGGCCGTGGCCGGTCGCGGCGAACACCAGCAGCGCGCCGAGGGAGAAGACGTCCGAGGCGGGCCCGGCCGAACGGGCGTCCGTGAGCTGCTCCGGCGACATGAACGGCGGGGTGCCGATGACATGACCGGTCTCGGTGAGGGTCTGGTTCTCGGCCGCGCGGGAGATGCCGAAGTCGATGACCCGCGGGCCGTCCTCGGCCATCAGGACGTTGGCGGGCTTCAGATCGCGGTGGACCACCCCGGCCCGGTGGATGTCCCGCAGCGCCTCCACCAACCCCAGTGCCAGCAGGCGCAGTTGCGCACCCTTCAGCGGGCCGGTGTCGCGGATCAGGTCGGAGAGCGCCGGGCCGGGCACGAACTGGGTGGCCATCCAGGGCCGGGAGTCCTCCGGGCCGGCGCCCACGACCGGGGCGGTGAAGGCGCCGCTCACCCTGCGGACGGCCTCGATCTCCTGACGGAAGCGGACCCGGAAGACGTCGTCCTGCGCGTACTGCGCGTGGACCACCTTGACCGCGACCTCACGCCCCGACCGGGACCGGCCCAGATAGACGACGCCCATGCCCCCGGACCCGAGGCGGTCGACGATCCGGTATCCGCCGAGCGTCCTCGGATCGTCCTTGTACAGCGGCAACGCCCCGATTCCCTTCCCCCGCAAAGCAGTTCGAGTTCACAGGATATGAAACCCGTGCGGGGGAAGGGACATCGGAGCGGCGAACGGTCAGACTCCGGCGGGCTCCAGGGTCTTCTCGGGCTCCGTGGCCTGCCGCTTCGCCGCGCGCTTGTCCGCGCGGCGCTCCTTGCGCAGCTCCAGCATCGCGTACAGCGTCGGGACCAGCAGCAGCGTCAGCAGCGTGGACGTGATCAGGCCGCCGATCACCACGACCGCCAGCGGCTGGGCGATGAAGCCGCCCTCACCGGTGACGCCCAGCGCCATCGGCAGCAGCGCGAAGATCGTCGCCAGGGCGGTCATCAGGATCGGCCGCAGTCGGTGCCGGCCGCCCTCGACGACCGCCTCGACCACGCCGTGGCCCTGGGCGCGGTACTGGTTGATCAGGTCGATCAGCACGATCGCGTTCGTCACCACGATGCCGATCAGCATCAGCATGCCGATCATCGCGGGAACACCCATCGGGGTGCCGGTGACCACCAGCAGACCGATCGCGCCGGTCGCCGCGAAGGGGATGGAGACCAGCAGGATCAGCGGCTGGGCCAGCGAGCGGAACGTCGCCACCAGCAGCATGAAGACGATCGCGATGGCCGCGAGCATCGCCAGGGCGAGGTTCTTGAACGCGTCGTCCTGGTTCTGCGAGACACCGCCGATCTCCGCCGTCGCGCCCGCCGGGAGCTTCAGGGAGTTCAGCTTCGCGGTGAGGTCGGCGCTCACGGCGCCGGTGTTGTCGCCGGTCGGCCGCGCGGTGACGGTCGCCGCGCGGCGGCCGTCGATGCGGGTCATCGACACCGGGCCGTCGGCCAGCTCCACCGTGGCGATGTCGCCCAGCTTCACCGCGCCCAGCCGCAGGTCACGCAGTTGCGCCAGCGTCTCGGCCGGCTCGGCCGACTTGATGACGACATCGCGCTCGGCGTCGTCGACGATCGCCTTCGCGGCCGTCGTACCGCGCACCGCCTGGGCGACCGCAAGACCCAGCGTCTGGTCGTCGAAGCCCGCGGCGGCGGCCTTGTCGTTCGCCTTGACGGAGATGCGCGGCACGCTCTGGGACAGGTCGCTGGTGACGTCCGTGACGTCGTCGAGGCCGGCGACCGCGTCGCGGACCTCGTCGGCCGCCTTGCGCAGCACGTCCGCGTCGGCCGCCTTGACGACCACGCTGAGGTCCTGGCTGCCGAAGCCGTCACCGGCGGCGACCGTGGTCGTACCGGCGCCCTTCAGCCCGGCCAGGCCCTTCTCGATGCGGCTCTGCACGTCGTCGGCCGACGCCGAGTCCTCCAGCATGACCTGGTACGACGCCTGGTTGGTGTCGGTGCCGCCGCCGAAGGCCGCCATGAAGCCGGAGGAGCCGATGGTGACCTGGTAGTCCTTGACGCCCTTCACCCCGGCGAGCAGCTTCTCGACCTTCTGCGCCTGCTCGTCGGTGGCCGCCAGGCTCGTGCCCGGCGCCAGCTCCTGCTTGACGGTGAGGACTTCCTGCTCGCCCTGGTCGAAGAAGTTGGTCTTCAGCAGCGGCGCCATCCCGAAGGTCCCGAGCAGGACCACCACGGCGATGGCGACGCTGGTCAGCCTGCGGCGGGTCGCGAAGCGCAGGACCGGCACGTAGAAGCGCTGGAGGCGGCTGGCCGCCTCCTTCTCCTCGGCCTCGCGGCGGGCCTGGGCCGCGTCGGCCGGGGTGCCCTTGGGGGCGCGCAGGAACCAGTACGACAGCACCGGGACGACCGTCAGGGAGACCAGCAGGGAGGCCAGCAGGGCCGCGGTCACCGTGATGCTGAACGAGCCGAACAGCGCGCCCACCATGCCGCCGACCAGGCCGATCGGCAGGAAGACGGCGACCGTGGTCAGCGTGGAGGAGGTGACCGCGCCGGCCACCTCGCGGACCGCGTCGAGGATCGCGGCCTGGCGCTCCTCGCCGTAGCCGAGGTGGCGCTTGATGTTCTCCAGGACGACGATCGAGTCGTCGACGACCCGGCCGATCGCGATGGTCAGCGCGCCCAGCGTCAGCATGTTCAGGGAGAGGTCGCGCGTCCACAGCACGATCAGCGCCAGGACCACGGACAGCGGGATGGAGACCGCCGTCACCAGCGTCGAGCGGACCGACGCGAGGAAGACCAGGATCACCAGGACCGCGAAGAGCAGGCCGAGGCCGCCCTCGGTGGTCAGGCCCTCGATGGCCTTCGACACGGCGGGGCCCTGGTCGCTGACGACCGTGATCGTCGTGCCGGAGCCGAGGTCCTTGCGCAGGGCCGGCAGCTTGTCCTCGACGGCCTTGGAGATCGCGACCGCGCTGCCGTCGTGGTCCATGGTGACCATCACGGCGAGGCTCGGCCTGCCGTTCGTGCGGGTGATGGAGTCGGCCGGGGCCTCCTGCTGGCGCACCTCGGCCACGTCACCGAGGCGCACCGGCTTGCCGCCGGGCTGCCCGGTCACCCTCAGGTCCTGGATCTGGGCCACCGAGGTGAAGCCGCCGCCGACCCGGACGGTGCGGTTCTTGCCGTCCTCGTCGAAGGAGCCGGCCGGCATGGTCGCGCCGCCCGCCTGGAGGGCCTGGGCCAGGGCGGCCGTGTTCAGGCCCGCCTTCTTCAGCTTCGCGTCGTCGGGGGTGACGGTGATCTGGAGGTCGCGTACGCCGTTGACCATGACCCGGCCGACGCCGTCGACGTTCTTCAGGGCCGGCACCACCGACCGGTCGATCCGGTCGGCCAGCGCCTGCTGGTCCATCCCCGAGGTGACGGCGAGGACGACGGTCGGCATGTCGTCCGTCGAACCGGCGATGACCTGCGGGTCCACGGAGTCGGGCAGCTGGGCGCGGGCCCGGTTGACGGCGAGCTGGACGTCGGCGACGAGCTGCTTGGTGTCGTTGCCGTAGTCGAAGGACGCCATGATCACGGCGTTGCCCTCGCTGGCCGTCGAGGTGACGCCGGTGATGCCGTCGACGCCGTCGAGGGAGTTCTCGATCGGCTCGACGACCTGCTTCTCGACGACGTCGGGCGACGCGCCCTGGTACGGCGCGAGCACCGACACCATGGGCAGTTCGATGGTCGGCAGGAGCTGCTGCTTGAGCTGCGGGATCGCGATCGCGCCGAACGCGATCGCGATGATGGACATCAGGCCTATCAGGGCCCTTTGCGCGAGGCTGAACCTGGACAGCCAGGACATGGATCGGGGTCTCTCTTCTGGGAGCGGCAGAAGTCACGGAGCGTACACACGGACAGGTGAGCGCCCACGACTACACCCTGGTCCACCACCGGACCGTGATCCGTAGGCCCCAGGTCCATTTCCTCGTCGGACGTATACTCCCGGCGCAGTACGGCCGGGGTGGGGTCACTCCACCCTCGGGCGTACCAGGCCCGACTCGTAGGCGATCACCACGAGCTGGGCCCGGTCGCGGGCGCCCAGCTTGGACATGGACCGGTTGACGTGGGTCTTCACCGTCAGCGGGCTGACCTCCAGCCGCTCGGCGATCTCGTCGTTGGAGTGGCCGCCCGCGACCTGGACGAGGACCTCGCGCTCACGCACGGTGAGGGTGGCGAGGCGCTCGGTGCGGGCCGGGTCCGCCGCGCCCTCGGAGGCGTCGCCCTGGGCGAGGAAGCGGGCGATCAGCCCCTTGGTGGCGGCCGGGGACAGCAGGGCCTCCCCCGCGGCGGCGATCCGGATGGCGGCGAGGAGTTCCTCCGGTTCGCTGCCCTTGCCGAGGAAGCCGGAAGCGCCCGCGCGCAGCGACTGGACGACGTAGTCGTCGACCTCGAAGGTGGTGAGAATGACCACGCGGACCCGGGCCAGGGCCGGGTCGGCGCTGATCAGCCGGGTGGCGGTGAGACCGTCGGTGCCGGGCATCCGGATGTCCATGAGGACCACGTCGGCGCGCTGCTCCCCGGCCAGCCGGACCGCCTCGGCGCCGTCGGCGGCCTCCCCCACCACCTCCATGTCGGGCTCGGAGTCGACGAGGACGCGGAAGGCGCTGCGCAGCAGCGCCTGGTCGTCGGCGAGCAGCACGCGGATGGTCATACGGGCTCCCCCCGCTCCCCCGCTGCGACGGTGCGGGTCTTGACCGGCAGGATCGCATGGACGCGGAAGCCGCCCCCGTAGCGGGGACCGGTGGTGAGGGTGCCGCGCAGCGCGGTGACGCGTTCGCGCATGCCGAGCAGCCCGTGGCCGCCGCCGGTCCCCGGGACGCCGTCCCGGGCCGGGCGGCCGTCGTCGAGCACGGTGACCTCGATGTGGGGTCCCACGCGCACGACGCTGACCTCGGCCTTCGCCGCGGAGCCCGCGTGCTTCTGCACGTTGGTGAGAGCCTCCTGGATGACGCGGTAGGCGGCGAGGTCGACGGCGGCGGGCAGGGCGGTGTCCTGGTCGGCGCGGGCCACCTCGACCTGGAGACCGGCGTTGCGGAAGGTCCCGGCGAGCTCGTCCAGGCGGTCGAGGCCGGGGGCCGGCTCGGTGGGGGCCTCGGGGTCGCCGGACTGGCGCAGCAGCCCGACGGTGGCCCGCAGTTCGTTGAGCGCCGAGCGGCTGGCCTCGCGGACGTGGGCGAGGGCTTCCTTGGCCTGGTCGGGGCGTTTGTCCATGACGTGGGCGGCGACTCCGGCCTGCACGTTGACCAGGGCGATGTGGTGGGCGACGACGTCGTGCAGGTCGCGGGCGATGCGCAGGCGTTCCTCGGCGACCCGGCGGCGGGCCTCCTCCTCGCGGGTGCGTTCGGCACGGTCGGCACGGTCGCGGATGGCCTGGACGACGGCGCGGCGGCTGCGCACGGCGTCCCCCGCGGTGGCGCCGATGCCGGTCCAGGCGAAGATCGCGAGGTTCTCCTGGGCGTACCAGGGCAGCGGGCCGGCGAGCATGGACGCGCCGGTCAGGACGGTCATGGTGAGCAGTCCCACCCGCCAGGTGGTGGGGCGGTCGGTGGTGGCGGCGACGGTGAAGAGGGCTATCACGGCGCACATCGCGACCGGGGCGCGCGGGTCGCCGGTGACGCTCTCGACCAGGGCGAGGCCGCCGGTGACCGCGAGGACGGCCATCGGGGCGCTGCGGCGGAAGACCAGGGCCAGGGCGCCGAGGACGATCAGCAGGAGGCTGAAGAGGTCCGGCGCGCGCAGGATCCAGCTGACGCCGCGTTCCCCGTGCGACTGCACGAAGGAACCGGCCACCATGCACACCAGCGCCCCCGCGGCGAGCGCCGCGTCCAGCGCCAGGGGATGGGCCTGGAGTCGGCATCGGGCGCGTTCGAGGGTGCTCACGGTCGGGACGGTTCCAGGGGGCTCACGGTGGAAACAGTACGGGCAGTCGCCGGTGCCGGAACAGGCCCGGTCATGGGCGCGTGGGGGACGCGGCACGGCGCACGGCGAGGCGGCACGGCGCACACCGCGGCCCCGCCGGGACCCGGCCGCGCGTCACGACGTACGGGCACGCGGCCCTGCGGAGGGCACGCGTCGGCCTGCGGACACACATCACGATGTACGGACTCGCGTCGGCGTACGGAGACACGGCCGGGCGCACGAAGACGCGCCACGGCGACGGGCACGCGGCCCTGCGCACGGACACGCGCCACGGCGTACGGACGCGCGTCACAGCATGCGCGGCGAGCGCCCCGGGCTGCGGCCGGCCCAGGGCTGCGGATGTCGGCCCGGGGCGGCCGGGTGGGTCAGCCCGGGATCAGGCCCTCGTCGCCGAGCAGGTCCCGGACCTCCTCCAGGGTCGCGTCCGCGGCGGGGAGGATGAGCTGGGACGGCTCCAGGGCGTCGTCCGGAAGCGGTTCGCCCAGCTCGTGGACCTTGTCGAGCAGCGCCTCGAGCGTGCGGCGGAAGCCGGGGCCGTCGCCCTTCTCCATCTCGGCGAGAAGTTCGTCGTCGAGCTTGTCGAGCTCGGTGAGGTGGCTGTCGGCCAGCCTCACCTGTCCCTCCCCCATGATCCGTACGATCATGTCGCCCTCCTCGGCGTGGGCCTCGGTCACGGTCCGGTGATCACTGCTTGTCGAAGCGCGGGGTGTCCTGCGGCTGCTGGGACTGCGACTGGCCGGTGCCGCCCTCGATGGCCTGCTGGCCCGAGGAGCTGCCCCCGGCCAGTTCCGCCTTCATGCGCTGGAGCTCCAGCTCCACGTCCGTACCGCCGGAGATCCGGTCCAGCTCGGCCTGGAGGTCGTCCTTGGCCATGCCGGTGGGGTCGTCCAGCGCGCCCGAGGCGAGGAGTTCGTCGAGGGCGCCGGCGCGGGCCTGGAGCTGGGCCGTCTTGTCCTCGGCCCGCTGGATGGCCAGGCCGACGTCGCCCATCTCCTCCGAGATGCCGGAGAAGGCCTCGCCGATCCGGGTCTGGGCCTGGGCCGCCGTGTAGGTCGCCTTGATCGTCTCCTTCTTGGTGCGGAAGGCGTCGACCTTGGCCTGGAGCCGCTGCGCGGCCAGCGTGAGCTTCTCCTCCTCGCCCTGGAGCGTCGCGTGCTGCGTCTCCAGGTCCGTCACCTGCTGCTGGAGCGCGGCACGACGGGAGAGCGCCTCGCGGGCCAGGTCCTCACGGCCCAGCGCGAGCGCCTTGCGGCCCTGGTCCTCCAGCTTGGAGGACTGCTGCTGGAGCTGGTTGAGCTGGAGCTCCAGGCGCTTGCGCGACGTCGCCACGTCGGCGACGCCCCGGCGCACCTTCTGGAGCAGCTCGAGCTGCTTCTGGTACGAGTAGTCGAGGGTCTCGCGCGGGTCCTCGGCCCGGTCAAGGGCCTTGTTCGCCTTCGCGCGGAAGATCATCCCCATACGCTTCATGACACCGCTCATGGGCTTCGCGCGCCCCCTTCTGACGGACTCCGGCTCCAGCCACTGCAACAGAACCCACAGTACGGGCCCTGCATCCATTACCGCACTGTTCGGGGACGGATGCGCTCATCCCCAAGGACGACTGCGGGCCCACCCGCTCCGGCGTGAGGAGTAGGTGTTCCCCGGGGATTGCCCGCGGTGGCCCTCCGGACGGTTCGCCCGGTGAACCGTCCGCGACGTCCTCCCTGCCCCGTACAGACGCCCGGTGTTGCCGGATCGTTCCCGGCCGGGCTGGGGTCCATGCCGCCGCACCCCGTACCCTTGGGTTTTGTGTTCCGTAGCCGTGCCAAGGAAGAGAAGGCCCCCGCCGACAAGGCGCAGGTGACCGACTCCAAGCAGATCCGCCACCCGCAGGCCCCGAAGGGCCGGCCCACGCCCAAGCGCAGTGAGGCCCAGTCCCAGCGCCGCAGCGTCGCCAACACGTCGCTGTCGCGCAAGGACGCCGCCAAGCGTCAGCGCGAGGAGCGGCGCCAGGCCATGGACCGGCAGCGCCAGGCGCTGGCCAGCGGGGACGAGCGGTACCTACCGGTCCGCGACAAGGGACCGGTCCGCAAATACGCCCGCGACTTCGTCGACTCGCGCTTCAACATCGCGGAGTTCTTCCTGCCGATGGCCGTGGTCATCCTCGTGCTGAGCGTGGTGCGGGTGCCGTCGGTGCAGAGCATCGCGCTGATGCTCTGGATGGTCGTGATCGTGCTGATCGTGCTGGACTCCGCCGTGTCCGGCTTCCGGCTGAGGAAGCAGCTCAACGAGCGCTTCCCCGACCAGCGACGCAAGGGCGCGGTCGCCTACGGGCTGATGCGCTCGCTCCAGATGCGCCGGCTCCGGCTGCCCAAGCCGCAGGTCAAGCGCGGAGAGCGGCCCTGAGTACGACGTCGTTCACCGGGGGCGCGGCTGATGCCTGGCTGAGCAAGCTGGGCGGGTTGCGGAATGTCGTACGACAGGAGCTGGTGGCTCGCCAGCTCGACGAGCAGATAGCCGGACGGTTCGCCGTCGGGCAGCGGCTGCGCGTGCTGGACGTCGGGATGGGCCAGGGCACGCAGGCGCTGCGGCTGGCCCGGGCCGGTCACCAGGTGACCGGGCTCGAACGGGACGCGACGATGGCCGCGACGGCGCGGGAGGCACTGGCGTCGGAGCCCGAGGGGATCCGCGACCGGATGCGGATCATCGAGGGCGACGGCCGGGACACCGGGGTGCACTTCCTGCCGGGCAGTTTCGACGTCGTGCTGTGTCACGGCGTCCTCATGTACGTCGAGGAGCCCGACCCGCTGGTTGCGGGGCTCGCGCGGATGCTCGCGCCGGGCGGTCTGCTCTCGCTGCTGGTGCGCAACGCGGACGCGCTGGCGATGCGACCGGGGCTGTCCGGGGACTGGTCCCGGGCGCTGGAGGCCTTCGACAGCACGGCCTACCGCAACCGGCTGGGCCTCGACGTGCGCGCGGACCGGCTCGCCACCCTGACCGCCACGCTGGCCGGTATCGGGGCCCCGCTGCACAGCTGGTACGGGGTGCGGGTCTTCACGGACACCGCGGTGGACGGCGCGCAGCCGCCCGACGACCTCGACACCCTGCTGGCGGCCGAGGAACGGGCCGGCCGGACGGACCCCTACCGGGCCACGGCGGCGCTGCTGCATCTGTGCGGCGTGCGCGGCTGACCTCGGTCACCTCGCCGTCGGGACGCCGGCCGCGGGGCGAGGGCCGGGGCGTCGGCCCTCGCCCGGGGCTCAGGACTCCTCGGCGTGCAGGCTCATCGGCCCGTAGATCTCGGTGGAGTCCTCGAACAGCCGCACCTGGTCGGCGCCTCCTGCGAGCAGGTCCTTCCAGACCTCTCCGATCCAGGACTCGGCGTCCCCCTGCGTCGTGAACTCCTCGGGCTGCACCGCGGGCTGGACTTCCGTCCCGTCGGCCTTCTCGAACCGCCACAGCCATGTCGCCATGTACGCCTCCCAGATGTGAGCACATGTGGAGCGGAAGCCGGATCACCGTCCGGCCCCTGCTCGCAGCCTATGCGCTCGGCCGGGTCGGCCGTGAGCAGGCTGCGGAGGAAGATCGGCCGACGCGGTCGTGCGAACCGGCCCCGCGTCCGCGGCGGGATCCGCCGGACGGCCCCGGGGAGCGGGACACGGGCCCCGCGGAGGTCTTGATCACGCGGGACCGGCCGGGACAGGCGAAAATCGTCGGTGTGGATCTGACTCTGCTCGGCACCGGTGCCCCCGAGGGCCTCCCCCGCCCCGACTGTCCCTGCGCGGCCTGCGCGTGTGCGCTGGCCGCGGACGCGCGGGCGGCCACGTCGCTGCTCGTGGACGGCACCCTGCTGCTGGACCTGACGCCCGGCGCCGCCTTCGCCGCGGCGCGCGCCGGGCGTTCGCTGACCGGCGTACGTCAGGTGCTGCTGTCGCATCCGCACGACGGGCCCGCGCTGGAGGTGCCGGCCGGGCTGCCGCAGCCCGGCCGGGTGCCGGACGGACGGGAGTTGGCGCTGCTGACGGGGCACCGGGTGCGGGCGGTGGCGATGGACGCGCCGGGCACGGGGTACGCGGTGACCGGACCGGACGGCCGGCGGCTGCTGTATCTGCCGCCGGGGTGCGCGCCGGCCGGGCTGGAGGAGGGCAACGGCGCGGCGGCGCCGTACGACATGGTGGTCGCCGATGTGGTGGGGCGGCCGGACGCGCTCGCGAAGCTGCGGGCGGTGGGGGCGGCGGGGCCGACGACGGACGTCGTCGCCGTCCACCTCGATCACGACGTGCCGCCGGGACCCGAACTGCGGCGGCGGCTCGCGGCGGCGGGGGCGCGGACGGTGCCGGACGGGACGACGCTGACGGTGGGGGTGTACGCCGACGTGCCCGACGTGCCCGACGTACCCCGGCGCACGCTGGTGCTCGGCGGTGCCCGCTCGGGCAAGTCGGTGGAGGCCGAACGCCGGCTGGAGTCGTTTCCCGACGTGCTCTACGTCGCCACGGGGGGTACGCGCCGCGGCGACCAGGAGTGGGCCGGGCGGGTCGCGGCCCACCGAGAACGGCGCCCGGGGTCGTGGCGGACGGTGGAGACGTGCGACCTGGTGCCGCTGCTGGCGGAGGACGGGCCGCCGCTGCTGATCGACTGTCTGTCGCTGTGGCTCACCGACGCGATGGACTCCGTCGGCGCGTGGGACGACGCGGTGTGGGCGGACGGGGGCGAGAAGGCGCTGTGCAAGCGGGTGCGGGAGCTGACCGCGGCGGTGCGCGCCGCCCGGCGGACCGTCGTCGCCGTGTCGAACGAGGTGGGGTCGGGGATCGTGCCGGCCACCGCCTCGGGCCGGCGCTACCGGGACGAACTCGGCCGTCTCAACGCCGCGTTCGCCGGGGAGTGCGAGCAGGTGCTGCTGGTGGTGGCGGGCCAGGTGCTGACGCTGCGCGGCTGACCCCGGGCCCGCCGGGCGAAACACCGGCCCGGCCCGGCGCGGCACCCGCCGCCCGCGCCCGCGCCCGCGTCCGCGGTTCGGACCCGCGGTTCGGGCCGGGTGTGGGAAGGGGGTTCCGGCGGGACACGGACGTCGGCACCGGCCGGGTCCGGGAAGGGGGTTCCGGCGGGGCGCGGGCGTCGGCACCGGCCGGGTCCGGGAAGGGGGTTCCGGCGGGGCGCGGGCGTCGGCACCGGCCGGGTCCGGGAAGGGGGTTCCGGCGGGGCGCGGAGATCTGCCCCGGTCGGCCACGGGCAGCGGATCCGGCCGGGCGGCACGCGCCTCGGTTCCGGCCCGACACAGAACTCGGCTCCGACCGGGCACGGAACTCGGTCCCGACCAGACACAGAACTCGGTCCCGACCAGACACAGAACTCGGTCCCGACCGAGCGCGGACATCGGCGCCGGCCGGGCCCCGGAAGCGATTGCGGCGAGGCGCGGAGTCGGCGCCGGCCAGGCCCGGGAAGCGGTACCGGCCGGGCGGCACGCGCCTCGGTTCCGGCCCGACACAGAACTCGGCTCCGACCGGGCACGGAACTCGGTCCCGACCGAGCGCGGACATCGGCGCCGGCCGGGCCCCGGAAGCGATTGCGGCGAGGCGCGGAGTCGGCGCCGGCCAGGCCCGGGAAGCGGTTCCGGCCGGGCGCGGGACCGGGTTCCGACGCGCCGGGGAGGTCAGTCGCGGCGGGCGATGACGCGGTAGGTGTTGGAGAAGCGGGTGCGGCGCAGCAGCGGGGCCAGGACGTGGTCCAGCGTCGCGGCCGCCGCGACGAACGGTGTGCTCGCGCCGAGCAGCGCGGTGCGCAGCCGCCGCGGCAGCGCGCCGGGCGGGGCCGCCCGCCAGGGGGCGTCCGGCGCGGGCAGGGCGCGGGTGACGGCCAGGGACAGGGCGCCGGCCAGGTCGTACGGGACATGGCCCGCCCGGCGGTCGACGGTGACGATCGTGCAGCCCCGGGACTCCAGTTCCGCGCACAGGTTGGGCAGCGGGATCAGCTGGAGGTGGCGGGGCTGGCCGTACGGGAGCCACCACTTGCCGAGCAGGGTCGCGAACGCGCTGCGCGGGTCGCGGAGTTCGAGCAGCAGATGGCCGCCGGGCCGGAGCACCGCGAGGGCGGCGTGGAGTTCCGCGCGGGGGTCGGTCGTGTGTTCCAGGTGTCGGAGCATGCTCACCACGTCGTAGCGGGCGCGCAGCCGGGCGGCGATCTCCGGGGTGGTCAGCAGGCCCACGTGGGCCTCCTCGACCCGCCCGGCCGCGCGGGCACGGGCCACCCGGGGGGTGGGGTCGAGGCCGTCGAAGGAGGTGTAGGCGAACACCTGCTTGGCGCTCTCCGGGAAGTGGGCGTGTCCCGTGCCCACGTCCAGCCAGCTCTCCGGCTCGGGGAACGGCAGCATCGCGCGAGCGGTGGCGTGCAGCCGTCCGCGGCGGGCGCGCGCGCCGAGGGCGCCCGTCGTACGGACGGCGAGCTCGTCGGGGTGCGTCTCGTGCAGGTCCCGCTGGTAGAAGGCGATGCCCTCGGCGGTCAGACGGGGGTTCTGGAAGGCGTGCGCGCAGTCCCGGCACTCGTCGACGACGAAGGTGCCCGGCTTGCCCTGGACCAGGTCGGGGGCGCGCAGCCGGGTGCGCAGCCGGACCGAGCCGCACCAGGGGCAGTCCGTGCGGCGCGGTTCGTGGAAGTGGGCGGTGCCCCGGGCGAGTTCGGCCGCGTAGCGGGCACGGCGCCGTTCGGCGTGGGGAGCGGCGAGGGCGGCGGGGGGCGGGACGGGCTTCGAGGACATGGGCGGCTCCCGGTGGGGCGAGAGGGCGACGGCAGGGCAGGGTCGAGGTCCGACCATTTCGCCGCAAAGTGGAACGTATGGGATCCCGATCTTGGGTGCAACGACGTCGTGCGCGCGGGGTGGCGATGTGGCGCCGACACGCTCGATCGGTGCCGGTACTGTTCGGCGAATGAGCTCGCTTAATCTCGACGACTTCACCGATCTGATCGAGCGTCCCGACGGCGGGGTGCGCCGCGACGCCGAGGCGCGCAGGGAGCGTCAGATCGTGCCGCCCGGATCGCTGGGGCGCCTCGACGACCTGGGTGAGTGGCTGGCCGCGGCACAGTCGGCGGTGCCGGTGCGGCCGGTCGAACGGCCCCGCGTGATCCTCTTCGCCGGGGATCACGGCATCGCCGCACGCGGCGTCTCGGCCCGGCCCGCGGGCAGCGCCGCGGAGCTGGTGCGGGCGGTACTGGAGGGCGGCCGGCCCGTCTCCGTGCTGGCCCGGCGGCTGGGCGTACCGGTGCGGGTCGTGGACATGGCGCTGGACTGCGAGCCGGACGAACTGCCCGCGGACGTCGTACGGCACCGGGTGCGACGCGGCAGCGGGTCCATCGACGTCGAGGACGCGCTGACGCTCGAGGAGGCGGAGGCCGCGTTCCTCGCCGGGGTCGCGGTGGCCGACGAGGAGGCCGACTCCGGTACGGATCTTGTGGTGCTCGGCGATGTGAGCGTGGGCGGGACCACGGCGGCGGGGGTACTGGTCGCCGCGCTGTGCGGGACCGACGCGTCCGTGGTGACCGGGCGCGGCGGGCTCGCGATCGACGACCTGGCGTGGATGCGCAAGTGCGCGGCGATCCGGGACGCGCTGCGCCGGGCCCGGCCGGTGCTCGGCGACCAGTTGCGGCTGCTGGCGGCGGTGGGCGGTGCCGACCTCGCCGCGATGACCGGTTTCCTGCTGCAGAGCGCGGTGCGCAAGCTGCCCGTGGTCCTGGACGGGGTCGTGACGGCGGCGTGCGCGCTGGTCGGCCAGCGGATCGCGTTCCGGGCGCCGGACTGGTGGCTGGCCGGGCATGGCAGCGGCGAGCCGGGGCAGGCCAAGGCGCTGGACCGGATGGCCCTGGAGCCGCTGCTGGAGCAGGGGATGACCGTCGGCGAGGGAGCGGGCGCGCTGCTGGCCCTGCCCCTGGTGCAGGCCGCCGCGGCCCTGGCGGCGGAGCTCCCGGAGCGACCGGAGGTCGAGAAGGCGGAGGAGCCGGACGCCGAGCAGGGCGAACAGGGCGAGCACGCGGACGAGCAGGAGAAGCCTGAGCAGCCCGAGACGCCGGAAGGGCCCGACGGGGTCTGAACGGCACCCGGCCGGGACCGGTCGGCGGGCCGGCGGGTGGCAGGTGGCGGATGACGGGGCGACCACCCGGCCACCCAGCCGTCCGGCCGTCCAGCCGTCCGACGTACCGACGTACCGGCGCACCGGCGCACTGGCGCACCGCCGCACCGGCGGACGCACGACCGCGAGCCGAGACGCACCGCCGTGCGACAGGCCGCGCGGCCATCGGGCACGACGCGTGGTCGTCGGGCACGACGCACAGCCGTCGGGCACGACGCGCGGCTGTCAGACAGGGCGGTGACGAAAGAGCGGTTCACGGTAGGCTCCCCCATATGATCACCCTTCATGGGAGATGTCCGTATCGCGCCTGTCCGGGATCGCCGTAGCACCGGAGCCTCGCGGCGGGCCGCGAGCCTCGCCGTCTGGTATCTGCGGGCGATCGCCTTCGTCAACTTCCTCAGTGCGGTGTGGGTCTCCCTGGGACAGGACGTGCGCCGGCACAACCAGGAGAACCTCTTCACGCCGTACCTGCTGACGGCCGGGTTCGCGTCGGGTGTGTTCACCGCGTTCCTGGCCGTCACCATGCGCCGTCGCAAGCGGGCCGCGTGGATCCTGAATCTCGGGCTGAGCGGCCCGTTCCTGGTGCTGTTCGCCCTCGCGATGGCGTTCCCGGAGGTCCGGCAGTACGCGCAGAACTGGATCTCGCTCGGTCTCACCGCGGTCTTCGTGGGCGCCCTGCTCGTCGGGCGGCGCGAGTTCTACGCCAAGGGCGACCGCGCCAACCCCCGGCTCGCCGCGGTGGTCGCGGCCGGTGGACTGCTGCTGTCCTCGCTGCTGGCCGCGCTGCTGGTGACGGTCACCAACCAGGCCGCGGACGCCGGTCTTTCGACGTTCTCCGAGCGCTGGCGGTACGGGACGCTGCGGCTGGTCTCGGTGGCGGCCGACGAGTCCCGCTACCCGGGCATCTCGACGCCGAACTGGGCCGACGTCGCGGTCAACGTCCTGAGCACGGCGCTGGTGCTGGCCGTGTTCTACGCCGCCTTCCGCTCCCGGCGCGCCGTCGACCCGCTCACCGAGGACGACGAGAAACGACTGCGCGTCCTGCTCGAACAGCAGGGCGAGCGGGACTCGTTGGGGTACTTCGCGCTGCGCAGGGAGAAGAGCGTCGTCTGGTCGCCGACGGGCAAGGCGGCGGTCGCCTACCGGGTCGTCGGCGGGGTGTCGCTGGCCTCCGGGGACCCGATCGGGGACCCGGAGGCCTGGCCGGGGGCGATCGAGCCGTGGCTCGCCGAGGCCCGTGCCCACGGCTGGATCCCGGCCGTGATGGGGGCGGGCGAGGAGGCGGGCACGGTGTACGCGCGGCACGGCCTGGACGCGCTCGAACTCGGCGACGAGGCGATCGTGGAGGTCGCCGAGTTCACCCTGGAGGGGAGGGCCATGCGGACCGTGCGGCAGGCCTGCAACCGGGTGCGCCGGGCGGGCTGCACGGTCCGCATCCGGCGGCACGAGGACATCTCCGCGCAGGAGATGGCGGATCTCGTCGCCCGGGCCGACGACTGGCGCGACGGGGCGACCGAGCGCGGGTTCAGCATGGCGCTGGGGCGGCTCGCCGACCCGGAGGACGGGCGCTGCGTGATGCTCGAATGCCTGGACGGGGAGGGGCGGTTGCGGGCACTGCTGTCCTTCGTGCCGTGGGGGCCGCACGGGCTGTCGCTCGATCTGATGCGGCGTGACCGCGGCTCCGACAACGGGTTGATGGAGTTCATGGTCATCGAACTGCTGCGGCGGGCCCACGAGATCGGGATCACTCAGGTGTCGCTCAACTTCGCGATGTTCCGTTCGGTCTTCGAACGTGGTGCGCGTCTCGGCGCCGGACCGGTGCTGCGGCTGTGGCGTTCGCTGCTCAGCTTCTTCTCGCGCTGGTGGCAGATCGAGTCGCTGTACCGGGCCAACGCCAAGTACCGGCCCATCTGGGAACCGCGGTTCCTGCTCTTCGAGAAGAGCGGGGACCTGCTGCGCATCGGTGTCGCGGCGGCACGGGCGGAGGGGTTCCTGGAGGCGCCGGGGCTGCCCAAGTGGCTGCACCGCAGGCACCTGGACACGCACAGATGAGACCACGGGGATGAGGGACGCCGGATGAACAGGATCGCCCGCTGGGCCCGCGCCGAATGGGGTCTGCTGTACGTCACGGTGCGCGAGCCGCTGCTGAAGCGGCGTCGGCGGGCGGTCCCGATGAGCCTGGGGGCGGTGTGCCTGACCGCGGTGATACAGGTCGTACAGAACCAGCCGTGGGGCTACGGGTTCGTGCAGGGCGTCGGCGCGGTGCGCGCCGAGGACCCGCTGTGGGCCGCCCTGCTGCGTACCCCCCTGTCGCTGTTCGTACCGGCGCTGGACCTGCCGGTGTGGGGCGCGCTCGCCCAGATCCTGTTCGTGTTCGGGATCGCGGAGATCTGTCTGGGCCGGTGGCGGACCCTGCTCGTGGCGTACACCGCCACGCTGGCCGGGACGCTCTACGCCCGGCTGGGCATCGCGCTCGGACCCGGCCGTCCGCTGGGGCTGCCCGCCTCGGACGCCCAGGTCGTGGACACCGGCCCTTCGGCGGCCGTGGTGGGGCTGGCGATCTGCCTCGGCTGGCGCTACGGCGCGTACGCGACCGCGGGCGCGGTGGCCCTGGCGATGGTCGTCGAGGTGCTGCTGAAGGAGAACCTGGCAGGCAAGGAGCATCTGGCGGCGCTCGCGGCGACGGTGGCGCTGTGCGGTGCCACGGCGCTGCGGCACCGGCTGCCGCACCGGGGACCGGCACGACGGTTCGGCACCCCGGTGGACCTGTCGTCCGACCCGCCCTGACGCCGCCCGGGTCCGTCCGCCCGTTCCCCCTCCTGACGCCGCCCGGCTCCGTCCGCCCGTTCCCCCTCCTGACGCCGCCCGGCTCCGCCTGCCCGGACCCGCCCGACCGTTCCCGACCGGCCCGGAGCGGCCCGGCCCGGAGCGGCCCGGCCCGGAGCGGCCCGGCAGGCCCTACCGGCCGTCGGGGCCCGGCAGTCGGGCCGGGGACGGGTCGGGTTTGCCGCCGATCCAGTCCTCCAGGGCGCGGCGGGGTCCGGCCCACCGGCGGTCGTGGCGGTAGGCCCGCAGCCGGGACCGGGCACGGGCGCGCGGGCGGTGGCGGTAGCAGCGTCTGGCCCAGAAGGATCCGGGGCGGGCCAGCCGGATCGCGCCGACCAGGGCGATCACGGGCACGATCACCCCGAAGACCGCGGTCCGCGCCTTGCCCTTGCTCAGCGCGACCAGGGAGAAGAGGAAGTTGACGGCGACGGTCGCGATGACGGTG
The DNA here is from genome assembly GCF_053597355.1 of Streptomyces sp. NPDC001443. Lineage (NCBI taxonomy): Bacteria > Bacillati > Actinomycetota > Actinomycetes > Kitasatosporales > Streptomycetaceae > Streptomyces > Streptomyces sp. NPDC001443. Next base: position 409,101 of record NZ_JBSFIA010000002.1, read on the forward strand.
CCGCGGTCCGCGATCTCGTCCTGGGAGAGGTCGTTGACACCGAACGGGGCGAAGCCGGACAGCAGCAGCCCGACCAGGGCGGCGGTGAGCACCACGGCCTCCACGCTCTTGCGTCCCTCCTCGCTCCAGTAGACGTCGTCGAGGTGCAGGATCAGCGCGAACTCGTCGAGGACCAGGCCCGCGCCGACCCCGAAGACGACCGCGGACAGGCCCGCGGCGAAGCCCTCCCGGCCGCTGGCGACCGCCCCGAAGCCGCCGGCGACGGTGAGCACGACACCCGGGACCACGTGGTGGATGTGCAGGCCGCCGGCCCTGACGTTGCCGAAGGGTCCCCGGCCCGCCCGGATCATGCGGGTGACGACCCGGGTGACCGCGAAGGTGACGACGAAGGACATGAGAGCGAGCAGCAGGGGCAGTTTGCCCGGCTCGACGATGTTCCGGTACAACCAATGTCCCATATGCGCACTTTATCCACGGGGGCCGCTGGAGCCGCCCCGCCCGCCGGGTAATCTGCGCCGATGCCCAAGACCCCCGCCTGGCCGGACGGCCTCCGCTTCGCCTTCGGCACCCTGACCGTGCTCCCGGTGCGGGTGACCCGGTGGGACCGGCAGGCCGCGCGCGCCGGAATGCTGTGCGCTCCGCTGGCCGGACTGACGGTCGGCGCCGGCGCCGCCGCGCTCGGCGTGCTCCTGCTGTTCCTGGGGGCCGGCCCGGCACTCGCCGCCGTCGCCACCGTCGCCGTACCGGCCGCGCTCACCCGCGGGCTGCACCTCGACGGGCTGGCCGACACCGCCGACGGGCTGGGCAGCAACAAGCCCGCCGAGGACGCGTTGCGGATCATGAAGCAGTCGGACATCGGCCCGTTCGGGGTGATCACGCTCGTCCTCGGGCTGCTCGCCCAGACGGCCGCGCTCGCCCAGTTGTACGGCGCCTCCTGGGCCCGCGGGGCGCTCGCCGCCGTCGTCTCGGCGACCGTCGCGCGGCTGGCGCTGACCCTGGCCGCCCGCGGCGGGGTGCCGGCCGCCCGGCCCGAGGGCCTCGGGGCCGCGGTCGCCGGGGTGGTCCCGGCGCGGGCGGCGGCGGGGGCGGCGGGCGTCACGGTGCTCGCCGCGGCCGGCGCCGGCGCGCTCCTCGGGACGTACGACCTCGTCCGCACGGCGTTGTCGGCGCTCGCCGCGCTCGCCGTCGCCGAACTCCTGCTGCGTCACTGCACGCGCCGCTTCGGCGGGGTCACCGGCGACGTGTTCGGCGCCCTGGCCGAGACGGCCGCGACGGCCGCGCTCGTACTGCTGTCCCTCGGTCGCTAGTTCACCGCCGGCCGAGGGACGGCCCCTCGGGCGAGCCGCGGCCGAGGGCGGGCTACTCTGTTGCGCCTCACACGGACGGATGATCACGATCGGGGGACGTTCGTGCCGAAACTGCGCCGCGCCATGGCCTGGTTCATCGATTTCGCGCTGGTGCTCGCGGGGGCGTCGGCGCTGGCGGTGCTCACCTTCCACCGGATCTCCGGGCTCGTCACCGACGTGCCCGGACTCGCCACCCGCGGCGGCCTCGACCTGCTGGCCTCGCGCGGCGACGTCCTCGGCGCCGGGGAGCACTTCGGGCTGTCCCTCTGGAACAAGGCGGTGCTGTACGTCGAGCAGGCCTTCGGCGTGCTGGTCGTCGCCACCTTCCTCTACCAGTGGACCTGTCTCGCCCTGGCCGGACGCACCCTCGGCAAGGGCCTGGTCGGCCTGAAGGTCGACCGCACCGCCCCGCGCCGGGCCGCGCTGCGGGCCGCGGTGACCACCGCCGCGGACGTCGCGGTGTACGCCGTCGCCTGCGTGCTGCTCGTCGAGGGCCGCTTCCTGCTGTCGCTGACGGTGTGGGTGGTGGCGGTCGCCGTCTTCTTCCTCAACGCCCTGCCGGTCCTGCTGCCCGGCCGCCGCTCCCTCGCCGACCGGGTGGCCGGCACGGCGGTGACCGGGTTCGGGCTCGGCCGCGGCGCCGCCGCGCCCGTGCCCGCTCCCGGGGCGACACCGGCTCCGTAGCGAACTCGGCGGCGCCGTAAGGGAGTCGACACGACGGCGGATCGCGGGCCGCGTCCCGGACGACGCCGTGGACGGCGGCGCCTGCGGCAGCCTGCCTGTGGTTCGGTCCAAGCGTTCGCGACCCGCCGGGTGTAGCCCGGGGCGGGGAGTGCGAGGATCGGCAAGTGACGACGACGCCACCGACGGGTGAACGCCCGCAGGAATGAGCGAAAGCCCTTACGCGCGTAGGCTCCTCCCAGACGTCCGCACCGGTCCGCCGCACCGGTGAGGGCACTGGTGGAGACCGCGCCCGCCGGCCGCGCCAGGTCGGCACACGGGCCAGGTCGACCCACACAGCTCGGCCACAGACACTTCTCACCGGAAGCGAGATTCCACCACCGTGACTGCTCTCACTCTCAGCACCGCCGCGGCGCCCGGTCTCCGGGCCGACGCCATCGTGATCGGTGTCGCCAAGGGCTCGAAGGGTCCGGTCGTCGCACCGGGCGCCGAGGCCGTGGACCAGGCTTACGACGGCAGGCTCGCCGGCGTCCTCGAGACCCTCGGTGCCTCCGGTGCCGAGGGCGAGGTGACGAAGCTGCCCGCACCGACGGGCTTCAAGGCCCCCCTCGTGGTGGCGGTCGGCCTGGGCGCGGAGCCCGAGAAGGACGCCGCCTACGACGCCGAGGCACTGCGCAGGGCCGCCGGCGTGGCCGCCCGCACCCTCACCGGGGTCAAGAAGGCCGCCTTCGCGCTGCCCCTCACCGACGCTGCCGCCCTCGGCGCGATCGCCGAGGGCGTGCTGCTCGGCGCGTACGCCTTCACCGCCTACAAGGAGAACGGCAAGGACGCCAAGGCCCGGGCCGGCAAGACCCCGCTGGCCGAGGCCGCGCTGCTCGGCGGCAAGCCCCGCGACAAGGAGCACAAGGCCGCCGTCGAGCGCGCCACCGCCGTCACCGAGGAGCTCAACCGCGCCCGCGACCTGGTCAACATGCCGCCGAACGACCTGGACCCGGCGGCCTTCGCCGCCATCGCCCAGGCCGCGGCCAAGGAGCACGGCCTCAAGGTGCAGGTGCTCGACGAGAAGGCCCTGGAGAAGGGCGGCTACGGCGGCATCCTCGGCGTCGGCAGGGGCTCCGCCTCCGGTCCGCGCCTGGTCAAGCTCTCGTACACCTCCTCGAAGGCGGACAAGCACCTCGCCTTCGTCGGCAAGGGCATCACCTACGACTCGGGCGGCATCTCGCTGAAGCCCGCCGGGCACAACGAGACGATGAAGTGCGACATGAGCGGTGCCGCCGCCGTGTTCGCCGCGGTCGTCGCGGCCGCCCGTCTGGGCCTGGAGGTCAACGTCACCGGCTGGCTGGCGCTGGCCGAGAACATGCCGTCCGGCTCCGCCACCCGTCCGGGTGACGTGCTGCGCATGTACAGCGGCAAGACCGTCGAGGTCCTCAACACCGACGCCGAGGGCCGTCTGGTCCTCGCCGACGCGCTGTGGGCGGCCTCCCAGGAGAAGCCCGACGCCGTCGTGGACGTGGCGACCCTGACCGGCGCGATGGTGCTGGCGCTGGGCAGCCGCACCTTCGGCATCATGGCGAACGACGAATCGTTCCGCAGCGCGCTGCACGAGGCCGCCGAGGAGGTCGGCGAGCCGGCCTGGCCGATGCCGCTGCCGGAGCACCTGCGCAAGGGCATGGACTCCCCCACCGCCGACATCGCCAACATGGGCGAGCGGATGGGCGGCGGCCTGGTCGCGGGTCTCTTCCTGCGCGAGTTCGTCGGCGAGGGCATCACCTGGGCGCACCTCGACATCGCGGGACCGGCCTTCAACGAGGGCGGGCCCTTCGGTTACACGCCCAAGGGCGGCACCGGCAGCGCGGTGCGCACCCTGGTGCGTCTCGCCGAGCTCACGGCGGCCGGCGACCTCGGCTGAGGAGCGCGGTCCGCTCCGGCAGGGGGACTGTGCGTCTGATCACTCGGTCCGCCCCGCGTACCTCCGGGTACGGCGGTGCGGTCGGCCGCGGACCCGCGGCCGAGCCGCTGATCGGCACGGTCCCCCGCCCCTCCGGGGGAGCGCTCCCCCGGTCGCCACGACCGGACGTGGGACGCCTCACACTCAGGCCCCGCGTCTCGTCCACCCTCGACAAGTGCGAAGATGGGGCTCGGCAGGACAGGGCCCCCACCGAAGGGCCGAACGCAAAAGAGCGGCCGGACACCAGCCGCCGACCGGTCACTGGAGACCGGCGTGGCGCACATGCATGGAGGACGTGACGTGGCGAACGACGCCAGCACCGTTTTCGACCTAGTGATCCTCGGCGGTGGCAGCGGTGGTTACGCCGCGGCCCTGCGCGGGGCGCAGCTGGGTCTGGACGTCGCCCTGATCGAGAAGGACAAGGTCGGCGGTACCTGCCTGCACCGGGGTTGCATCCCCACCAAGGCCCTGCTGCACGCGGGCGAGATCGCCGACCAGGCCCGCGAGAGCGCGCAGTTCGGCGTCAAGGCCACCTTCGAGGGCATCGACGTACCGGCCGTCCACAAGTACAAGGACGGCGTCATCTCGGGCCTGTACAAGGGTCTGCAGGGTCTCATCGCGTCCCGCAAGGTGACGTACATCGAGGGTGAGGGCCGGCTGTCCTCCCCCACCTCCGTCGACGTGAACGGCCAGCGCGTCCAGGGCCGCCACGTCCTGCTGGCGACCGGCTCCGTGCCGAAGTCGCTGCCGGGCCTGGAGATCGACGGCGACCGCATCATCTCCTCGGACCACGCCCTCGTCCTGGACCGCGTGCCGCAGTCCGCGATCATCCTGGGCGGCGGCGTCATCGGCGTCGAGTTCGCCTCGGCGTGGAAGTCCTTCGGTGCCGACGTGACCGTCATCGAGGGCCTCAAGCACCTCGTCCCGGTCGAGGACGAGAACTCCTCCAAGCTTCTTGAGCGCGCGTTCCGCAAGCGCGGCATCAAGTTCAACCTGGGCACCTTCTTCTCGAAGGCCGAGTACACCCAGAACGGTGTCAAGGTCACCCTCGCGGACGGCAAGGAGTTCGAGGCCGAGGTCCTCCTCGTCGCCGTCGGCCGCGGCCCGGTCTCGGCCGGCCTCGGCTACGAGGAGCAGGGCGTCGCGATGGACCGCGGCTACGTCCTGGTCGACGAGTACATGCGTACGAACGTCCCCACCATCTCCGCCGTCGGCGACCTGGTCCCGACGCTCCAGCTCGCGCACGTCGGCTTCGCCGAGGGCATGCTGGTCGCCGAGCGCCTGGCCGGCCAGAAGGTCGTCCCGATCGACTACGACGGTGTCCCCCGGGTGACCTACTGCCACCCCGAGGTCGCCTCCGTGGGCATCACCGAGGCCAAGGCCAAGGAGATCTACGGCGCGGACAAGGTCGTCGCGCTCAAGTACAGCCTGGCCGGCAACGGCAAGAGCAAGATCCTGAACACCTCCGGCGAGATCAAGCTCGTCCAGGTGAAGGACGGCGCCGTGGTCGGCGTCCACATGGTCGGCGACCGGATGGGCGAGCAGGTCGGCGAGGCCCAGCTGATCTACAACTGGGAGGCGCTGCCCGCCGAGGTGGCCCAGCTCATCCACGCCCACCCGACGCAGAACGAGGCGCTCGGCGAGGCCCACCTGGCGCTGGCCGGCAAGCCCCTGCACGCGCACGACTGACCCTCGGTCGAAGACGCCACACACAGACTTCCGCAATTCGTTAGGAGCAACCGAAACCATGGCGGTTTCCGTAACCCTTCCGGCGCTCGGCGAGAGCGTCACCGAGGGCACCGTCACCCGCTGGCTGAAGGCCGAGGGTGAGCGCGTCGAGGTCGACGAGCCGTTGCTCGAGGTCTCGACCGACAAGGTCGACACCGAGATCCCCTCCCCCGTCTCCGGTGTGCTGTCCTCCATCAAGGTCGCCGAGGACGAGACCGTCGAGGTCGGCGCCGAGCTCGCCGTCATCGACGACGGCACGGCTGCCGCCGGGGCTCCTGTGGCCGAGGTTCCGGCCGCCGAGCCGGCTCCGGCCGCCGCCCCGGCGCCCGTGGCCGAGGCCCCCGCCCCGGTCGCCGCCCCCGCCCCCGCTGCGGCTCCGGCCGCCGCCCCGGCCGGTGGCGCCTCGGGCACGGACGTGGTCCTGCCCGCGCTCGGCGAGTCCGTCACCGAGGGCACCGTCACCCGCTGGCTGAAGCAGGTCGGCGAGGAGGTCTCGGAGGACGAGCCGCTGCTCGAGGTCTCCACGGACAAGGTCGACACCGAGATCCCGGCGCCCGTCTCCGGCGTGCTGCTGGAGATCGTGGTCGGCGAGGACGAGACCGCCGAGGTCGGCGCCAAGCTCGCCGTCATCGGTTCCCCGGGCGCCGCCCCGGCCGCCGCCCCGGCCCCGGCCGCTCCGGCCCCGGCCCCGGCCCCGGCGGCCCCGGCTCCGGCCCCGGTCGCGGCCGCTCCGGCCCCGGCTCCGGCCCCCGCCGCCCCGGTGGCTCCGGCCGCCCCGGCTCCCGCGCCCGCCCCGGTCGCCGCCCCTGCTCCGGTCGCGGCTCCGGCTCCGGTCGCGGCTCCGGCCGCCGCTCAGGCCCCGGTCGCCGCTCCGGCCGCGCCCGCGCCGGTCGCCCCGGCCGCCCCCGCCGGTGACGACGGCGCCTACGTGACCCCCCTGGTGCGCAAGCTCGCCGCCGAGAACGGTGTCGAGCTGTCCGCCGTCAAGGGCACCGGTGTCGGCGGTCGTATCCGCAAGCAGGACGTCATCGCCGCCGCCGAGGCCGCGAAGGCCGCCGCCGCTGCCCCGGCTCCGGCCGCCGCCGCCCCGGCCGCCAAGAAGGCCCCGGCGCTGGAGGTCTCCCCGCTGCGTGGCCAGACCGTCAAGATGCCCCGCATCCGCAAGGTCATCGGCGACAACATGGTCAAGGCCCTGCACGAGCAGGCGCAGCTGTCCTCGGTCGTCGAGGTCGACATCACCCGTCTGATGAAGCTGCGCGCGCAGGCGAAGGACTCCTTCGTGGCCCGCGAGGGCGTCAAGCTCTCCCCGATGCCGTTCTTCGTGAAGGCGGCGGCCCAGGCGCTGAAGGCCCACCCGGTCATCAACGCCCGGATCAACGAGGCCGAGGGCACGATCACCTACTTCGACTCCGAGAACATCGGTATCGCGGTGGACTCGGAGAAGGGCCTGATGACCCCGGTCATCAAGGGTGCGGGCGACCTGAACATCGCCGGCATCGCCAAGGCCACCGCCGACCTGGCGGGCAAGGTCCGCGCCAACAAGATCACCCCGGACGAGCTGTCCGGCGCGACCTTCACCATCTCCAACACCGGCTCGCGCGGCGCGCTGTTCGACACGATCATCGTGCCGCCGAACCAGGTCGCGATCCTGGGCATCGGTGCCACGGTCAAGCGTCCGGCCGTCATCGAGACGGAGGAGGGCACGGTCATCGGCGTCCGCGACATGACGTACCTGACCCTGTCCTACGACCACCGCCTGGTGGACGGTGCCGACGCCGCGCGTTACCTGACCGCGGTCAAGGCGATCCTGGAGGCCGGCGAGTTCGAGATCGAGCTCGGCCTGTAGTCCTTGCAGGAAGCTTGAGGAGCAGTCCTCGCACAGCGCTCCCACGGTGCCCCCGTCCGGAACCTCCGGCCGGGGGCACCGGCGCATGTCCGGCGGGTCAACGGCCGTGGACAGCGTGTAAGCCTCGTCTCACCTGCGCGAAAGCGCCCCGATGCGCCCCTGCGGGACGTGTCCGCGGCCTTATTGTCTAATGGTCAAACGCCCCCGGGGGCCTGTGGGTCCCTCCCTAAGGAGCTCTCATGACCGCGCCCGTCATCCACTCGCTGCGCGAACAGATCCGCGAGCACATCGTGGAGGGGATCGTCAGCGGGCGCTGGCAGCCGGGCGAGCGGATCGTGGAGCGGCGGATCGCGACCGAGCTGGAGGTCAGCCAGACACCGGTGCGCGAGGCGCTGCGCGAACTGGAGTCGCTGCGGCTGATCGAGTCGGCACCCAACAAGGGCGTACGGGTGCGCAACCTGACCGCGGCCGACCTGGAGGAGAGCTATCCCGTCCGGGCCGGTCTGGAGGCCATCGCGGCGGAGCTGGCGGCGGACCGGCTGGCGGCGGACTGCTCGGCCCTGGAACCGCATGTCGCCGCGCTGTACGAGGCCGACCGCAAGGCGGACGGCACGGCCCAGGTGCGGCACACCGTGGGCTTCCACCGGGAACTGGTGCGGGCGGCCGGCAACTCGGTGCTGCTGCACACCTGGGAGGGGCTCGGCATCGAGGTGTTCACGGCACTGTCGATCCGCTGGCTGGGGACGGTGCAGCAGTCGTACGCCGAGGAGCACGAGGAACTGGTGCAGGCGTTCCTGCGCCGCGACCCGCGCATCGCGGAGCTCGTGAAGGCGCATGTCCTTGGCTGCGCTCCGCGTCCCTGACGCACCCCTGACGCGCCCCTGACACGGCCGGGCGCAGCCGAGCACAGCCGCGCTCACCTGCGGGAATCCGAGCGGAATCAGCGAAAAAGTCGGCACCGCGTGCCTGCCTGGAGGGCACGCGGTGCCGACTTTCTCGTCATCAAGAGATTTTGCCCTCGACTCTTTGATCGATCATCGATCAGGGGGTTAGAGTCACCGACGGGCTTCCACCAGAGAGCCCCATGCCCTGTCCTGCCAAAGACCAAGGGCAACCCCCCGAAATACCTCACAGGGAACCCCCTTCGACTGAGGAAGGCGGCGAAATGACCGACCCCAACGCCATCCAGCCGAGCGCGCTCGACCAGCTCCCGGACCGTGACCCGGAGGAGACCGCCGAATGGCAGGCCTCCCTCGACGCGGTCGCCGAGGCGGCCGGGCCGCACCGTGCGGCGTACCTGATGCGCCGGACGCTGGAGCGTGCCGAGGGCAACGGCATCGCGCTGCCCAAGCTCCTGGAGACGGACTACGTCAACACCATCCCGACCGCCGCCGAGCCGACCGTGCCCGGTGACCCGGAGATGGAAGCCCGCATCACCGCGTGGAACCGCTGGAACGCGGCCGCCATGGTGACCCGCGGCGCGAAGCACGGAGTCGGCGGCCACATTGCCACCTTCGCCTCCGCGGCCTGGCTGTACGAGACCGGCTTCAACCACTTCTTCCGGGGCAAGGAGGCCGACGGCTCGGGCGACCAGCTCTACATCCAGGGCCACGCCTCCCCCGGCATCTACGCCCGCGCCTTCCTCGACGGCCGGCTCACCGAGCAGCACCTGGACAACTTCCGCCAGGAGGCGGCCGGCAACGGCCTGCCCTCCTACCCGCACCCGCGGCGGCTGCCCTGGCTGTGGGAGTTCCCGACGGTGTCGATGGGCCTCGGCCCGCTCTCCGCGATCTACCAGGCGCGCTTCAACCGCTACCTGACCAACCGCGGCATCAAGGACGTCTCCGCGTCCCACGTCTGGGCCTTCCTCGGCGACGGCGAGATGGACGAGCCCGAGTCGACGGCGGCTCTCGCGCTCGCCTCCCGCGAGGGTCTGGACAACCTGACCTTCGTCATCAACTGCAACCTCCAGCGCCTCGACGGCCCGGTGCGCGCCAACTTCAAGATCGTGCAGGAGCTGGAGGCCCAGTTCCGCGGCGCGGGCTGGAACGTCGTCAAGTCGCTCTGGGGCACCGCCTGGGACGAGCTGTTCCAGCTCGACACCACCGGCGCGCTCGTACGCCGGCTGCGCGAGGTACCCGACGCCCAGGTGCAGACGTACCAGACGCGCGGCGCCGCCTACATCCGCGAGGACTTCTTCGGCAAGGACCCGGCGCTCGTCGAGATGGCGAAGCTGCTGAGCGACGACAAGATCCTCGACTGCTTCCACCTCTCCCGCGGCGGCCACGAGTCCCGCAAGGTCTTCGCGGCCTACAAGGCGGCGCTGGAGTTCAAGGGCGCGCCGACCGTCATCCTGGCCCAGACCGTCAAGGGCCACACCCTCGGCGAGGGCTTCGCGTCGAAGAACGCCAACCACCAGATGAAGAAGCTGACGGTGGACGAGTTCAAGACGATGCGCGACCTGCTCGAACTCCCCATCCCGGACAGCGACTTCGCCGACGGCGTGGTCCCCTACGGCCACCCGGGCGCGGACGCCCCCGAGGTGCGCTACCTCCAGGAGCGCCGCGCGGCGCTCGGCGGCCCGGCCCCGGCCCGCCGCACGCACGCGCTCGCCCCGCTGCCGGCCCCCGCCGAGAAGGCGTTCGCCTCCTTCGACAAGGGCTCCGGCTCCCAGAACGTCGCCACCACCATGGCGTTCGTCCGCCTGATCAAGGACCTGGTCCGCGACAAGGAGACGGGCAAGCGCTGGGTGCCGATCGTCCCCGACGAGGCGCGCACCTTCGGCATGGAGTCGCTCTTCCCGTCGCTGGGCATCTACTCGCCCAAGGGCCAGACGTACGAGCCGGTCGACCGCGACCAGCTGATGTACTACAAGGAGGCCAAGAACGGCCAGATCCTCAACGAGGGGATCACCGAGGCCGGTTCGATGGCCGACTTCATCGCCGCGTCCACCGCGTACTCCACGCACGGCGAAGCGATGATCCCGTTCTACATCTTCTACTCGATGTTCGGCTGGCAGCGCACCGCCGACCAGATGTGGCAGCTCGCCGACCAGCTCGGCCGCGGCTTCCTGGTCGGCGCCACGGCCGGCCGCACCACGCTGACCGGTGAGGGCCTCCAGCACGCGGACGGCCACTCCCCCGTCATCGCCGCGACCAACCCGGCGGCCCTGACGTACGACCCGGCCTTCGCCTACGAGGTCGCGACGATCGTCAAGGACGGTCTGCGCCGCATGTACGGCGAGGCCGCCCCGGGCGAGGACCCGAACGTCTTCTACTACCTCACCGTCTACAACGAGCCGATGCCGCAGCCGGCCAAGCCGTCCGGCCTCGGCATCGACGAGGGCATCGTCAAGGGCCTGTACCGCTTCAACACGGCGGAGTCGGCGGGCCTGAACGTGGCCGGGGCCAACCCCCCGCGCATCCAGCTGCTGGGCTCCGGCACGGCGATCCACTGGGCCCTGCAGGCGCAGCGGATGCTCGCCGAGGAGTGGGGCGTGGCCGCGGACGTCTGGTCCGCCACGTCCTGGACCGAGCTGCGCCGCGACGCGCTGGAGGCCGACGCGGCCCTGCTGCGCGGCGAGGAGCGCGTCCCGTACGTCCGTCAGGCGCTGCACGGCGCCGAGGGCCCGGTGCTCGCGGTCTCCGACTACATGCGCCAGGTCCCCGACCAGATCGCGCAGTGGGTCGAGCAGGACTGGTCCTCGCTGGGCGCCGACGGCTTCGGCCTGTCGGACACCCGCGAGGCGGCCCGCCGTCACTTCGGCGTCGACGCCCAGTCGGTCGTCGTCGCGGCGCTGGCGCAGCTCGCCCGGCGCGGTGAGGTCAAGGCGACCGCGGTGAAGGAAGCACGGGACCGGTACGGCCTGTAACACTGGATCCGGTGGAGGGGCACGGTGACCGACCGCCGTGCCCCTCCACTGTCATGTGCGCCCGGACGCGCCCCCTCGCTGTCAGTGGGGCCCGGCATGATGACGGCATGCGCGCTGCCCGGCTGATCAAGATGGTCCTGCTGCTCCAGTCCCGGAGCTCCATGACCGCCGCCGAGCTGGCCGTGGAGCTGGAGGTCTCGGAGCGGACCGTCACCCGGGACGCGCAGGCCCTCTCCGAGGCGGGGGTCCCGGTGTACGCGGAGCGGGGGCGGGCCGGCGGGTACCGGCTGGTCGGCGGATACCGTACGCGGCTGACCGGACTGGCCCGCGGCGAGGCCGAGGCGCTGTTCCTGAGCGGGGTGCCGGGGGCGCTGCGGGAGATGGGGCTGGAGGACGCGGCCTCGGCGGCCCGGCTGAAGGTGTCGGCGGCGCTGCTGCCCTCGCTGCGGGACGCCTCGCGCTCGGCGGCGCAGCGCTTCCATCTCGACGCCCCCAACTGGTTCGCCGAGCCCGCCACGCCCGAGCTGCTGCCCGCCGTGGCGGACGCCGTGTGGGACGACCGGCGGATCACCGCCCGCTACCGGCGTACGGAGCACGGCGGGCGGCCGGAGCCCGGCGGGCGCGCTGAGCGCGACGGACGGCCGGAACCCGGCGCCGGGCGGGAGACCGAGCGGGAGTCCGGGCCGGAGGCCGGGCGCGAGGTCGAGCGGGAGCTGGAGCCGTACGGGCTCGTGCTCAAGGCGGGCGTCTGGTACCTGTGCGCGCGGGTGGCGGACGGCGGCGCCCTGCGGGTCTACCGGATCGACCGGTTCACGGCGGTGGCCGCCGGCGGGGAGCGCTTCACCCGCGACGAGGCGTTCGACCTGCCCGCCTTCTGGCAGGAGCGGGCCGAGCAGTTCGCGTGCTCCCTGCTGCGGGCCGAGGTCGTGGTGCGGCTGTCCGGCGAAGGCATACGCAGGCTGCCGTACGCCGTCGATCCGCGCTCCGCCCGGCAGGCGCTGGCGGCCGCGGGCGCCCCGGACCGGGACGGCTGGGTGACGGCGACCCTGCCGGTGGAGTCCGAGGAGGTCGCCCACGGTCAGCTCACCGGGCTCGGGCCCGAGGTCGAGGTGCTGGCGCCCGCGAGGCTGCGGGAGCGGTTCGCGCGGGACGCGGCCCGGTTCGCCGGGCTGTACCGCTCATAACGATCCGCCGCACTCCACGTGCGTCGTCCCCCGCCAGGCACGATGCTGGACCAGTGATGGACGAGACGGAGTTCTGGGAACTCGTGGACGCCGCCCGCGAGGCCGCCGACGGCGACCCCGAGGAGCAGGCCGACGTGCTGACGGACCGGCTGCTGCGGCTGGACCCGGACTCGGTGCTCGACTTCGCACGCCACTTCGAGTCCCGCTACAACCGCGCCTACACCTGGGACCTGTGGGGGGCCGCCTGGGTGCTGCTCGACGGGGCCAGTGACGACGCGTTCGACTTCTTCAGGTGCTGGCTGATCGGCCAGGGCCGGGACGTCTTCGAGGGCGCGCTGCACGGCCCGGACTCGCTGGCCGACCTGCTGGGCGAGTTCGACGAGGAGATCGACGGCGACGGCGAGGAGCTCGGTTTCGCGGCCGACGAGGCCTACGAGCAGCTCACCGGCACCGTCGCCCCGGACCTGGGCATCCCGGCCGCGCCCGCGGAGCCCGAGGGCGCGCCGATCGACTTCGAGAGCGAGCAGGCACTCGCGGAGCGCTACCCGAGGCTGTGGGACCGCTTCCGGGGATAGGGCCTGTCCGACCTCTCCCGCCCCTTCCTGGCCCCTCCCGCCCCTTCTCGCCCCTTCTCGTCTCTTCTCGCCTCTTCGCGCCCGCCCCGCGACGCCGTGCGCCCCGGGTTCACGCGGACGCGCGGCGGCGGCCCGGGTCCGACGGGAGGTAGGCCTGCGGCTGCTCGGCCGCCGCGTGGTGCAGTGGCGCCCTGTTGGCCTGGTCGAGGGCTGACGCGGTCACCGCGGCCGGCCCCAGGACGACGGTCGCGACCGCGCACAGCACCGCCCACGGGCTGCGCGCGGCCCCCGAGCGGCCGGTGTCCCGTTCCGCGGTGTCCGTGCGGCGGTCGGTCGTACGCCTGCTGCTCATGAGTTCCCCGCCTCCGGTCGGCTGCTGTCGCCACCGACCGTAGGCCGCCGTCATCTGAGGAGCCTGCGCCCCGTCTGTGGCTTCGCTGTGGGTGTCCTGCCCTGGAGCCGCGCCGCCGCCTCCCGGATGGCCGGGAGCTTGGCGATGAGGGCCGCGCCGGGGCAGCTGGTCATGAAGCCGTCCTGGTGCGCCGCCAGGGCGGGCAGCATGGCGGCTTTGCCGGCCGGGTAGCGGCTGAGGCTGTTGCTGGACACGAGGCGCACCCGGATGCGCGGGTCGACGTCGGCCAGGCCCAGCTTCCAGGCGGCCAGCGCCGCGATCGAGTCGGTCATCGCCTTGGGCACGGCTCCGTCCGTGAAGGTGCCCAGGGCGGCGATGCCCGCGGTGCGGTGGTTGAAGCCCTGGGTGTGGGCGCCGGTGACCGCGCGGTCGACACCGCCCGCGCGGCCCTCGTAGATGGTGCCGCAGCGGTCGACGACGAAGTTGTAGCCGATGTCGTCCCAGCTCCGGGCGCCGGTCTGGCCCGAGTACAGGTAGCGGATGATGCGGGGCGCGTCGGCGCACTTGTAGCCGTTGGGCGAGTCGGTGTGGTGGATGAAGACGGCGACGACCTTGTCGTCGTAGCGCGGCGGCGGCTGCGGGTGCGAGGCGGTGGCGTCCAGCCAGGCGGAGCGCGGCAGGATGCGCGGTCTGGCCGCGGTGTGGGCGGAGTGCGGGCTCGCGCTGGCGGCCGGGTGCTCGGGCCGGGCGGCCAGCGAGGCCCTCGCGGCGCCGCCGCCACCGCCCGCGTACAGCGCCAGCGCGACGACGGCGATGAACCCGGGCAGGCAGGCCAGCAGCACCAGCACGGTGCTCGGCACCCGCGGGAAACGCGGTTCTCGTTTCATGCGCACTCTTCGAAAGCCGGGTCGGAAGACACACATGGTCCCACTGTCGGGGCGGACGACATGGACCGCGATGTGTGGCGTGCCACCCGGTGGAACCATCGTCCCGGTCCGCGGCGTTTCTGTGGGTACACGCGTGTGCGGCGGCCTCCGGCCGGTCGGCCGTACGCGGCTGATCACCGGGTCCGTCCCGCGCGTACTAGGAGACGCCCCTTGAGGGGTCCGAGAGAAAGGCGGCTCCGTGGACCTGCTCGACTTGGTGCTGTTGCTGGTGATCCTGGCCTACGCCGGGTCCGGCTACCGGCGTGGGCTGGTGGCCGGCTGCGTCTCGCTCGCCGGGTTCGTGGGCGGCGCGGTGATCGGCGTGTGGATCCTGCCGTGGGTGATGCGCCTGGTGACGCCGGGGACGACGGCGGCGACGATCACCGCGGTACTGACGGTGCTGGTGCCCGCGGCGGTGGGGCACGAACTGGCCGGGCGGCTGGCACTGAAGCTGAGACGCGAGCTGGACCGGGGGCCGCTGCGGGTGGCGGACGGGATCGGCGGGGCCGCGGCGAACACGGTCGCCGTGCTGCTCGTGGCGTGGGTGGCCGCGAGCGTCCTGGGCGCGTCCTCGTCCCCGCTGGTGACGACGGCGATCCGTGACTCGGCGCTGCTCGGCGGGGTGCAGCGGGTGATGCCGGACACCACTCCGGCCTGGTTCTCGAACGCCACGTCCGCGCTGACCCAGGCGGGCTTCCCGCAGGTCTTCAACCCGTTCGAGAACGAGTCGACCTCCCAGGTGGCCGCGCCCTCCGGCGACAACGTCACCCCGCGCGCGACCCGGGCGGCCGAGCGGAGCACGGTGAAGATCGAGGGCTCCTCGGGCGATCAGGGCCGCGAGGGCAGTGGCTTCGTGTACGCGGCGGAGCATGTGATGACCAACGCGCACGTGGTGGCCGGCATCGACCGCCTGGGCGTGCGCGTCGGCGGCGTCGGGCAGTCGTACCGGGCCCGGGTGGTGCTGTTCGACCCGGGCAGGGACGTGGCGGTGCTGTACGTGCCCAATCTGCGCGCCCCCGTGCTGCGCCTGGACGACGAGGCAGGGCGCGGCGAGGCGGCGGTGGTCGCGGGCTATCCGCAGGACGGCGACCTGAACCTCCAGGCGGCGACGGTCGCGAACCGGATGAAGGCGACGGGCCGGGACATCTACAACGACTCCGTCGTCACCCGGGAGATCTACTCGATCCGCTCGACCGTGCGGCCGGGCAACTCGGGCGGTCCGCTGCTGACCACCGACGGGCGGGTGTACGGCGTCGTCTTCGCGCGCTCCACCTCGGACCACGAGACCGGCTATGTGCTGACTGCGGCCGAGGTCTCCTCCGACGCGGAGCGCGCGGCCCGCTCGACGGCCCCCGTGGACACCGGCGAACTGATCACGTCCTAGGCGTCACGGCGGGCACACCGATCACGTCCTGAGCCGCCCGCCCGCCGATCACGTCCTAGGTGTCACTGAGCGACCGCCGGTCACGTCCCGGGTGTCACAGCGGGCGGCCCATCAGTACGTCGTCGACGTACTCCCCGCCCAGGAAGAACTCCTCGGGCTGCACGCCCTCGACGACGAAGCCCTCGGAGGCGTACAGCGCACGGGCGGCCGTGTTGTGCCCGAGGACGCGCAGGCTGATCCGCCGGGCGCCCTGACGGCGGGCCTCCACCACGGCCGCGCGCAGCAGCGCGCGTCCGACGCCCCGCCCGCGGGCCTCCTCGGCGACGGCGAGGCCGCGAATCTGGCGGACGTGCGCGTTCGAGGCGAGCGAGGTGGCCAGGCCCAGGCGGATGTAGCCGACGATCCGGCCGTCGAGTTCGGCGACCAGATGGTCCCGGGGCCCGGTGCGCTCGGTGAAGAACGGCTCGTAGGGCTGCCGCGGCGGCGGGCTGACCGCGTGCAGGTACGACCAGACCGCGCGGTCGAGACGGCCGAGGGCCTCCTCGTCGTCGAGCGTGGCAAGGCGTACGTCGAACAGGGCAGGGCGTATCCGGGGCACCGACATGGAGGGCAGCCTACGACGGGGGGTGCGCGGGCCCGCACGATGTCCGTGACGGACACCCCGGCCGAGAACGGCGGGCCGCCGCACGGGCTTTCGGCGACCCGACCGGTGAGGATGGGCGGCATGGAACGCAAGCGAATCGCGGTGGCGGGTGCCTCCGGTCTGATCGGCGGTGCTCTGGTGCGGTCCCTGACCGCGGACGGGCACGAGGTGGTGCGGCTGGTGCGCCGTGCGGCCCGGGGCGGGCACGAGGTCTGCTGGGACCCCGGGGGACGGTACGTGGACACGGCCGGGCTCGACGGCTGTGACGCCGTGGTCAATCTGGCGGGCGCCGGGGTCGGCGACCGGCGCTGGACGGAGGCGCGCCGCAAGGAGATCCACGACAGCCGGGTGCTGGGCACGGCGGCGCTGGCGGAGGCGGTGGCCGCGCTGGACCGGCCGCCGCGGGTGTTCGTCAACGGCAGCGCGATCGGCTTCTACGGGGAGACCGGGGACCGGATCGTCGACGAGGACGCGCCGGCCGGGCGGGGCTTCCTGGCCGAGCTGTGCGTGGAGTGGGAGGCTGCCGCGGCACCCGCGCGGGAGGCGGGCGTGCGGACGGTGTTCCCGCGGACCGGGCTGGTGGTGGCGCGCGGGGGCGGGGCCTGGCAGCGGATGTTCCCGCTGTTCGGGGCGGGGCTCGGGGGCCGGATGGGCGACGGGCGGCAGTACTGGTCGTACATCTCGCTGCACGACGAGGTGGCCGCGATCCGGCATCTGCTCGCGCGCGAGGACCTGTCGGGGCCGTTCAACCTGACCGCCCCGCAGCCGCTGACGAACCGTGAGATCACCGCGGCGATGGGGCGCGTGCTGAACCGGCCGACCCTCTTCACGGTGCCGCAGGCGGTGCTGCGGGCGGCTCTCGGGGAGCTGGCCGGCGAGGTGCTGGGCAGCCAACGGGTGGTGCCCAAGCGGCTGCTGGAGTCGGGGTTCGCCTTTGCGTTTCCGGGGATCGAGGACGCGATCCGGGCGGCCTGACACCGGCGACGACCGTATGCGACCGCTGTGCGACCGTGCCCTGTCCATGCGCGACTGCCCCTGACCGATCACCGCCCTAACCTCGATCCGAACTCGGGCATCCCGGACGCCCGTTGGGGGCATGACGTCTCCACCGGCCGCGCAACCTCGAGGAGGGGCACGTGCTTGAGCCCGCGTACCAGGCAGACGTCGTCGTCGTGGGAGCCGGCATCGCCGGCCTCACGGCGGCACATCGGCTGACCAGCGCAGGAATCACGACCGCAGTCCTGGAGGCCGCCCCCTGTCCGGGCGGCCGCATGTCGACCGAGAAGGTCGACGGCTTCCGGCTGGACCGGATCGGACAGCTGCTGAACACGGCGTATCCCGAACTGCACCGCACTCCGGGGCTCGACGGGCTCGTCCTGCGCCCCTTCGCCCCGGGCGTCCTGCTGCACAGCGACGGCCGTCGGCGCAGGGCGGGCGCACCGGCGGGCGGAGGGAGCGCAAGGGGCGCACTCCATGCCGTGCGCGCCCTCGCAACCGCCCCCAGGCCGCCCGCCACCCTGCCCAGGCCGCTGCCCCGGCCCCGCGGCGGCCTTCCGCGGGGCGCGTCCGTGCCCCGGGCCCGCGCGGGCGCCCCGCTGGGAACCGCCGTCGACCAGGCCCGGCTCGGCGCCGCGCTCACCCGGATCGCGCACACGCCCCTCGAACGGTTGCTGTCCCGCCCCGAGGCCCCGGCGGGCCTCGCCCTCGCCGCCCGCGGCGTGCCCGCCCGGACGATCGACGGCTTCCTGCGCCCCCTGCTCGCCGCCCTGCTGTGCGACCCGGACCTGACGTCGTCCAGCAGGTGCGCGGACCTGGCGCTGCGCGCCTTCGCCTCGGGCCGGCTGTGCCTGCCCGAGGGCGGCGCCGAGGCGCTGCCCGAACTGCTCGCCCGGGCCCTGCCGCCTGGCACCCTGCAGACCGGGGTGCGGGTCACCTCGGTCGCCACCAACGCGGTGACCACCGCGGAGCACGGGGTGTTCCGCTGCCGTGCCGTCCTGGTGGCCACCGACGCGCGCAGCGCCGCCGAACTGCTGCCCGGTCTGCGCGTACCGGAGTTCCACCCGGTGACGGTCGTCCACCACGCCACCGACGAGCCGCCCGAGACCGGCGCGTCCCTGCTGCTGGACGCCGACCGCGGCGGCCCCGTCGCGCACACCGCGGTGGTCAGCCAGGTCGACCCCAGCCGGGCTCCCGCGGGCCGGGCACTGGTGTCGTCCACGGTGCTGGGACCCCCGCCGGCCGACCTCGACACCGCCGTACGGATCCATCTGGCGCGGCTGTACGGCACCTCCACCGCGCGCTGGGAGACCCTCGCCGTGCACCACGCCGCCGACGCGGTGCCCGCCATGCGCCCGCCGCACGACCTGCGCCGGGCGGTACGGCTGCTGGCGGGGCTGTACGTGTGCGGCGACCACCGCGACACCAGCACCGTGCAGGGTGCGCTGCACTCGGGCCGGCGGGCCTCGACGGCGATCCTGGCGGACCTGGGCGCGGCGGGGCCGATGCACACGGCGGAGCCGCTGCGCACGGCGGCCTGAACCGACCCGCCGCCGCACGCTCGCCCGTACCGGCCGCCGCCCGCCCACCCCGGGACGGCGGCCGGTACGCGCCGGCTCACCCGAGGACGGCGGCCACCTTGTCGCGGTACCCGCGCACCGGCGCCGCGTCCTTGTACGGCTCCAGCCTCCGCTCGAAGTCCCGTACGTACTCCGTGGCCCGCACCGACCGCATCTCCGCCGCCTGTCCGGCGGCCTCGGCACCGAGCTGGCAGGCCTGGTCGAGTTCGCCGAGGCCGAGCCGGGCGGTGGCGAGCACGATCCGGCAGAACACCCGGCTGCGGGCGAAGGAGGGGGCGCGCAGTTGCAGGGAGCGCTCGGCGTGCAGGGCGGCGGCCCGGAACTGCTGGAGGTCCCGGTGGCAGTGCCCGAACTCGTCGGCGAGCTGCGCCTCGTCGAAGAACCGCGCCCAGTACGGCACCTCGTCCCCGGGCCGGGCCGCCTCCAGGGCCCGCTCGGCCCGTACCAGGGAGGCGGTGCAGGCGCGCACCTCGCCCAGCACCCCGTGCGCGCGGGCCTCGACGGAGTGCAGCAGCGCCTGGAGGACCGGCGGGGCGCTGGTGCCCACGCCCTGCTGGGCGACCCGCGCGAGCTGCACCGCCTCGCGCCCGTGCGCCAGGTAGACGGCCTGCCGGCTCATGGTGACCAGGACGTACGAGCCGTACGCCCGGTCCCCGGCCGCCTGGGCCAGCCGCAGCGCCTGCACGAAGTAGCGCTGGGCGAGTCCGTGCGCGGCGATGTCGTACGAGGTCCAGCCGGCCAGCCGGGTCAGGTCGGCGGCCGCGGCGAACAGCCGGCGGCCGGTCTGCTCGCCGTAGACGCCCCGCAGCATCGGCTCGCACTCGTGTTCCAGATAGCGCACCAGGGCCTGGCGGGCGTGGCCGCCGCCGTAGGCGTCGTCGAGGGTGCGGAACAGCTCGCCCACCGAGCGCAGCGCGGCGATGTCGCCGCCGCTGACACGCTGGCCGGGACCGCGTTCGCTCTGGCCGCGCCGCCGGACGGGGGGTCCCTGCTGCTCGGGCGGGAGCGCCGGCCTCGGCACGGCGGCGCGGACCTGGGCCGGCACCTGCCCCGGCAGCAGGGCCGACACCTGGGCCACGGGCTGGGCCGGCACCCGGGCGGGCGGTTCGCCGCGGGCGACCCGTTCGTCGGCCCGGCCGATCAGCCAGTCCCGGCTGGGCACGACGAGCCCCGCCGGGGTGAACGCGATCTTGCGCAGCTCGGCGTGGCTGCCGGAGTCCTTGCGCCACAGCCCGCTGACGATGTCGACGGCCTCCTCGGGCGTGCCCGCGAACTCCAGGCCCGCGTACACCGGGGCGCAGGCGTCCAGGCCGAGTTCCTGGGCGGAGAGCCGGCGCCCCAGCCTGCGGGTGAACACCTCGGCGATCAGGGCGGGGGTGGTCCCCCGGGGCTGCTGTCCGCGCAGCCAGCGGGTCACGGAGGTCTTGTCGTATCTCAGGTCGAGCCCGTGCTCGAGACCGAGCTGGTCCACGCGACGGGCGAGACCTGCGTTGGAGAACCCCGCTTCTGCGATGAGCGCGGCGAGCTGGCGGTTGGGAGTGCGCTGCGCGGGTCGGTCCGTCATCTGCGGTGCGGTCTCCTGCCTTTCGGGCCTCGCTGGGCCCAGCGTTGCCCGGATTGCCTGTGAGCAGCCCATATGGGCTCGTGAACGGCGCGAATGTAGCTGAGCGTAAGCAGTCGATCGCACATCTCGACGTTCATTCATCCGATCGTGTGAGGATTAGCCGTGCGGCTGACGGGATTCGGTCGGACGTACAGTGGCGTAGGCATGTTTCGTGCCTTACGACCTTCTAGGGAGGCGCTTGCCGTGAGTGAGTTGCGGTTCGTCCGTATGGGGTTCGGCGCGGACGCCGTCGAGTACCAGGAGGCGTGGGACGAGCAGCGCCGGGTGCACGCGGCCCGCTTCGCCGACGAGATCCCCGACACCGTGCTGCTCCTGGAGCACCCGCCCGTCTACACGGCCGGACGGCGCACGGCGGACAACGAGCGCCCCCTGGACGGCACCCCGGTGGTCGACGTGGACCGCGGCGGCAAGATCACCTGGCACGGTCCGGGCCAGCTCGTCGGCTACCCCATCCAGAAGCTGCCGCGCCCGGTCGACGTCGTCGCCCATCTGCGCCGGCTGGAGGACGCGATGATCCGCGTCTGCGCCGAGTTCGGCGTCGAGACCAGCCGGGTCGAGGGCCGGGCGGGCGTGTGGGTGCTGGGCGACCCGGTCGAGCAGCGGCCGTCGCTCGGCGGCCTCTCCCTGGACTTCGACCCGCGGCTGACCGACGAGGAGTTCGACCCCCGCCTCGACGGCCCGGAGTACGCGCCCTCGAACGCCGGCCAGCGCCGCGAGGACCGCAAGATCTGCGCCATGGGCATCCGGGTCGCCAAGGGCGTCACCATGCACGGCTTCGCCCTCAACGTGAATCCGGACACCACCAGCTACGACAAGATCATCCCGTGCGGCATCCGCGACGCCGGTGTGACCTCCCTCGCCCACGAACTGGGCCGCGCCCTCACCATCGAGGAGGTGCTGCCGGTGGCCGAACGGCACCTGGCCGACGTTCTCGGCAATGCGGACCTCAGGCCGCGCGAGATCGAGAAGGCCACCACCTGACCGGGAATGCGACCGGAGGCCGAGGGGTTGGCCTCACGGGCGGGCAGAGCCCGGCAAACACGAGGCGTACGCTGGTGTACGCCGAAGATTCGAAGACTACTCAAAGCAATCAGCAGGGAGCCGATGTGTCCGCAGTCGCACCCGACGGACGCAAGATGCTGCGCCTGGAGGTCCGGAACGCCCAGACCCCCATCGAGCGCAAGCCCGAGTGGATCAAGACCCGGGCGAAAATGGGTCCCGAGTACACGAAGATGCAGAACCTCGTGAAGAGCGAGGGCCTGCACACGGTCTGCCAGGAAGCCGGCTGCCCGAACATCTACGAGTGCTGGGAGGACCGCGAGGCGACCTTCCTCATCGGCGGCGACCAGTGCACCCGGCGCTGCGACTTCTGCCAGATCGACACCGGCAAGCCCGAGGCGCTCGACCGTGACGAGCCGCGCCGCGTGGGCGAGTCCGTGGTCACCATGGACCTGAACTACGCCACCATCACCGGCGTCGCCCGCGACGACCTGGAGGACGGCGGCGCCTGGCTGTACGCCGAGACGGTCCGCCAGATCCACGCGCAGACCGCCGGGCGCGAGGCCGGCCGCACCAAGGTCGAGCTGCTCGCCCCCGACTTCAACGCGGTCCCCGAGCAGCTCGCGGAGGTCTTCTCCGCCCGCCCCGAGGTCTTCGCGCACAACGTCGAGACGGTCCCGCGCATCTTCAAGCGGATCCGCCCCGGCTTCCGCTACGAGCGCTCCCTGAAGGTGATCACCGCCGCGCGCGACTACGGCCTGGTCACCAAGTCCAACCTGATCCTCGGCATGGGCGAGACCCGCGAGGAGGTCAGCGAGGCGCTGCGGCAGCTGCACGAGGCCGGCTGCGAGCTGATCACCATCACGCAGTACCTGCGCCCCTCCGTGCGCCACCACCCGGTGGAGCGCTGGGTGAAGCCGCACGAGTTCGTCGAGCTGAAGGACGAGGCCGAGCAGATCGGCTTCTCCGGCGTGATGTCGGGCCCGCTGGTCCGGTCCTCGTACCGGGCCGGACGGCTGTACCAGATGGCCGTCGAGAAGCGCGGAGCATACATCGCCACGCAGGCCGTCTGACGGAACGCCGGCGATCGTGCCCCGAATGGGCGCGAGACAAGCGTGTGAACTCACGCACAAGTTACTACTGGCCAGTAACGGCCGATTTCACGCGGTCCCGACCGTCCTCGCAGATGAGGGCGCCGTCGGGGCCGCGTCGGCCGTCCGGGCTCCCGCATCAAGGCTTCACGGCCGTTTGACCGGTCGGTCATGCCCTGGTAACACCAATCAGTGACGCTGGTGTCACACCAAGTAGACCCGCGATGAACCCGCAGTAGCCCGAACCCGGATCCCGGTGACCTACCGAGGGGACTTTCCACGATGCAGGCCGCGCCCGTAAACGCCACAGCGATCCCGTCCTTCACCAGCGCCCTGCGCGCGGTCGAGTCGTTGCTCATGAGCGGTGGCCAGCGCACCGCCCGCCGCAACGCCTGGACCTCCGTCCTGGAGGACCGCCGCCGCGCCAAGGACCGGTCCGAGACCGAGCGGGTCCTCGAGGAGACGCTGTCCGCGGCCGCGCGTTCCTGACGTCCCCGAACGCCCCCTTCCGCCCGCTCTGCGGGCACTGCCGTCGTGGCCGCCCCGAGGGACACGTAGACTTCGTGGCATGGCGAGGAAGGACAACGCGGCGGACGCCGCGAACCCCGGGCGACTGAAGCAGATCGCTCTGACGTACAAGATGACCCGCAAGGCCGACAAGAAGATCGGTCTTGTACTCGCGGCTGTCGGCATCATCACCTTCGGTGTCTTTCTCGCGATCGGTTTTCTGATCGGTCACCCCATCTATCTCGGCATCCTGGGCCTTCTGCTCGCCATCCTCGCGACGGCGATCGTGTTCGGGCGTCGGGCCGAGCGGGCCGCTTTCGGCCAGATGGAGGGCCAGCCGGGCGCTGCGGCGGCCGTGCTGGACAACATCGGCCGGGGCTGGACCACCACCCCCGCGGTGGCGATGAACCGCAGCCAGGACGTGGTGCACCGGGCGGTCGGCAAGGCCGGCATCGTGCTGGTCGCCGAGGGCAACCCGAACCGGGTGAAGTCCCTGCTGGCCGCCGAGAAGAAGAAGATGAACCGCGTGGTCGCCGACGTGCCGGTGCACGACGTGATCATCGGCAACGGCGAGGGCCAGATCCCGCTGAAGAAGCTGCGCACGACCATGCTGAAGCTTCCGCGCGTGCTGACCGGCCCGCAGGTCACCGCGACCACCGACCGGCTGCGCGCGCTGGGCGACCTGATGAGCAACATGCCGCTGCCCAAGGGTCCGATGCCGAAGGGCATGCGCCTGCCGAGGGGCGGGGCGAACGGCCGCTGAGCCACCGCGTACGGATCCCCGTACGACGACCTCCGACGAAGAAGACGAAGAAGACGAAGAAGGGGCGCCCGGATCACTCCGGGCGCCCCTTCTCGTTCTCGCTCGTCTTGCTGTTCTCGCTCGTCCTGCTGCTCTCGCTCGTCCTCGCCGTTCCGGGAGGCTCTAGATACGCACCTCGACCGTGCGGGCCAGCCGGTCGTGCAGCCCCCGGCCGTCGCGGTCCCAGATCAGGGCCGGGACGGCGACGCACAGCAGCACGGTGCGCAGCAGGGCGCGCAGCGGGTTGACCGTGCCGGTCTCCAGTGTGATCACCCGCAGCCCGAAGAGGCGCTTGCCAGGGGTGGAGCCGACCGTGCCGACCGTCAGCACACCCAGGACGAAGAAGACGAGCAGCGTCCAGTTGCCCGTGGTGCGCGGGTCATAGCCGTCCGTGACCAGGCTGTATGCGATCAAGAAGCACAGGCCCCAGTCCACGGCGATGGCGCCGAGCCGCCGTCCGGGGCGGGCGATCGAGCCGGGCCCCTCCTCCGGCAGGCCGAGCTGCTCGCCCCGGTATCCGAAGTCGCCGCCCGCGTCTTCCATGGCCGCCCGGGGCCCGGAGAGCCACGATCCGATTGCTTGCCTATTGTCCACCCGCCCACGGTACTGCGCCCGGATATGACCGGGGGACGGCGGGGTACTCAGGGGCTACGGTGGAACCGGACCCGGTTAACTTCTGCGAAACAAACGGGTCACGCCGGAGAAATCACCCATCCCTAGTGTCGAGGCCACCGTGTGCCACCGCACTGGCCGCACGAACGAACTACCACCCCGGCAGGACGGTCGGGAGTAGGAGGAGCTGGATGTTCCAGAACGCCGACGAGGCCAAGAAGTTCATCGCGGACGAGGACGTCAAGTTCGTCGACGTCCGTTTCTGCGACCTGCCGGGTGTCATGCAGCACTTCTCGCTGCCCGTCGAGGCGTTCGACCCGGACGAGGAGCTCGCCTTCGACGGCTCGTCGATCCGCGGCTTCCAGGCCATCCACGAGTCCGACATGGCGCTGCGCGCGGACCTGTCGACGGCCCGTGTCGACCCCTTCCGCCGGGACAAGACCCTCAACATCAACTTCTTCATCCACGACCCGATCACGGGCGAGCAGTACTCCCGCGACCCGCGCAACGTGGCGAAGAAGGCCGAGGCCTACCTCGCGTCGACCGGTATCGCGGACACCGCGTACTTCGGCCCCGAGGCCGAGTTCTACGTTTTCGACAGCGTGCGGTTCAAGACCTCGGAGAACGAGTCCTTCTACCACATCGACTCCGAGGCCGGCGCCTGGAACACCGGCGCGCTGGAGGACAACCGCGGCTACAAGGTCCGCTACAAGGGCGGCTACTTCCCGACCCCGCCGGTCGACCACTTCGCCGACCTGCGCGCGGAGATCTCCCTGGAGCTGGCGGCCTCCGGCCTCCAGGTCGAGCGCCAGCACCACGAGGTGGGCACCGCCGGCCAGGCCGAGATCAACTACAAGTTCAACACGCTGCTCGCCGCGGCCGACGACCTCCAGCTCTTCAAGTACATCGTGAAGAACGTCGCCTGGCGCAACGGCAAGACCGCGACCTTCATGCCGAAGCCGATCTTCGGTGACAACGGCTCGGGCATGCACGTCCACCAGTCGCTGTGGAGCGGCGGCTCCCCGCTGTTCTACGACGAGGCCGGTTACGCGGGCCTGTCGGACATGGCCCGCTACTACATCGGCGGCATCCTCAAGCACGCGCCGTCGCTGCTGGCCTTCACCAACCCGACGGTGAACTCGTACCACCGCCTGGTCCCGGGCTTCGAGGCGCCGATCAACCTGGTGTACTCGCAGCGCAACCGCTCCGCGGCCATGCGCATCCCGATCACGGGCTCCAACCCGAAGGCCAAGCGCGTCGAGTTCCGCGCGCCCGACTCCTCCGGCAACCCGTACCTGGCGTTCTCCGCGCTGCTGCTCGCGGGCCTCGACGGCATCAAGAACAAGATCGAGCCGGCCGAGCCGATCGACAAGGACCTGTACGAGCTGGCTCCCGAGGAGCACGCGGGCGTGGCGCAGGTCCCGACCTCGCTCCCGGCCGTCCTCGACTCGCTGGAGCGCGACCACGAGTTCCTGCTCGCGGGCGACGTCTTCACGTCCGACCTGATCGAGACGTGGATCGACTTCAAGCGCACGAACGAGATCGCCCCGCTCCAGCTCCGCCCGCACCCGCACGAGTTCGAGCTGTACTTCGACGTGTGACCGGTCCCGGCCGGGTTCCGGTCGGTGGGTGATTCGTCCGGTGGCGCCCCGTCTCCCGTTTCGTGCGGAAGGCGGGGCGTCGTCGTCCGTGCGGCGTTGCGTACAACCTTTCGGGTCCCGCAGGCTTCCTACAGAGAGGGGGGGATCGTTTCCTCCCGGCGTTTCGGAAGCAGAGGGAAGCGGAGAGGCAACGGGGATGTCCGAGCACGATGACTTCGAGCACGAGTTCGATCACCGATGGGTCGGCGCGGCCGAGCACAAGGAGCCCTCGGCGCGGGCCCGGATGCTCGCGGCGCGCTGGAAGGACAACCCTCCGGAGCCGGTCCCGTTCCGCGCGGACCCCGGGCCGGCCGGACCGCGGCGCTCGTCGTGGAGGTCCACCGCCCTGGTGCTCGGCTGCGTGCTGGCGGTGATCCTGCTGCTGGGGTACGCGAGCCTGCGCTCCCCCTACTGATCCCGGGCAGGTCTTTGCGCCTTCCGGAGCAGTCCGCAACCGCCTCTTGGGCGGGGTCAGGTGCACACTGAAGTCAGGTACGAGTGCCTGACTGCGGGGTGAGGCAGATGCAGAGCCGATTCCGGAGCGACCGGCGGCTGACCGTACGGATGACGGTCACGCTGTTCCTGCTCGGACTGCTGTACGTGGCGTTCGCCGCGGCGCTGATCGTGTTGCTGAAGTCGTGGGTCCTGGTCGTCGTCATCGCCGCTGGCGCGCTCGCCGCCCAGTACTGGTTCTCCGACCGGATCGCGATGTACGCGATGCACGGCCGGGTCGTGGAGCGGGAGGAGTACCCCGAGCTGCACGCCGTGGTCGACCGGCTGTGCGCGATGGCGGACATGCCCAAGCCGGTGGTCGCGGTCTCCGGGCTGGGGATGCCGAACGCGTTCGCGACCGGCCGCAACCCCGACCACGCGGTGATCTGTGTGACCACCGGGCTGCTGCGGCGGCTGGAACCCGCGGAGCTGGAGGGCGTCCTGGCTCACGAGCTGTCGCACGTGGCGCACAAGGACGTCGCCGTGATCACCGTGGCGTCCTTCCTCGGCGTGATCGCGGGCCTGATCGTGCGGTTCGCCTTCTACTCGGAGCTGTTCGGCGGGCGGGGCCGCAAGGACCAGAACACCCTGGTCGTGTTCGGGGTCGTGATGGGGGTGTCGGCGGCGGTGTACGCGCTGAGCTTCCTGCTGATCAGGGCCCTGTCCCGGTACCGCGAGCTGGCCGCCGACCGGTCCGCCGCGCTGCTGACCGGGCGGCCCTCGGCGCTGGCCTCCGCGCTGACGAAGGTCACCGGGGACATCGCCCGGATCCCGACCGAGGACCTGCGTACGGCCCAGGCGTTCAACGCGTTCTACTTCACCCCCGCACTCGGCGCCGGGCCCACCCTGGGCAAGCTGTTCTCCACCCACCCGAGCCTGGAGCAGCGGCTCGAACAGCTGGGGCGGATCTCCGCCGAGCTGGGCGAGGCCGCGGTGCCCGGGAAGGCGGGCTGAACATGGGGCTGCTGGACATCCTGCTCGGCCGCACCAAGGCGGTCGCCCCCGATCTCGACCAGCTGTTCGCGCTGCCGTCGGCGGCGGTGACGCTGGAGGCGGCGGCCGGGTTCACGCCGACCGGGCAGGGGGCGGTGTGCTTCGCCACGGTCGAGGGCGCGGCCTTCGAGCAGACGCACCGCGAGGTGCAGGCCCTGCTCGACGCGGACACCGACCGCACCGGCCCCCCGGTCAGGCTGGCCCAGGACGACTACGGCTACTCCTGGCTGGTCTCCGCCCGCGCCCCCGACGAGCTGCCGCTCCTGGTCAACGACCTGCACGCGGTGAACACGTCGATGGAGGCCAACGGGTTCGGACCGCAGCTGCTGTGCTCGCTGGCGAGCTTCGAGAAGCGCGGCCAGGACCCGGAACGCAAGCTGGCCCTGGTGTACCTGTACAAGCGCGGCACGTTCTATCCGCTGTGCACGCTGCCCGGCCGGCACCGGCGCGACAACGCGCTGGAGCTCCAGACGGCCGCCCTGCTGGAGAACGACCTGCGGGTGGAGAAGGACAAGGCCCGGTGGTTCCCGCTGTGGGACGCACCGGGCCTGTGACCGGGTGCCCCCGGCCGGTGCCGGCCGGGGGCGGTCGACGTGCGTCGTTCTCCGGTCCGGGCTCAGGTGCCCCGGTCCTGGCGGCGGGCCTCGAAGGGACGCTCACGACGGTAGCGGCGCTCCCACTTGGCCTGCTGGTCACGGCGGGCCCTGTACGCCTTGTAGGTGGCGGGCGGCACCGGTGCCGCGGGGGTGCCGGTGCCCGGGGCGGACGCCGAGGTCGAGCTGCGTCCGTACCGCAGGTACAGCAGGAGCAGCGTGGCGGCGGCCAGCCACCAGACGTGGTCGGTGAACCCGAGGACCACCAGGGCGACGGCTCCGGCGATGACGATGGTGCGCATGACGGGCCCCCTCTCCGTGGCCGTGCCCGTACCCCGTGCGGGAGGCGGGCGGGTGGGTCGTCGATCGATCGACGATGACGCACTCAGCGTAGCCACGCGCTCACTCGACGTGCATCTCCTTTTCTCCTCCCCGGAGTTCGCCGAGTCGGCAGGGCGGGGAGGGACCCGGGACGCGGACGGCGAAGGTGGCCGGGCCCGTGCGGACCACCGGCCGGGCCTGCGGCTGCGGGACCACGGACCGGACCGCCGCGCCCTGGTGAGCGCCGTACCGTCCGGCTCCGGCGGAGCGGGTCCCGGTCAGCTCTCCGGCGCGGCCCGCACCACACCGGCCGCCACCGCGGCGACCAGGACGGCGTGATCGGCGGCGGTCCGGTCGGCGTAGCCCATCGCGAAGTCGGCGACGGACCGGTCGAAGGTGTCGGCCGAGCCGAGGTAGGAGGCGATGGCGATCCGGTCGCCGGAGCGGGCGTGGGCACGGGCCAGGGCGGTGCCGCACAGCCGGGCGTACCGGAGGAGGGCGGCCGGACTCGCTCCGGCGACGTTCGCCGGGCCCTTGGTGTCGCGCAGCCGGCGCCAGTAGAAGGCGCGGCCCTGCGGCCCGGTCGTCCAGCCGAGGAAGATGTCCCCGGCGGCCTGGAGCAGCCGCTGTCCCGCGACGACCCGGTGGCCGTGGTGGACGTAGGGCCCGCCGGGCAGGTGCCGTTCCAGTACGGACTCCCTGGCCTCCTTGAGCTGGAGGAACAGCAGGTCGTCGCCGTCCGCTCCGGCGAGCAGCACGAGGAAGCAGCGGGTGCCGATGCTGCCGACGCCGACGACCTTGCGTGCCGCGTCGACGAAGCGGTAGCGGTCCAGGAGCAGCCGGCGTTCCTCCGAGAGGGTGGAGCGGTAGTCGCTGAATATCTTGCGGAGCGCGGCCGCGTCGGGGGCGCCGACGGACTCCAGGAAGGGCGGGTCCCGGACGATGCGCCGCCGGCCGTCGACGACCTCGCTCAGTCTGCCGAGCGCGTGCAGGCTGGTGCGGCGGCGGGCGCGGGTGAGGCTGGAGTCCTGACGGCGGCGGCCGTCCCGGACCAGGGGCAGCAGCCGGTCGGCCTCGATGCGCTCGTACCAGACGGCGAGTTCACCGAGGCGGGCCAGTCGTCGCATGGCGGTGTGGTACCCGGCCACGGCCGCGAGGGCGGCCCGGCGGACCTTCGTCTCGGGGTGCCCGTTCTCCCTGGCGGCGACGGCGACGGAGGCGGCGAGCCGTTTGACGTCCCACTCGAAGGGGCCGGGGAACGTCTCGTCGAAGTCGGCGAGATCGAACAGCAGGGTGCGTTCCGGGGAGACGTACAGGCCGAAGTTGAGCAGGTGGGCGTCGCCGCTCAGCTGGACTGTCAGACCGGTGTGCGGCTGGGCGGCGAGGTCGCCGGCCATGACCGCGGCGGCCCCGCGCAGGAAGGCGAGCGGGGAGGCGCTCATCCGCCCGTACCTGACGGGCAGCAGCTCCGGCAGCCGGTCGCGGCCCTGTCGTTCCAGTACGGCTACGGGGTCGGGCCGTTCGACCGAGGGCAGCCACAGGCCGTGCGCGGAGCGCGCCACGTACTTGCGGGCGGCCTTGCCGCGCTGGGCGCGGTCGGCCGGGGTGGTCATGGCCCGGACCCTCGCCGGTCCGCCCCCGGAGCGGGTGTGGTGCCCGGGAGTGCCGCCGGCGTCCGCCGTGTTCTGCCGTGCAGTCTCATCCGGCCTCCCTGCCGAGCCTCACCCCGTGAGGGCAGTAAAAGCGCTGGGCACGGGGGCCGCATGCCCGGCGGTGCGATCGTGTGACGGGCCGGTCCGGGCCCGGTTGTCAGTGGTGTCGGCGAGGATGTCCGCAGGACGGCGGTGCACGTACGGGCGGAGGCCGGCATGGGCGAAGGACGACGGTACATCGACGGCGCGGAGCGGCGGGCCCGGCTGGCGCTGCGCCATCGGCTGACGGCCTCGGCGCGCGCGGCGGCCCCCGAGGACGTCGCCCGCTCCCTGGTCGCCCTGCACGGCAGCGACCCGGCGTCGGTGTATCTGGCGGTGGGGGCGCGGCTGGCGGATCCGGCGACCACGGTCGACGCGACCGACCGGGCGCTGTACGAGGACCGTGGCCTGGTGCGGATGCACGGGATGCGGCACACGGTGTTCGTCTTCCCCGCCGCGCTGACCGCGGTCGTGCACGCCTCGACCGGTCTCGACGTGGCCGCCCGGGAGCGCGCCACGCTGCTGAAGGACATGGCGAAGGCCGGCGCGCCGGACGCGGCCTGGCTGCAGGAGATCGAGGAGTCGGCGCTGGCCGCGCTGGCCCGGCGAGGTCAGGCGACGGCGACCGAGCTCGCCCGGGAGGAACCCCGGTTGCGGGAGAAGTTCGTGTACGCGCCGGGGAAGAGCTACGAGGGGGTCCACACCGTCTCGACCCGGCTGCTGAGGGTGCTGGGGGTGGAGGGGAAGGTGGTCCGGGGGCGTCCGCTGGGTTCGTGGACGTCCAGCCAGTTCCGCTGGGCCCCGGCTCCCGAGCATCCCGAGCTGGACGCCGCCGGGGCCCGGGCGGACCTGCTGCTGCGCTGGCTGACGGTCTGCGGGCCGGCCACCGAGGCGGACCTGAAGTGGTGGACGGGGTGGCGGGTCACGGACCTCCGGCGGGCGCTGGCCTCGATCGGGGCGCGGGAGGTGGAGCTGGACGAGGGCACGGGGTACGTCGTCGACGGCGACGTCGATCCCGTGGCCGGGCCCGGTGAGCCGTGGGCGGCACTGCTGCCCGCGCTCGACCCGACGGCCATGGGCTGGCAGCAGAGGGACTGGTACCTGCCGCCCGAGCTGCGTCCCCTGCTGTTCGACTACAGCGGGAACATCGGGCCGACCGTGTGGTGGAACGGGCGGGTGGTGGGGGGCTGGGCGCAGCGCCCGGACGGGGAGGTCGTCTGGCGGGTGCCGCCGGGCGGGGACGGGTCGGGCCGGGAGGCCGAGGCGATGATCGCGGCGGAGGCGGAGCGGCTGCGGGGGTGGGTGGGGACGGCCCGGGTGACACCCCGGTTCCGGACACCGATGGAGCGGGAGCTGGCGGGGTAGGCCGGGCGGCAGCCGGAAGGCGGCCTCCGGACGCCGGGCGGACCGGCGGTCCGCCCCGCGGGCCGGTTCGCGGACGGCGCCGGGCGTGGTCGCTGGGACCGGCCCGGCGCCCCCGTTCACCTCGAGTAGCGCATCAGCGCCCGCACCATGTGGCACGTGGTGGCCGACGGCGGGTGGACACCGATCTGTTCGGCCGCGCTCCGTATCGTCTCGTCGGAGGCCTGGTCCGGGACGTAGACGCCGGAGTCGAGCAGGGCGATGGCGAGGCGCATCGCCTTGAGGCGGCGGTTGTGCGTGACGTACCACGCGCGCGGAAGTCCGGCCGGCAACGGCTGCTTGAGGACCGGTTCGTAGGGCAGGTCGAGCAGGACGGGACGCTTCGCGGTGGACTGGGTGGGC
Source organism: Streptomyces sp. NPDC001443 (assembly GCF_053597355.1). Classification (NCBI taxonomy): domain Bacteria; kingdom Bacillati; phylum Actinomycetota; class Actinomycetes; order Kitasatosporales; family Streptomycetaceae; genus Streptomyces; species Streptomyces sp. NPDC001443. The sequence continues at coordinate 441,290 of NZ_JBSFIA010000002.1, forward strand.
AACGGCTTCGGCTTCAGTGCGGCAGCGGGCACAGGCATCCTCCTGTCGCGATCAGGGTGTCCCCTCCGGGGTTCGGCCACCCCGGCGACACCCTCGAACACTGCTTCTATTCTACCGCCCGGCACTGACAAAAGCTCCTGGCCACAAGGGCTTTCGGGGCTTCCGGGGCCCTTGTGGGAGACGAGTTCTCCCGTACCGTGGGGACCATGGAAATCTGGATCAATCCGGCCTGCTCCAAGTGCCGCAGCGCCCTCACCCTGCTCGACGCCGAGGGCGCCGAGTACACCGTCCGCCGCTACCTCGAGGACGTGCCGACCGAGGACGAGATCAGGGCCGTGCTGGACCGCCTCGGCCTCGAACCGTGGGACATCACCCGCACCGAGGAGGCCGCCGCCAAGGAGCTCGGCCTCAAGGAGTGGGCACGTGACGCCGGTGCGCGCGAGCGGTGGATCGCGGCGCTCGCCGGGCATCCGAAGCTCATCCAGCGCCCGATCATCACCGCGGAAGACGGCACGGCCGTGGTGGCCCGTACCGAGGACGCCGTACGGGAGGCGATGTCCCGGACCGGGGAGGAGTGAGCCCGCGGTACCCGTGGACACCCCGAACTGGCGTGTGACACAGGCCACTTCAATGACCTCGGTAACCGTTGAGTAACGCCGTTCGGTATCTCGTACATAGCGACGTAGCACCCCCTACCCCTCAGGAGGCGCGCATGTCGCGCAGGAGAAACCTCGGCCCGAAGAAGACGATCGCGCTGCTCGTCGGTGCCGCGGCCGTGGCGGGAGGCGGCGCCTTCGCCATGGCGAACACCTCGAACGCCGCACAGTCCCCCAAGGCCCTGTCCGCCGGGGACTCGACGGTCTGCCTGGGGCTCGCCACCGCCATCGGCAACAACCAGGCGTTCATCGCCGGCCAGCGGGCCAACCCGGACGCGCAGTCCGCGGCCCGCATCGCCAACCGCGAGGCCGTCATCGCCCAGATCCAGGTGCAGCAGAAGGCGTCCGGATGCACGGTCGGGGAGTCGGCTCAGGGCTCCCAGCCTGCTCAGACCGCCCCCGCGCAGACGGCCCCCGCGCAGACCGCCCCCGCGGGCAACGCGGGTGCCGCCGGAAACACCGGGAACGCGGGCAACGCCGGGAACGCGGGCAACGCCGGCGGCGGTGCCGCCGCCGGTCAGCAGGTCTGCAACGGCTCCACCGTCACCCTCTCGGGCGAGGGCGGCGCTCCGGCGGCGTCCAGCAACCAGTTCCCCTCGGGCACGAAGCTGAAGGTCACCAACCTGGACAACAACAAGTCCACCACGGTGACGGTCACCTCGGTCTCCGGAAGCTGCGTCCTGCTCAACAACGCCGCTTTCGAGCAGGTCCGCGAGCCCGGCAAGTTCCTGATCCGCCGGGCCGTGATCCAGAAGGTGGGGTGAGGCTCGAAGCGGGAGCAATTCCGTGAGTCGGCACCCCAATTGAGGGGGCACGGCATGCGGCGGCGGGCGGCGGGAGAGACCTGACAGGGCTCCCGTACCGACCAGCGGCGGCAGCGCCGGCCCGGGCCGCCGCCTCGTACGTGTCACCGGTCCTGCTGTTCCCCGCCAGGAGCAGCAGGATCGGCATGTCCGGGCCCGCCGCGCGTCCGGCAGGGGGCACGGGCCGGTCACCGGCCCCGTGGGCGGGAAGGCCGGCGACCGTGCGGGAGTGACGGTCGGCGGCCCTGCGGGGCTGACGGTCGGCGACCCTACAGAAGTAACGGCCTGCGGGACTGCCGGGCGGCGCCCGGGACGGCCGCCGCCCGGCTCACACCCATCGCATACGAGACGGAGCCCCGGGCCCGCTCCAGGGCGCCGGAGGGGCGCGAACCGCGGACCGCCACGCCCCTGACCCCTCACCGAGTGAATCGCGCCACAACATGGCCAGGTAACACGGGGTTCACAATCGAGCAATGATCGGGAAATCGGCCGTTGGCAGTCTGCGAGGCAACAGGTGCGGCGCCCCAGTGCCGCAGCGCCGCAGCACCCGCAGTGCGCCCAAAGACCCACCCCGAAGGATGTGGCCCGTGAGCTTCAAGGCTGAGTACATCTGGATCGACGGCACCCAGCCGACGGCCAAGCTCCGTTCCAAGACGAAGATCCTGGCCGACGACGCCAAGGGCGCCGAGCTGCCGCTCTGGGGCTTCGACGGGTCCTCCACGAACCAGGCCAAGGGCCACGCCTCCGACCGCGTGCTCCGTCCGGTCTTCACCTGCCCGGACCCGATCCGCGGCGGCGACGACGTCCTCGTGCTGTGCGAGGTCCTCGACATCGACATGACGCCGCACGAGACCAACACGCGTGCCGCGCTGGCCGAGGTGGCCGAGAAGTTCGCCGCCCAGGCGCCGATCTTCGGCATCGAGCAGGAGTACACCTTCTTCGACGGCCCGCGTCCGCTGGGCTTCCCCGAGGGCGGCTTCCCGGCCCCCCAGGGCGGCTACTACTGCGGTGTCGGCGCGGACGAGATCTTCGGCCGTGACATCGTCGAGGCGCACCTGGAGAACTGCCTCAAGGCGGGCCTGGGCATCTCCGGCATCAACGCCGAGGTCATGCCCGGCCAGTGGGAGTTCCAGGTCGGCCCGCTGGCCCCGCTGGAGGTCTCCGACCAGCTGTGGGTGGCCCGCTGGCTGCTCTACCGCACCGCCGAGGACTTCGGCATCTCCGCGACCCTCGACCCCAAGCCGGTCAAGGGCGACTGGAACGGCGCCGGCGCGCACACCAACTTCTCCACGAAGGCGATGCGCGAGGGCTACGACGCGATCATCACCGCGTGCGAGTCGCTCGGCGAGGGCTCCAAGCCGCTCGACCACGTCAAGAACTACGGCGCCGGCATCGACGACCGCCTGACCGGTCTGCACGAGACCGCCCCGTGGAACGAGTACTCGTACGGCGTCTCCGACCGTGGCGCCTCGGTCCGCATCCCGTGGCAGGTCGAGAAGGACGGCAAGGGCTACATCGAGGACCGCCGTCCCAACGCCAACGTCGACCCGTACACGGTGACGCGTCTGATCGTCGACACCTGCTGCACCGCGCTGGAGAAGGCCGGCCAGGTCTGATCCCCACGCCGTCGACGAAGGGGCACCCGACGCCATGTCGGGTGCCCCTTCGGCATGTTGGGCGTCCGAGCAGTGAGAGAGGCCTCCTGCCACCCCGGTGCGTCTGCTTCAATGGTCCTATGGCCAGCCCCCAGAAACACTCCGCGACAGGTCGCCATGACCTCGAGCCCTTCTGGCCTTCCCGTCAGCACCACGACTTCGACCGGGTGTGTTGTCGCGCGACGAACGCGCGGGCCCTCTAAAGCCGTACACCCGCGGCCTTCGGCCGGCGCGCACGACGTACGTCCTCGACGAACTCCTCGCGCGAAAGAGCTGACCTCTCATGGCGACCACGCATTCCCTGCCCACCTCCCCCCTCACCCCCTCCTCCCCCGGCCCCGCACGGCACCGGCTGCGGGCCGTCGACCGGGACGAGGTCGTCGACATGACGGACCTCCTGCCGCCGGGCGCCACCTGGCTGCCCGCCCCGCAGCACACCCTGCCCGCCCTGCCGGGCCATCCCCCGATGGTCGGCTACCTGGTCCTCGTTCCGGCCGACCAGCAGCCGCCGTTCCTGCCGGTGGCGCTGCCCGACACACCCCAGGCCGCGGAGCCGGCCGTCCCGGCCCCGGGCGAGCCGCTGGTGCGCATCGACACCGCACAGCGCACCGCGTCGGTGAGCGGGCGCCGGCTCGACCTGACCTACCTCGAGTTCGAGCTCCTCGCCCATCTGGTCGCGCACCCCAACCGGGTGCACACCCGTGACCATCTGGTCAGCACGGTGTGGGGCTACGGCCATGTGGGCGACGGCCGTACCGTCGACGTCCACGTCGCCCGGCTGCGCCGCAAGCTGGGCGTCGAGCACCGCAGGTCGATCCAGACTGTCCGCCGCGTCGGCTACAAGTTCTCCCCGCCGATCGCGCGCTGAGCCTCTGCCCCCCTCTGCCCGCAGCAGATCACGGTTCCCTCCCGCGGCCCGAGCGTGCACAGTCACCGGCATGAGACTTCTGGTGCTGGGTGGTTCGGAGTTCGTGGGGCGGGCCGTGGCCGAGGCGGCGCTCGCGCGGGGCTGGAAGGTGACGGCGTTCAACCGGGGGCGGCAGCAGGCCGTCCCCGGCACCCACCGTCTGCTCGGCGACCGCACCGCGCCCGACGGGCTCGCCGCCCTGGCGCGCGGCGAGTGGGACGCCGTCGTCGACACCTGGTCGGCGGCGCCCCGCGCGGTGCGGGACACGGCCCGGCTGCTGCGGGAGCGCGCGGGCCGGTACGTGTACGTGTCGAGCTGCTCGGTGTACGCCTGGCCGCAGCCCGTCGGGTACGCCGAGGACACGCCCGTGGTCGAGGGCGCCTCGGCCGACGCGGAGCGGACCGACTACGCGCGCGACAAGCGGGGCGGCGAACTGGCCGCGCAGGCGGAGTTCGGGGCGGAGCACTCGGTGCTCGCGCGGTGCGGACTGATCCTCGGGCCGTACGAGAACGTGGGGCGGCTGCCCTGGTGGCTGGCCCGGATCGCGCGCGGCGGCCCCGTCCTCGCCCCGGGACCGCGGGACCTGCCCCTCCAGTACGTCGACGTCCGCGACCTCGCCGGGTGGCTTCTCGGGTCGGTGGAACGGGAGTTGAGCGGCCCGTACAACCTGGCGTCCGCGCCGGGGCACACCACGACGGGCGAGCTGCTGGACGCGTGCGTACGGGCCACCGGCGCGGCGGCCGAACTGCGCTGGACCGATCCGGACGTCGTCCTCGGCGCGGGCATCGAGCCGTGGACCCAGCTGCCGGTGTGGGTGCCGCCGGACAGCGACATGCACGACAGCATGTACACGAGCGACACCTCGCGCGCGCTGGCGACGGGCCTCGACTGCCGGCCGGTCGCCGAGACCGTGGCCGACACCTGGGACTGGCTGCGCGGGATCGGCGGCACGCCGCCGCGGCGCCCGGACCGGCCCGTCCCGGGGCTCGACCCGGCGGTGGAGGCGAAGGTCCTGGCGGCCGGCGGAGGTGTACCTGGCACCACCTCCGCAGAGGGGGACTCGGCCCAGTGACCGCCCGGCGGCGCTCCGCGAGACTGACACCATGAACACCAACACGCTCGGCGGCGGCACCGGTACGCGGACCCGGGCCGCCGCGCTGGCCTCGGGACGAGGACTCGTACTGGCCCTGGCGCTCCTGCCCCAGGCCGTCTTCCTGTACACGCTCGCGGTGGTGTCGATCGCGCTCGTGCCCGTCGTCGGGATCGGCCTCTTCACGACTCCCTGGGTCCTCACCCGGGTACGGTCCTTCGCCGACCGCCGCCGTGCCCTCGCGGCGAAATGGTGCGGGATACGCATCCCGTCGGCGTACCGGCCGCTGCCGGAGGAGGGCGGCAAGCCGTGGACACGAACGTACGCGCTGCTCCAGGACCCGGCGACCTGGCGGGACCTGCGGTGGCTGCTGGTGGACATGACGGCCGGATACCTCACCGCGCTGCTGCCGGCCGCGCTGCTCGTGTACGCGGTGGAGGGGTTCGCGCTGGCGGCGGGCATGTGGCGGGTGTACACGCACGTGACCGACGACACGTACTGGTACGGCTTCGTGCCGGTCTCCGGCCAGGCCTCGGCCCTCGGCGCGGCCGTCCTGGCTGCCGTGTTCCTGGTCCTCTGCCACCTCTTCGCCCCCCGCCTGCTGGCCGTCCACTTCCGGCTCACCCGGGCCCTGCTCGCCCCCGGCCAAGAGGAACTCGCCGAGCGGGTGCGGGTCCTGACCGAGACCCGGCGCGACGCCGTCGACACCTCGGCCGCCGAGCTGCGGCGCATCGAACGCGATCTGCACGACGGGGCGCAGGCCCGGCTGGTGGCCATGGGCATGGACCTCGGCACCGTCGAGATGCTCCTGGACAAGGACCCCGCGCAGGCCCGGCGGCTGCTCGCCCAGGCCAGGCAGTCGTCCGCCGACGCGCTCGCCGAACTGCGGGACCTGGTGCGGGGCATCCACCCTCCGGTGCTGGCCGAACGCGGACTGGGCGACGCCGTAAGGGCGTTGGCGCTGCGGCTGCCGGTCGCGACGGAGGTGGACGTGGAACTGGCCGGGCGGGCGGACGCGCCGGTCGAGTCGGCCGCGTACTTCGCGGTCAGCGAGCTGCTCACCAACGCGGTCAAGCACGCGGACGCCGACCGGGTCTGGGTGGACCTGCACCACTTGGACGGCATGCTGCGGATCTCGGTCACCGACAACGGGCGGGGCGGCGCCGCGGTCGGGGCCGGCTCGGGTCTGAGCGGTGTCGAGCGACGGCTGGGTACATTCGACGGCGTCCTGGCCGTCAGTTCTCCCGCGGGCGGTCCCACCATGGTGACCATGGAGATTCCGTGCGCGTTGTCCTAGCCGAAGACCTGTTCCTGCTGCGCGACGGGCTGGTCCGGCTGCTGGAGGCCTACGACTTCGAGATCGCCGCCGCCGTCGAGTCCGGACCCGAGCTGACCCGGGCCCTGGCCGAGCAGCGGCCCGACGTGGCGGTGGTGGACGTACGCCTGCCGCCGACCCACACCGACGAGGGCCTGCAGTGCGCGCTGCGGGCCCGCCGGGAGCGGCCCGGGCTGCCCGTGCTGGTGCTCTCCCAGCACGTCGAGCAGCTCTACGCGCGTGAGTTGCTCGCCGACGGCAGCGGCGGGGTCGGCTATCTGCTCAAGGACCGGGTGTTCGACGCGGAGCAGTTCGTGGACGCCGTACGGCGGGTGGCGGGCGGCGGTACGGCCATGGACCCGCAGGTGATCCAGCAGTTGCTGGCGCGGCGGTCGTCGGACGACCGGCCGCTGGACCGGCTCACGCCCCGGGAGCGGGAGGTGCTGGAGCTAATGGCACAGGGGCGGACCAACGCGGCGATCGCGGCCCGGCTCGTCGTCACGGAACGGGCGATCGCCAAGCACACCGCCAATATCTTCGCCAAACTGGGACTGGAGGTGTCGGACGACGACAATCGCCGCGTCCTGGCGGTGCTCGCCTATCTGGACCGGAATCTCTGATCCCCGCAACTACCTGCAATGACGGTGAAGTTGGGGCGGGATTGCGTCGCGTTTCTCTCATGAATTTCTGAGATGTTTGAACACCCCTGGGACCGCCTCCGTATGGATGGGAGCCGCTTCACTCCTGTCGGGCGCCTCGATGCTGCCCCGCAAGGATCAGAGGAGTTCCATGGGACGCAATACACGTAAACGCCGTTCGTCGATGGCCACGAAGGCCATAGCCGCATCGGCGGCCCTAGCGCTCGGTGGGGGCGGGCTGATCTGGGCGAACTTCTACGCTTCGGCGCACGAGTCGAACAACAAGGGGTGGAACCAGACCAAGGCCGCCGCGGCCTCGCAGGCCGCGACCATCTCCTGCCCGGACGTCGGCCAGAAGCTGACCAACGTGCCGGCTCAGGCCCGCAACGATGTGAGCGGCGAACTCAGCAACCTCGACCGCCAGATCACCGAGGCCTACCAGCGTCTCGCCACCACCCGGGACGCCCAGGCGCGGGACGCGAGCTTCGTCCAGAACAGCATCCTGCAGCCCCTCCAGGACCGGCGGAAGAACATCTTCGACCGGATCCGGCTGGAGATCACCCGGGTCGGCGGCACCGCGCCGGCGGACCTGGACACTCTGATCAACTGCACCGCCACCCCGGCCAGCCAGACCAACGCGGGCGGCGGCCAGAACAACAACGGCGGTCAGGCGAACAACGGCGGTCAGGCCAACAACGGCCAGACCGCCAACCCCAGCCAGAGCGCCCCCGCCAACAACGGTGGCCAGGCGAACAACGGCGGTCAGACGGGCAACGGCGGCCAGGCCGGCAACGGTCCGAACGCGGCCGACTTCGTGGACATCACGAAGGTCCAGGCGAACGTCGCCGCCAAGCCCCGCCGGACGGGCCAGGCCTCGACCGGTACGTTCACCACGCGCTGCGGTGTCAACGCCAACGGCAACCACAACACCGACAACGTGATCGTGGCGCCCGGCGTGACCAACGGCGCGCACCACCTGCACGACTACGTCGGCAACCAGTCGAACGACGCCTTCGCGAACAACGACAAGTTCGCGGCGGCCGAGACGACCTGCCAGAACCAGCAGGACAAGTCGTCGTACTACTGGCCGGTGATCCGTCTTCAGAACGGAACGCAGGACTTCGACCAGAACAACGACGGCGGTGGCAAGGAAGGCAACGTCGGCAAGATCCTGGTCGCCAAGCAGGCCCAGATCAAGTTCGTCGGCAGCCCGACCAGCAAGGTCACCGCGATGCCGGAGTTCCTGCGGATCATCACCGGTGACGCCAAGACCACGACCAACGGTCTGGCGAACGCCAACGCGCACTGGAGCTGCACCGGCTTCGAGAACAAGGTGCAGCTGACGACGCAGTACCCGATCTGCCCCAAGGGCAGCAGCGTGGTCCGCACCTTCGCGTTCCAGAGCTGCTGGGACGGCCAGAACACCGACAGCGCCAACCACCGCACGCACGTCGCCTTCGCCGACGCCAACGGCAACTGCGCCAACGGCTTCAAGGCGATCCCCCAGCTGACGATGCGCCTGGTGTACGACGTTCCGGCCCCGGTCATCCAGAACGGCCAGGTCAAGAACCCGTACGCGGTGGACGGCTTCCCGGAGCAGCTCCACAAGGCGGCCACCGACCACGACGACTTCATCAACGTGATGTCGGCGGCTCAGAACACCAAGATCGCCAACTGCATCAACCGCGGTCAGCGCTGCCAGTGACGGCACGGCGCTAGCGCCAAGAAGGAACCGGCGGTGGGAGATCCCACCGCCGGTTCTTCGTGTGTCCGGGGGACGTGCCGCGGCCGGTGTCAGTGACCGGTGTGCGCCCCGTGGTCGACGCCCTGCTCGATGTCCCCGCCGAGGGTGGAGCGCAGCGCCGCCACCGTGCTGTTCTCGCCCACGGCCACCCACTTGCGGCCGACCAGGTAGTGACCGCCGTAGTCCTTGGCGGAGTTGATCCACTCGCGCTGTCCGCGGTCGGTGGCGAAGGTGGCCAGGATGAACTTGCCGGCGGCGACCTTGCACACCGCCTGGCGGATCTCGTCGGCGTCGGTCTGCATGTCGGGCGTGCACTTCACCTCGGCGGCCAGGTGCTCCAGGCTGCCGGTCGCCGTCACCGGCACCGCCGCCTTCGTGTCCGTGGCGGTGCCGCAGCCCGCGAGCACCAGCGCCGCCACGGCGGCGGCCGCCGCGAGCATCGGTCGGGTCACGTTCATCTGTCCTCCCTGCAAGAGCCTCGTCCTGGATACGGCTGCGGCCCGCGGCGCACTCAAACGAGGTCCAGGATGCCCGAAATCAGCCACCGCGCCACGCACATACGTGCGAGGGTGAGCGAATGAACCACGACTGGGACGACCGGGTGACCGCGGCATGGGCCCGCTTCGACGACTACGCCGAGCAGGACGCGGCCGATTTCCGGGCCCTGATCGACGCGCTCGTCGCCGAACTGCCCGAGGGCAGCCCGCTGGGCCCGTTCGAACAGGCCTGCGCCTGGGACTCGACGGGGCACTCGGACCGGGCCGTCCCCCTGTACCGGCAGGCGCTGGCACGCGGCCTCGACGGCTACCGGGGCCGCAGGGCCCGTATCCAACTGGCCAGCTCCCTGCGCAACATCGGCCGGGCGGAGGAGGGCGTCGAGCTGCTCACGCCCGAACTGGACGGCCCGTCGGACGAGTTGGACGACGCCGTACGCGCCTGTCTGGCGCTCTGTCTGTCCAGCCTCGGCCGGGACCGCGAGGGCCTCTCCCTCGTCCTCGGCGCCCTGGCGCCGCATCTGCCGCGCTACCAGCGGTCGATGGGCAACTACGCGCGGGCGCTGGTCGAGCCGGGTCACTGACGCACGGGCCGCACCGCGGGCACGGCGGGCACGGCGGGCACGGTGACGGGCCGCACCGCGAGCGCGACAGGCACGGCAGGCAAGGCGGCGGGCCGCACCGCGGGCAGCCGAGGTGGTGACCAACCACCGATTCGCTCGTTCTGCTGAACGTGCAGCCACAGCATGTCGCCCCGCGCCCCCCATCGTCCGCCGCCGACGTCGACGTCGAGCAGGCCGAGGCCGCGCTCGTCGAGCACTATCCGCGACTCGTCCGGCTCGCCTATCTGGTGCTGCCGCCCGGCCTGGGCCGGAGCCGGCGGGTGCTGACCGCGCACGCCCTCGCCCAGCGCGCGCTGCCCGGCCGACGCGCGTCCGGGCCCGCCATCCCGGCCCAGTCGAAAGACCGGGACGGCGATCCGGGCTACGCCTTCGTCCGCCGCCAGGTCGTGCGTACGGCGCTGGAGGCGGGGCTGCCGCTGCGCCGCGCGGCCTGGCCCAGGCGCGCCCAACTGCCGCCGCTGCTGCCCCAGGTGTGGGGACTGCGCCTGTTCCCGAGGTCGGGCGGCGCCGAGGAGCTCGCCCTGGACCAGCGGCTGGCGGCGCTGTCCGGACCGGCCCGCGCCGCCCATGTGCTGCGCGGTCTGGAGCGGCTCCAGGACGGCGCCGTGCGCAGGGTGCTGAGGTCGGCGGGCGTGGCCGACCCGGACGCCGCGCTGCGCGAGGCCGACACCGTCCCCGCGCAGTACGCGCTGTTCGAGTCGCCCGCGTTCGACCCCTGCGCGCTCCAGGCCCGGCCGACCGATCTGATGCGGCGCCGCCGGCACTCCCGGGCCGTGCTGGCCGCGACCGCCGCGCTCGCGGTGTGCGGCGCGCTGGTGGCCCTGCCGGGTGGCGGCTGGGGCCCCGACGGCGCCGCCGCCCCGCCGTACGCGCGCAACCCCGCGGCCGAGGCGGCCCTGGACCCCGGCAAGCTGCTCCGGGTCGCGCCGGCCGCGTGGAAGTCGTCCAGCCGCACCGACTTCTCCGTGTGGCCCGCCCGCGGCGCCCTGACCGGTGACAGCGCGCTGCTGCGCCGCGCCCTCGCGGTCTGGGCGCGGCCCGGCGCGGACGTCCGGGTCTCCGGCACCCCCGGCACCCCCACGGGCGGCCCGGCCGGACCGCCCCAGCTGCTGTACGCGGGCCCGGTCGACAAGGCACGCGTGGTGATCCTGTACGACGGTCTGCGCATCGCCCGCTACGCCGAGCCGAAGGACGGCACGCAGGGCGCCGCCCTCGACTTCGCCCGGGTCGACGGCGCGACGGCCGCCGAGGCGGGTGCGCTGGTCCTCGGCCGGTCCGACGACAACGTGCGTTATCTGACCGCGCCGTGGGTGACGAAGGCGGCCGAGCGGGATCTGACGAAGCCCTCGGCCGGCGCGATGGACCTCGACCTGGCCGACGGGATCACCACGCCGCTGGCCAGCCCGGCCGCCCGGACCGGCACCTGCACCTCGTGGAACGTGCTCCAGCTGACCGACGCCCAGGGCACTCATCTGCTGACCGACCTCGGCGAGCTGGTGCCGGCCCGGCTGACCACGGGGAAGCCGACCGCGCCGCACGAGGCGACCGGGGCGGAGTCGCTGAGCGCCTGGGCGCCGTTCGCCTGCTCGCTGGCCGACGCGCGGGCGCAGGGCGTGCGGTCGGTGAACGCCTGGCAGTACGCCGAGCAGCCGCTGCCGGACGCGAGCGGCACGGCCGCCTGGGTGTGCACCAGGGCCGAGACCTGGCGGGGCGACGGGCCCCGGGTGCTGGCCCAGTTCCACACCCCGGGCGGGACCTACGGCGCGGTCGCCGCGCGGGCGGAGGACGTGCCCGCGTGCGGCGGCCGGGATCCGCACGTGCTGGCGGGCGTGCTGTGGAAGTCGCAGACCGGCTCCTGGTATCTGCTGGCCGCGGGCAGCAAGGACACCGCCTCGATCCGTACGACGGGCGGGGTCCACGCGAGCACCCGGGGCCGCCTGTTGACCACGCGTACGAAGCAGGGCGCGCAGGCCGGACTCGAAGGGACCCTGGACGACGGAAGGGCGATCAGCGGGTTGCGGTGAGGGACGGCCCGCGCCGCGGCGGCACGGGCGAGAGGTGAGCGACCCGTGTGGGATGTGTGAACATCTGCGGCAGGACCGGTCCGTTCAGGGCCGGTTGCTGTCGGTAAGGTGTCCACATGACTACCGGGGTTCGCCGCAGAATGGGAGTCGACGAGCGACGGCAGCAGCTGATCGGTGTCGCCCTCGAACTGTTCAGCCGCCGCTCGCCCGACGAGGTCTCGATCGACGAGATAGCGGCGGCCGCGGGCATCTCGCGGCCGCTGGTCTACCACTACTTCCCCGGCAAACTCAGCCTCTACGAAGCCGCGTTGAAGCGTGCCGCAGAGGACCTGTCGGCCCGGTTCGCCGAGCCGCACGAGGGTCCGCTCGGGGCCCGGCTGCTGCGGGTGATGCGCCGGTACTTCGACTTCGTGGACGAGCACGGACCGGGCTTCTCGGCCCTGATGCGCGGCGGTCCCGCGGTCCCCGCGGGCGAGTCCCGCCCGATGAGCCATGTCTCGGCCACCAACGCCCTCATCGACTCCGTACGGCAGGCCGCGTACGAGCAGATCCTGGCGCACCTGGGGGTCACGGACCCGCCCGCGCGGCTGGAGCTGGTGATCCGTTCCTGGATCTCGCTCGCCGAGTCGACCGCGCTGATCTGGCTGGACGGGCGGCGCATCCCGCGGGCGGAGCTGGAGATCCAGCTGGTGCACGACTTCGCGGCGCTGACGGCCGTGAGCGCCGCGTTCGACGACGGGATGCGCGAGCTGCTGCGGCCGATGCTCCGGGACGAGCCGGCCGACGGCCCGTTCAGCGACCTGGCCGGCCGGCTGCTCGCCCTGGCCGCCGAACCCGAGCGCGAGCCCGAACCCGAGCCCGGTCCGGGGGCCTGAGCCCCCGGTGGCGGATCAGCTGTCCTCGAACTTACGGTACGACGGGTCGAGGTCGCGCACCTCGGCGGAGGCGTGCAGGGCCAGGCCCGCGGCGGGCTTCACGTACTGACGCAGCAGTTCGAGCGCGGCCTCGGTGAGCCGGGCCTTGGTCTCCTCGGTGCGGCCGGCCAGCAGGGCGATGTGGACGTGCACGACGGCATGTCCCTCGGCGTCCGGGCCGACCACGTCGTCCGCGGTCCTGCGGAAACGCGTCTTGCAGGCCGGCGGCTTCGCGGCCGCGATCTCGACGGTGGCGGTGTGCAGGGCCCGTGCGAATCCGGGCCGGTCGAAGTCGTCCGCGAGCCGGTCCGAGTAGTCGACGGTGATCTGCGGCATGGAGCACTCCTGTTCTGGGGCGACGAATCACCCTAACCGCACGTCCCGGCCGCCTCGCGCGGCCGTCCGTATGACGGTCGGGAGACGGCCGCGACCGCCGCTCGGCCGCTGCCGGGACGCGCGGGGGGCGGGCCCGTGACGGACCCGCCCCCCTTTGAGCTCCGGACAGCCGTCAGGCGGTCCGGGAGAACACCGCGACCGTGCGTCCGGGGACCTCGAAGGTGCCGGAATCGCGGTCGTAGGCCGCGGACTTGACCGTGGTGTCGGCGCCCGACGCCTGCACCGGGTGCAGGCGATAGCCCGTCCCGGCGAGCGCGTCGACGGTCTGCCGCTGGGCGGCCGGCGTCGCGTTGAACACGACCACCAGGTCACCCAGCTTCATGGTGATCACCCCGGGCGTCTCGCTCTTCCCGGACAGCGGGAAGGACAGGTCCGCCTGCACCTGCGCGGTGCTGCCGAGGGAGAACGCCTGCTCGGTGGTCCGGATCCGCAGCAGGTCCCGGTACGCGGCCGAGGCCCCGGTGATCTGTGCGCAGCCCACGCTGACGGAACTCAGCAGGGGCTTGGCGTAGGACCACTTGGACGCATTGTCGGCGGCCGGCGGCAGCCCGCGGCCGAAGCCGTTGCCGTCGGCGCAGTTCCAGTGGATGGCGTTGAACCAGTCGCCGCTGTCGAAGGAGTTGCGGTCCAGCGACTTGGAGCGCAGCAGGTCCGAGCCCGCCTGGGACAGGGACGGCCCCTGGGAGAGGGCGGCCGTGGCCATGGCGAGGACCTGCATCCGGGCCCGGTCGGACGCCGAGGTGTCCTTGGGCAGCTTGTAGGTCAGGGCGTCGAAGAGGGACTCGTTGTCGTGCGCGTCCGTGTAGGCGAGGGCGTCGCCGGGGGCGTCCGCGTAGCCGGCGGGCGCGCCGTTGTAGTCGACCTCGGCGCCGGTGACGTCGTGGCCGTCGTTGTCGGTGAAGCGGTACTTGGCGAGGTTGCCGGTCAGGCCGACCTTGATCAGGTCCTGGTAGTGCAGGAGGCGGGCCTTCTGCTCGGCCTCGGTCCCGTTGCCGGTGGAGGAGTTCGGGTCGGTGTAGAGACCGGAAGCGAAGCCCTGGATGCCGGGGTCGGAGTCGAACGGACCGCCGCCGCGGACCGCGTCGCGGGCCCGGTCGGAGAAGGTCGCGATGCCGGTGCCGGCCATGTTCTGCTGGGTGGCCTGCACGAACCGGGCGTCGTCGGCGACCTCGCCGAAGTTCCAGCCCTCGCCGTAGAGGATGATCTTCTTGCCGTCGACGCCGTCCTTCGCGAGCGTCAGCGCGTCCAGCGCCTTGCGCACGGCGAGGATGTTGGCCTTCGGGTGGTGGCCCATCAGGTCGAAGCGGAAGCCGTCGACCTTGTACTCCTTGGCCCAGGTGACGATGGAGTCGACGACCAGCTTGCCCATCATGGCGTTCTCGGGCGCGGTGTTGGAGCAGCAGGTGCTGTTCGCCACCGAACCGTCGGCCAGGAGCCGCTGGTAGTAGCCGGGCACGACCTTGTCGAGCACGGAGGTGTCGGCCTGGCCGCTGGCCGCGGTGTGGTTGTAGACGACGTCCATCACGACCCGCAGGCCGTCGTCGTTGATCGCCTTGACCATGCTGCGGAACTGGACCGTGCGGGCGGTGCCGTCCGGGTCGGTGGCGTACGAGCCCTCGGGGACCGTGTAGTGGTACGGGTCGTAGCCCCAGTTGTAGGCGTCCTTCGCGGCGGTCTTCGCCACGCACGCCTGCTGCTCGTCGGAGTCGGCCGGGTAGGCGGCGAGGTCGCAGTCGGGGGTGGCCCGGTCGGCCTTCTTCTCGGGGATGGTGGCGATGTCGAAGGCGGGCAGCAGATGCACGTACGAGGTGCCGGCCTGGGCCAGCTCGCGCAGGTGCTTCGAGCCGTCGCTGTTCTTGTCGGTGAAGGCCAGGTAGGTGCCCTGGTCCTTCGCCGGGACGGTCGCATCGGCGACGGAGAAGTCCCGGATGTGCAGTTCCTGGATCTGCGCGTCCTTCAGCGGTACGGCCTCGGGCTTGACCAGGGTCGACCAGCCGCCGGGGGCGAGGGCCTTGTCGTTCAGGTCGACGACCAGGCTGCGCTCGGAGTTCGCGCTCAGCGCGACCGAGTACGGGTCGGTGACCTTGTTCGTCACGATCTTGCGGACGCTGGGGGCCCAGACCTTCACCACGTACCGGTAGGGCTTGCCCTTCCAGGAGGCGGGCCCGGTGACGGACCAGACGCCGGTCGTCGCGTCGCGGTGCATGGGCACCGTCGCGCCCGCCAGCTCCAGGGAGACGTTCTGTGCCGTGGGCGCCCAGACGGACAGGGTCGGCCTGCCGTCGTGGAAGACCGGGCCCAGGTTCGCCCTGGTCGCGTCGTACAGGTCGTCGAGCACGCCCGCGATCTGCACGCCGGTCGCGGAGAGCACCGCGCCGTTGGCGGCGAGCTGGGAGGCCACGATCTGGCCGCTCAGCGCCTCGCGCACCCGGGCGCGGTCGCGCGGGTCGACGGTCCAGGCGGTGTAGTCCTTCAGGTGCGGGAACTTCGCCTTCTGGGCGTCGGTGAGGGTGGACTTCGTCAGTCGCAGCCAGCGCTCGTCGTCGCTGGTGAGGGCGCCGTCCTTGACGGTGATCGAGCCGTCGTGGGAGTAGCGCAGCTGGGTGGAGGCGGCCGCGTCGGAGCCGTTCCAGGCGAGGGTGTCCCGGTCGATCCAGACCGCCTTGGAGGTGGTCGGGTCGAGGGCGGCCGCGGAGCCGGCGGGCTGCGGCAGCAGGTACTTCTCCTGGCCGTTCAACAGCCACACCTCGTAGCCGTCGGCCTTGAGGTCCAGGGACTGGTCGGAGGGCAGGTCCTTGTTGTCGCCGTTGTGGATGATGTAGCTGAGGCTGGTGGCACCGTCGGTGAGCGGTACCTCGAAGACCGCGCCATAGGCGTCAGTCTTCACCGGCTTCAGGGGGCTCGGCCAGTCGGTGGGGTTCGCGGCGCCCGTCCAGACGTGCAGGCCCCAGCCGTCGTAGTCGCCGTCGGCACGGTGGTAGTGGATGACCGCCTTGGCCTTGTCCTGCGCCGGGGCGGCGGGGTTCGCGGTCAGTACGTCCGGCTTCCCCTGCTCGATCCAGACCTCACCCGTCTTGGTGACGTCGATGCTCCGGTCGGACGAGACGTCCTTGTTGCCGTCCTTGTCGATGACCAGGAAGCCGACGTTCGAGGCGCCGGGCTTGAGCTTGACGTAGGCGAAGGCGCCGTAGGCGTCGCGACCGGTGAAGGGGTGGCTGGCCGGCCAGTTGGTGGCCTCGCCGTCGGCGAGGTCGCCCCAGGCGTACAGGCCCCAGTTCGCGTAGTCGCCGTCCGTGCGCTTGTAGTGGACGACCGCGTAGTCGCGGGAGGACGCGGTGGGGACCTCCGGAGCGGGCGCGGTGCCCGTGGTGCTCGCCGCGGTGGCGCTCGCGGTCCGCCCGGCGGAGTCGATCACGACCGCCTTGTAGCGCAGCGCGGTGCCGGCCGGTACGTCCTTGCCGATGGCCTGGGTGACCTTGTACGGGGCGTGGTCGGCGGAGCCGAGCGTGACCCACTTGCCGTTGCCGGTCTGGGCGGCGAAGACGACCCGGTTCAGCTGACCGCCGTCGACGTCGGCGGAGAGCTCGACGGTCCCGGTGGCGCCGGCGTCCGGGGCCTTGAGGGTGATCGTCGCCTTGGTGGCGGGCTCGGCGAGGCGTCCGGCCGCCTTGAGGACGACGGCGGATCCGGCCGGGACGGTGACGGTGACCTTGCGGTCGGCGTTCGAGGCGACGACGGCACCGGTGCCGTACACGCCCCGGTACGCCATGCGGGCCGAGCCGGTGGCGAAGGTGGCGCTCTTCGCGCTGTCCGCGTTGTTGAAGGCGACGACGTACTCGGCGCCGGTCCTGGCGTCGGTGCGGGTGAAGGCGTAGACGCCGGGGCCGTCGGCCGCGTACCGCTGGGTCTGGACGCCGTCGGTGAGCGCCGGGTTGTCCTTGCGGAGCTTCGAGAGAGCGCTGATCTGCTTGTAGAGCGGCGCGCTCGTGTCGTAGGCGTCGCTCGCGTGGGTGCGCGTGGTGCCGATCTCGTCGTCGTCGAGGTAGTCGGCGACCTTGGAGGCGAACATCGTCTGGCGGGCGTCCTTGTCGCCGCCGGAGCCGGTGAAGCCCTGCTCGTCGCCGTAGTAGACGACCGGGTTGCCGCGGCTGAGGAACATCAGCTCGTTGGCGAGCTTGTCCTTCTTGAGCAGTTCGGCGTCGGTGGCCTTCGGGTTGTCCTGGTCCAGGAAGTACCCGATGCGGCCCATGTCGTGGTTGCCGAGGAAGGTGACCTGTTCGTAGGCGTTGGCCTTGTCGGTCGTGTACTTGTAGTCGTCGCCGAACACGGCGGCCAGTTTCTGCGCGCTTGCGCCCTGGGAGGCGTACTGGCGGGCCGCGTCCTGGAAGGGGAAGTCGAGGGTGGCGTCGAGGCGGCCCTGGGTGACGTAGGGCGAGGTGATCGAGGTGTCGGCGGAGTAGACCTCGCCGAACATGAAGAAGTTCTTGCGGCCGTGCCGGGCGGCGTACGCGTCGAGGGCGGTCGCCCACTGCGTCCAGAACTCCATGTTCACGTGCTTGACGGTGTCGATCCGGAAACCGTCGACACCGAAGTCGCGCACCCAGCGCTGGTAGATCTCCTCCATGCCGCTGACGACCTCGGGACGCTCGGTCCACAGGTCGTCCAGGCCGGAGAAGTCGCCGTAGGTGGCGTTCTCGCCGGCGTACGTCGAGTCGCCCCGGTTGTGGTACATCGTCGGGTCGTTGAGCCAGGACGGCACCTTGGCGTTCTTGTCCGCGGCGGCGACGGTCGGCGTGCGCGGGAAGGACCCAGTGCCGACGGCCGGGAACTTCCGTCCGCCGGCCGCGTAGTCGGCGTCGTCGAAGGGCTGTCCGTCCTTGGTCAGGTAGGGGAAGGCGCCCTTGGACAGGTAGTCGTAGGACTTCTCCTGGTAGTCGACGACGTCGGCGGTGTGGTTGGTGATGACGTCGAAGAAGACCTTCATGCCCTTGGCGTGCGCCTTGGCGATGAGGGTGGAGAGGTCCTTGTTGGTCCCGAAGTGCGGGTCGACCTTGGTGAAGTCGGTGATCCAGTAGCCGTGGTAGCCGGCCGAGGCGTCCTTGCCGGTGCCCTGGACGGGCTGGTTCTTGAAAATCGGCGCCATCCAGATGGCGGTGGTGCCGAGGCCCTTGATGTAGTCGAGCCGGTTCGTCAGGCCCTTGAGGTCACCGCCCTGGTAGAAGCCCTTGTCGGTGGGGTCGTATCCGGTGCTCAGGCGCGAACCGGTCAGTCCGCCCTTGTCGTTGGACCGGTCCCCGTTGGCGAACCGGTCCGGCATGACGAAGTAGAACTGCTCCCGGGTGTCGTCGTGCCGGGCGGGCTCGGCGGCGAGCCTGGCGTCCGAGGGGGGTGCGGGCGGGGCGGCCGCGTGCGCGGCCAGCGGCTGCACCAGCGCTGCGGCGAGGGCCACGGCGGCGACGGCCGCGACCCGTCTGGCTCTGCGGATTCGGCGCGTCCCGGGCGCCGGCCATCTCGGTATCACAGGCGTGAACTCCTTGCGATTACGGCTCTCTTGGGTCCGACCCCAACACCGCGGCTCGGCTTCGATGCCGGGCGCCCGCGCGACCGTATCGCTAACGAAAGGTTTACAGCAAGAGGCTTGAAACTCACAGCAAGAACTTTCACCGACGACCTTGACGCCCCTTCCCAACTGCCGCACTCTCACCGGTTGTTGAAGCACGTACCCCCCGTGACCTCATTTCCGGAGCCGCACATGACCAGATTTCGACGTTCCCCCAGGCCGCCCGGCACGCTGCGCCGCGCCGGTACCGCGGTGGCCGCCGGCGCCCTCGCGCTGGCCGGGGCGGTGGCCCTGCCGGCCGCCCCGGCGCGGGCCGACGCCTCCGCCAAGGGCGACGTGATCGCCAACCTGTGGGAGTGGAACTGGGACTCGATCGCGTCCGAGTGCACGAACGTGCTCGGTCCGGCCGGGTACGGCGCGGTGCAGGTCGCCCCGCCCTCCGAGTCCCTCAAGCAGTCCAGCTACTACTGGTGGGACGTCTACCAGCCCTACTCGTACAACCTGAACAGCCGCTTCGGGACGGCGGCGAAGTTCGCGTCCATGGTCAGCGCCTGCCACGCGGCGGGGGTGAAGGTGTACACGGACGCGGTGATCAACCACACCGCCGCCCAGACCGGCACCGGCTACGACGGCACCACCCTCACCAGCAAGTACGACACCCCCGACTGGGACCGCTCGGACTACCACGACTCCATGTCGTGCCCCACCTCCGACCTGACCATCCAGGACTACTCCAACCTCACCCAGGTGCAGAACTGCGAGCTCCTGGGGCTGCCCGACCTCAAGACCGGCGCGGACAACGTCCGTTCGGGCCTCGCGGCCTTCCTCAACAAGCAGATCGCGCTGGGGGTCGACGGCTTCCGCGTCGACTCGGCCAAGCACATCCCGGCCACCGACATGGCGGCCATCGTCGCCAGGCTGAACACCACGACGTCCGGCGCGGCGCCGTACGTCTTCGACGAGGTGTATCCGGGCTCGACCCCGCAGCCCGGCGACTACTACGGCTCGGGTGACGTCCTGGACTTCACCTACGCGAGCAAGTTGAAGTCGGCCTTCCAGGGCAACGTGAGCGACCTGTCGTCCCTGGAGAGCAGCGGCATCCTGCCCGCCGCCAACTCGGTGTCCTTCGTGACCAACCACGACACCGAGCGCAACGGCCTGCACATGAGCTACAAGGACGGCGACAGCTACAAGCTCGCCAACCTCTTCCAGCTGGCCTACAAGTGGTCGACGCCGACGGTGTACGCGAGCTGGGAGTGGACCCAGAGCGACCAGGCCCCGCCGAACTCGTCCGGGTTCGTCACGAACACGGACTGCTCCAGCGGCTCGTGGTACTGCCTGGACCGGGACACCGGGGTCGTCGGCATGGTCGCCTGGCACAACGCGGTCGACACCTACGCCGTCTCCAACTGGCAGACAAAGTCCTCGAACGTGATCGGCTTCGGCCGCAGCGGCAAGGGCTTCTTCGCGCTCAACAACGGTTCCTCGGCGGCGACGTACACCTTCACCACCGGCATGTCCGACGGCACCTACAGCAACGTCGTGGACGGCGGCGCGAGCACGGTCACCGTCTCGGGCGGCAGCGCGACGATCACCGTCCCCGCGAAGAGCGCGGTCGCCTTCTACAACGCCTCCTACACCTGCACGGTGGGCTGCGACGACACCGGCGGCGGCTCGGGCGGCTCCGGCGGCGGCTCCGGCTCGACCGTCGCAGCGGACTTCGACGAGTACGCCTCCACCGTCGGCGGCACCGACGTGTACGTGGTGGGCTCCATCGACGCGCTGGGCGCCTGGGACACTTCCAAGGCGGTCAAGCTGTCCTCCACCGGCTACCCGATCTGGTCCGGTGAGGTGAGCGTGCCGATCAACACGTCCTTCACCTACAAGTACATCAAGAAGGACAGCTCGGGGAACGTGACCTGGGAGTCCAACGCCAACCGGTCGGCGACGGTCACGACTTCGGCGATCACTCTGAACAACTCGTGGAACGTGGCGGACGCGAGCGCGACCGACGTGACGTTCAACGAGAGCGCCACGACCGACCTGGGCACCAACGTCTACGTCGTGGGCTCCGACGCGTCGCTCGGTTCGTGGAACACGAGCGACGCGATCCCGCTCTCGTCGGCGTCGTACCCGACGTGGAGCAAGCTGGTCATCGTCCCCAAGAACACGTCCTTCACGTACAAGTACATCAAGAAGGACGGTTCGGGGAACGTGACCTGGGAGTCCGGGACGAACCGCTCGTACTCGACGGGCAGTTCTTCCGGCTACACCACGAGTGACACGTGGAAGTGATCCACCCGGCTCAGCAGCTCGACTTGCCGGAGTAGATCGCCAGGGCCGTGTTGGCGGCCAGGGTGGCGGTGAACTGCCCGCTGGAGTTCACCGTCACCGTCGTGTTGTTCTGCACGTTGCAGTACGTGCCGGCCGCCAGCGACGTCTGGTAGGTCCGGGCGAGGGACGAGGACTCGTGGTTGATGGCCACGAAGCCCTTGGTGCCGCGGCCGAAGGCGATCGCGTCGTTCCCGTTGTCCCACCAGTTGGAGAGCGCCTGTCCCCGCGTCGCGTTGCGGAAGGCGACCATCGACTTGATCTCGGGCCAGGCGTGCTGGCACTTCCACCCGTCCTGCCAGCAGGCGTTGACCGTGCCGCCGTTGGGCGGTCCGGCGTCCACGTCCGACCACTCGTAGCCGGAGTTGATGTCCGGGGCGCCGTAGGGGTAGGCGAGCATGAAGACGTTGGCGAGGGTGTAGTTCGCCCCGTCCTTGTAGTTGAGCGTCGAGCCGTTGCGCTCGGTGTCGTGGTTGTCGACGAAGACCCCGGCCACCGAACTGCTCATGTACCCCCAGCCCTCGCCGTAGTTCTTCAGGTAGGCGAGGTTCTCGTTGTTGAAGACGCGCTTGAGGTCGTAGGCGTAGCGGAACTCCTGGACGTCACCGTTGCCGGTGTACTCGGTGGGCTGGACCGCCTCGCCCGAGCCGTAGATGACCTCCTGCTTCCAGTACACCGAGGGGTTGGTCAGCCGGGACTTGATGTTGGCGAGGTCGGCGGTGTCGATGTGCTTGGCCGCGTCGATGCGGAAGCCGTCCACGCCCAGGGTGAGCAGGTCGTTCAGATAGCCGGCGATGGTCTTGCGGACGTACTCCTCGCCGGTGTCGAGGTCGGCGAGGCCCACGAGTTCGCAGTGCTGCACGTTCCACCGGTCGCTGTAGTTGCTGACCTGGGCGGTGCAGTCGTCGAAGTCGTAGGAGGAGTACAGGCCGGGGTAGTTGTACTTCGTGTACGACGAGCCGCCGGTGCCGGTGCTGCCGGTGCCCGCCGACATGTGGTTCACGACGCTGTCGACGACCACCTTCACCCCCGCCGCGTGGCAGGTGTTCACCATGCTCTGGAAGGCGGTGCGGTCGCCGAGCCGGCCGGCGATCTTGTACGACACCGGCTGGTACGAGGTCCACCACTGCGAGCCCTGTATGTGCTCGGCGGGCGGCGAGACCTGGACGTACCCGTAGCCCGCGGGGCCGAGGGTGTTGGTGCACTCCTTGGCGACCGAGGCGAACTTCCACTCGAAGAGGACGGCGGTGACGTCCTTGGTGCCGGGCGGGGAGGCGTGCGCCATAGTCGGGGTCATGACAAGGGTGGTGGCTGCGAGGGCCAGCGCCCCCGAGAGGATTCTGCGTGCCATGTGGGGTTCCTTCGTCACTGAAGGTTCTTGCTGAAAAATTTCCGCAAACTTGCGGTGACGAAGATGTTAAAGGCCCGCTGCCTGAAAAGGCAGCGGGCCGTGTGAAGTTGATGCAAGAACTTTCGGTGCGGCCGTCAGGCCGTGGCGAACCAGACGGTGGTGTCGGACGGCACCTTCGCCTCGCCGCCGGCCTCGGTCACCTCACCGCTGGCCAGCAGGACCCGTCCGTACGCCGGGACGTTCACCGACTCGCCCGTGGTGTTGGTGACGCACACGAACTTCCCGCGCCGGAAGGCGAGAGCGCCCTCGGGGGCACGCAGCCACTCCACCGCGTCACCCTCGCCCAGGTCGGCCTGGCCGCGCCGGACGGCGAGCGCGCTGCGGTACAGCTCCAGGGTGGAGCCGGGCACGCCCTGCTGGGCCTCGACGCTCAGCTCGCCCCAGGAGTCGGGCTGCGGCAGCCAGCTGCCGCCGCTGCCGAAGCCGTACGAGGAGCCCTCACGGGTCCACGGGATCGGCACCCGGCAGCCGTCGCGGAAGCCGTCCTGGCCCGCGCCGCGGAAGAACGCCGGGTCCTGGCGCACCTCGTCCGGCAGGTCCACGACGTCCGGCAGACCGAGCTCCTCGCCCTGGTAGACGTAGGCGGAACCGGGCAGCGCCAGCATCAGCAGCGTGGCCGCCCGGGCCCGGCGCAGACCGAGCTCGCGGTCGCCGGCGGTGCGGATCTGGGTGCCCAGGCCCGGCGGGTTGGCGAACCGGGTGGCGTGCCGGGTGACGTCGTGGTTGGACAGCACCCAGGTGGCGGGGGCGCCGACCGGGCGCATGGCCTCCAGGGTGCGGTCGACGACCTTGCGCAGCTCGGCCGCGTCCCACTCGGTGCCCAGGTACTGGAAGTTGAAGGCCTGGTGCAGCTCGTCGGGGCGGACGTAGTTCGCGGTGCGCTCGACGGTCGGGGTCCACGCCTCGGCGACGAGGATGCGCTCGCCCGCGTACTCGTCGACGACCGTGCGCCACTGCCGGTAGATGGCGTGCACGCCGTCCTGGTCGAAGAACGGCATGACATCGTTGCCCAGCAGCTTGAGCTGATCGTGGGAGCCGAGGTCGGGCAGACCCGGCGCCTTGACCAGGCCGTGGGCGACGTCGATGCGGAACCCGTCGACGCCCATGTCCAGCCAGAAGCGCAGGATCGAGCGGAACTCGTCGCCCACCGCCGGGTGGTCCCAGTTGAAGTCGGGCTGCTCGGGGGCGAACAGGTGCAGGTACCACTCGCCGTCCGCGACCCGGGTCCAGGCCGGTCCGCCGAAGATGGACTCCCAGTCGTTGGGAGGCAGTTCGCCGTTCTCGCCCTTGCCCGCGCGGAAGTGGTAGCGCTCGCGCAGCGGGGAGCCGGGGCCCTCCTCCAGCGCGCGCTTGAACCACTCGTGCTGGTCGGAGGAGTGGTTGGGGACCAGGTCGACGATGATCCGGAGCCCGAGCGCGCGGGCGTCGCGGATCAGCGCGTCGGCGTCCAGGAGGTTGCCGAACATGGGGTCCACCGCACGGTAGTCGGCGACGTCGTAGCCGGCGTCGGCCTGCGGGGAGGCGTAGAAGGGGCTGAGCCAGACGGCGTCGACACCGAGGTCGCGCAGGTACGGAAGTCTGGCGCGTACGCCCTCCAGGTCCCCCATGCCGTCGCCGTTGCTGTCGGCGAAGCTGCGCGGATAGACCTGGTAGATGACCGCGTCCCGCCACCAGTCGCGGCTCTGGGCGACGGTGGCGACGGCGGTGCTTTCGGCCGGGTCGGCGGAGTGCTGGCTCATGGCGTCCTTGATGCGATCGGAGTCCCCCGCTCAAGCGGAGCCGAGTGTGGGGGAGGTTCGGGTCGACGGGTCGGTGCTGGTGGGGGGTGAGGGGTGACGAGGCGGCCGCGGTGCCTGCGGGGTCGGATGGGGCACCGCGGCCGCCACCCGCGCGGTCAGGCGCGCGGGAGCCGTGGGGGCGTCGAGGGCGTCAGCCCTTCGTGCCGCCCGCGGTGAGGCCGGTCACCAGGTTCTTCTGCACGAGGTAGAAGAACGCGGCGGCCGGTATCGCGATCAGCACGGCGGTCGCGGCCATCAGGTTGCGCTGGGCGTCGTGCTCGCTGACGAAGGACTGCAGACCGACGGCGAGGGTGTACTTGTCGTCGCTCAGCATGAACGTCGAGGCGAAGGCGACCTCGCTGAAGGCGGTGAGGAAGTTGTAGAAGGCGGCCACCGCGAGACCGGGCTTGGCGAGCGGCAGGATCAGCCGGAAGAAGGTGCCGAAGGGGGTGAGCCCGTCGACGCGTCCGGCCTCGTCGATCTCGAAGGGGATGGTGTCGAAGTACCCCTTGAGCAGCCAGGCGCTGTACGGGATGACCGTCGTGCAGTAGACGAGGACGAGTCCGAAGTAGCTGTCGATGAGCCCCAGGTCCGAGAGGATCTGGTACATCGGCACCATCAGGACGGCGACCGGGAACATCTGGGTGACCAGCAGCACCCACATGAACTTCTTGTAGCCGGGGAAGCGCATGCGGGAGACCGCGTAGCCGGTGGTGGCGGCGATCAG
This sequence comes from Streptomyces sp. NPDC001443, assembly GCF_053597355.1. NCBI lineage: Bacteria > Bacillati > Actinomycetota > Actinomycetes > Kitasatosporales > Streptomycetaceae > Streptomyces > Streptomyces sp. NPDC001443. The sequence goes on from NZ_JBSFIA010000002.1 coordinate 466,356, forward strand.
CACACCGATGATCGTGGTGCCGAGCGTGACGATCAGCGAGCTCTTCAGCCAGTCGAAGAACTGGGTGTGCTCCAGGACGAACGTGTAGTTGTCGAACGTCATCTTGGCCCAGATGCCGCCGGGGTGGAGGTAGTCGTCCTTGTCCGGGCCGAGGGACAGATAGACCAGCCAGCCGATCGGGAAGAGCGCGATCAGGCTCGCGACGGTCAGCACGCCGTGGGAGGCGAGGGCGCCGGCGAGGCTGGTCTCGCCCCGGCGCCGGGTCTTCTTGCGGGGGGCCGCCGCCGGGGGCTGCTCGGTCACCGGGGCGGAGGTCTCGACTGTGGTCGTACTCATGGGATCTCCTGCCTCAGATCGCGAGCTGCTGCTCGTTGCGGTTCAGCCAGCGACGGTAGAACGAGGTGAAAACGATCAGGATGGCCAGCAGCAGGATGCCGTAGGCCGCCGACTGCGCGAAGTCGCGCGGCTGCTGTCCGAAGCCCAGGAAGTAGGCCCAGGTCACGAGGATCTGGGCGTCGGGGGCGGTGTTGCCGAACAGCAGGAAGATCACGGCGAACTGGTTGAAGGTCCAGATGATGCCGAGCAGCACGACGGTGGAGCTGACCGAGCGCAGACCCGGCAGGGTGACGTACCGGAAGCGCTGCCAGGTGCTCGCTCCGTCCATCTCCGCGGCCTCGTACAGGGAGGCGTCGATGGACTGGAGGCCGCCGAGCAGGGAGACCATCATGAACGGCACACCGCACCAGGTGTTGACCATGATCGCTGCGAACCGCTGCCAGAAGGTGTCCTCCAGCCACAGGGGCGAGGGCAGATGCAGCGCGTCCAGGGCGGAGTTGATGATGCCGCCGTCGGCGAGCATGAAGCGCCAGCCGAAGACGGTGACGAAGGTCGGCACGGCCCACGGCAGGACCAGCACCAGCCGGTAGAGGGTGCGCCCGCGCAGCTTCTGGTTCAGCAGCAGCGCGAGGCCGAGGCCGACGGTGTAGTGCAGCGCCACGCACAGCGCGGTCCACACGATCGTCCAGACGAAGTGCGACCAGAAGCGGTCGTACGCCGTCGGGCCGAACAGGATGTCCTTGTAGTTGTCGAGCCCGATGAACTTGTAGGTGGCGTCGATGTGGTTGACGCCGATCGTGCGGGCCGTGTTCAGGCTGTTGGCGTCGGTGAGAGTGAGATAGAGGCCGTACACCAACGGGTAGAGCACGAGGACGCCGAGCACGACGGCCACCGGGGCGATCATCGCGTACGCGTACCAGTGCTTGTTGTATCCGTGCCTGAGGCGTTGGCCCAGCCCGGGCCGTGGCGCGCGGTCACCGTGGCGCTTGCCGGTGGCGCGGTCGATGGCGACTGTCATGTTCGACACCTTCTGGAAGTTCTACGGCTCTGGGAAGCGGCTGGGCGGGGCGGACCGGCCTCGGCCGGGGCAGGCCGGTGGCCGCCGGATCCTTCCCCCGGGTTCACGGGAGGATCCGGCGGCCACTGGTCATCACTTGCTGAAGTCCGGCACCAGCTTGGCGATGGCGGTCTCGGCGGCGCTCAGACCCTGGTCGAGGGACTCCTTGCCACCCGCGATCTTGGGCAGCTCGGTGTCCAGCGGACCCCACAGGGAGCTGTACTCGGGCAGCGCGGGGCGCGGCTGGGCGGCGGCGAGGACCGTGCCGTAGCCGGCGATGCCCGGGTCGGCCTTGACCTGGTCGGTGTAGGCGTCGTCACGCGTGGGCAGCGTGGAGTTCTTCAGCGCGATGGTCGACTGGCTCTTCGCCGAGGTCATGAAGTTCACGAACTTCAGCGCGGCGTCCTGGTGGGCCTTGTCCGAACCGGCGTAGACCGAGAGGTTGTGGCCACCGGTCGGGGCGCCCGCCTTGCCGGCCGAGCCGGCCGGGACGGTGGCGATGCCGAGGTTGGACTTGTCGGAGAACGCCGAACCCTTGTAGAAGTTCGTGATCTCCCACGGGCCCTGGACGATCGCGGCGACCTTGCCGTTGACGAACGCGTCCTGGATGTGGGCGTAGGCGTCGGCGGTGGTGTCCGCCTTGTGCAGGCCCTTGCCGGAGAACAGACCGAGCCAGGTGCCGTACGCCTTCTTCGCGGCGTCCGAGTTCACCGTGATCTTCTTCGCGGCGGCGTCGACGGTGTCGGTGCCCTCGCCGTAGAGGAAGCTCTGGGCGTAGTAGGCCTGGGTGGAGCCCCAGTAGCCGTCCACACCGGTCTTGGCCTTGATGGTGGCCGCGTCCTTCTTCAGGTCGTCCCAGGTCTTGGGCGCCTCGGTGATGCCGGCCTTGGTGAAGAGCTGCTTGTTGTAGACCAGCGCGAGGGTGTCGGTGACCAGCGGGACGCCGTAGGTCTTGCCCTCGTACTGGGCCTGCGTGAGCAGGTTGGACTTGAACTTGGCCTGGTCCTTGAGGGCCTCGGTGCCGTCCAGCGGCAGGAAGTAGCCCTTCTTGGCGAAGGCGGGGGTCCAGCCGACCTCGGAGCGCAGGACGTCCGGGGCGCCGGAGGCACCGGCGGCCGTGTCGAACTTGTTCTGCGCCTGGTCGAAGGGCACGTTGACGTACTTGACCTTGATGTTCTTGTTGGCGGCCTCGAACTCCTTGATCAAGGCCTGGTACGTCGGTGCCTCGTTGGTGGCGTTGGACGTGTCCCACCAGGTGATGGTGACCGGACCGCCGGCCTTGTCACCACTGCTGTCGCCACCGCCGCAGGCCGTCGCCGCGAGGGCGAAGGACGCCACCAGCGCGCTGGCCGCTATGCCACGCCGCATGAGTTCTCCTTGAGGGTTAAGCCCGTGTACTGACAGGTGGCGGTCCCGTCCGCCGCCCCTGCCGACTTGCCGACTGCGCCGTTGCGGCCGCCGGGCGACGAGAACGTAACAGCCATGTAAGCGTTGCGAAAGACCTTGCAGAAAAAAAGCGCAAGAGGTCACGGAAGTTACGCCGCCGTGACCTCCCCTCGACCGGCGCGAGACCGCTGTATTCCGGGGCTGAGCGGGAACGGGCGCGGTTGTGCAAGACTCTGCAAGCTCTTGCCATCCGTTTCCGGCGCGGGGATTATCCGTTGCGGGACAGGACGCCGACCAGAACTCGAGGACCCGATGACGCAGCAGCCCGGAGGGGGCCGTCCGAAAGCTCGCCCACGGCGTCCGATTGGTGTGCAAGGTGAGATCCGACCGGTACAGTCCAGTGCCGTGACCACCAGGCTTGCCGACATCGCCGCACAGGCGGGAGTGAGCGAAGCGACCGTCAGCCGCGTCCTCAACGGGAAGCCGGGCGTCGCCGCCACCACCCGCCAGTCCGTGCTGGCCGCACTCGACGTACTGGGCTACGAACGCCCGGTGCGGCTGCGCCAGCGCAGCGCGGGCCTGGTGGGCCTGATCACCCCGGAGCTGGAGAACCCCATATTCCCGGCCCTCGCCCAGGTCATCGGCCAGGCGCTGACCAGGCAGGGCTACACCCCGGTGCTCGCCACCCAGACCCCCGGCGGGTCGACGGAGGACGAGCTGACCGAGATGCTCGTCGACCGCGGGGTCGCCGGCATCATCTACGTCTCCGGACTCCACGCCGACACCACCGCCGACATGCAGCGCTACGAGCAGTTGCGGGCGCAGGGCGTGCCGTTCGTGCTCGTCGACGGCTTCTCGCCCAAGGTGCAGGCGCCGTTCATCTCCCCCGACGACCGGGCCGCCATGACGCTGGCGGTCACGCATCTGGTGTCGCTGGGCCACACCAGGGTCGGGCTGGCGCTCGGCCCCAAGCGGTTCGTGCCGGTCCAGCGGAAGATCGACGGATTCGTCCGGGCGGTGCAGGACCAGCTCGGTCTGCACGCCGAGACGATCGAGTCCGAGCTCGTCCAGCACTCGCTGTACACCCTGGAGGGCGGCCAGGCCGCCACCAACGCGCTCATCGAGCGGGACTGCACGGCGATCGTCTGCGCCAGCGACATGATGGCGCTCGGTGCGATACGGGCGGCGCGGCAGCGGGGGCTGAGCGTCCCGCAGGACGTGTCGGTGGTCGGCTTCGACGACTCCCCGCTGATCGCGTTCACCGACCCGCCGCTGACCACGGTCCGCAAGCCGGTCCCGGCGATGGGGCAGGCGGCGGTGCGCACGCTGCTGGAGGAGATCGGCGGGACGCCCGCGCCGCACAGCGAGTTCGTCTTCATGCCGGAACTGGTGGTACGGGGCTCGACCGCGTCTGCCCCCGGCGAGCGCAACCGCCCGTAGCGAGCGCTGCCGTTCGTAGCGAGCGCTGCCGCCCGCAGCAAGCGCTGCCGCCCGCGGCGACCGGTGCCGTCCGTGGCGGACACCGTCGACCGCAGCGAGCGCTGCCGTCCGTGGGGCGCGGAGCGCGCCGGGGTCTGCCGTACGCCGTCGGGCGCTCCGGCAGGCCCCTCGCCGGAGAACATGCGCCCCCGCCCGACCAGCGGATGAGCGGGTGGGGAACCCTTTTCTGGCAGACTTTGTGGTTATGGGTGAACCGACCGTGACGACACAGGAAGGCCGCAATCGGGCGGTTGCTCCCAGGTTCGTCGCGGACGGCCCGGTACCGGATCTGCTGCGCCGGCTGCGCACCCCGCGCCGGCCCCGGCTGTGGTTCGAGATCCTGCTGATCGGGATGAGCTACTGGACGTACTCACTGATCCGCAACGCCGTGCCCGAGCAGCGGGCCCAGGCTCTGCGCAACGCCGACTGGATCTGGCGGACCGAGAACCGACTGGGCGTCGCCGTCGAGGAGTCGGTCAACCACGCCGTGAACTCGGTGAACTGGCTGATCGTCGGCATGAACTACTACTACGCGACACTGCACTTCGCGGTGACGCTGGCTGTACTGGTGTGGCTGTACCGGTGGCATCCCGGCCGCTACGCGGCGACCCGCCTCGCCCTGTTCGCGACGACAGGTGTGGCACTGGTCGGTTACTACCTGTATCCGCTCGCGCCGCCCCGGCTGATGAACGGCGGGGGCTTCGTCGACACCGTCATGGTGCACCACACCTGGGGCTCGATGGCGTCCGGCGACCTCAAGCACATGTCGAACCAGTACGCCGCGATGCCGTCGATGCACATCGGCTGGTCGCTGTGGTGCGGGCTGACGGTCTTCGCGCTGGCCCGGCTCCCGTGGGTGCGGCTGCTGGGACTGCTCTACCCGGCCGCGACGCTGGGCGTCATCGTCGCCACGGCCAACCACTTCTGGCTGGACGCGGTGGGCGGTCTGCTCTGTCTGGTGTTCGGCTTCGCGCTGACCCGCGTCTGGTACGGGGGGCTGCCGTACCGTCTCCCGCGCGAGCGGGAACGGGCGCGCGAGCGGGCGAGGGAACGGGCGCGGGAACGGCTTCGGGTCGCCCGGTCGGCCGGGGCGGTCGGCACCGCGGGGACACCCGGGACGGTCGAGACAACCGGGACGGTCGGGACAGCCGACGGACCGGCGGACGGCGACGGCCGACCGGGCCTGCCGGACGGCGCCGGCAGCAGCTGACCGGACCGGACGGCAGCGGCTGCTGACCGGACCGGACGGACGGCAGCAGCGACGGCAGCTGACACGGACCGGACCGTGGCGGCCGACCGCCCGGACGGCAGCGCCGCCCGGGCGCGGTCAGCGCTCGCCCGCCGCCCCGTAGAACAGCTCCTCGACCACCGCCCGCGCCCTGCGTGTCGTACGCCGGTAGTCGTCCAGCATGTCGCCCGCGTGGCCGGGGCTGTAGCCCAGGTAGCGGCCGACCGCGGCCAGCTCGCGGGGGTCGGAGGGGAAGGTGTCCCCGGCCCGGCCGCGGACCAGCATGACCGCGTTGCGCACCCGGGTCGCCAGGATCCACGCCTCGTCGAGGATGGCGGCGTCCTCGCCGCCGATCAGCTCGGCGGCCCGGGCGGCGGCCAGCGCCTCCCGGGTGCGGGTGGTGCGCAGGCCCGGCTCCGCCCAGCCGTGCCGCAGCTGGAGCAGCTGCACGGTCCACTCGACGTCGGAAAGACCGCCGGGGCCGAGCTTGGTGTGCAGCTTGGGGTCGGCGCCGCGGGGCAGCCGCTCGGACTCCATCCGGGCCTTCAGCCGCCGGATCTCGCGCACCGCCTCGTCGCCGAGCCCCTCCGCCGGGTAGCGCAGCGGGTCGACCAGGTCGAGGAAGCGGCGGCCCAGCTCCGCGTCCCCGGCGACCTGCTCGGCGCGCAGCAGGGCCTGCGACTCCCAGACCAGGGACCAGCGGCGGTAGTAGGCCTCGTACGACTTCAGCGTCCGCACCAGCGGGCCGGACTTGCCCTCCGGTCGCAGGTCGGCGTCGATGAGCAGGGGCGGGTCGGCGCTGGGGATCTGGAGCAGCCTGCGCATCTCGGACACGACCTTGTTGGCCGCGTCGGCGGCCTCCCGCTCGCCCACGCCCTCGCGCGGCTCGTGCACGAACAGGACGTCGGCGTCGGAGCCGTAGCCCAGTTCGTGGCCGCCGAAGCGGCCCATGCCGATGACGGCGAAGCGGGTGGGCAGCCGCTCGCCCCAGCCCTCGCGCACCACCGCGCGCAGGGTGCCGGCCAGCGTCGCCGCCGTCAGGTCCGACACCGCGCCGCCCACCCGGTCCACCAGGGCGCCCTGGTCGGCCTCGGCCGGCTGGGTCTCGGTGCCGTAGGAGCCGACGATGTCCGCCGCGCACGTACGGAACAGTTCGCGGCGGCGTACACCGCGGGCGGCCCTGACGCCGTCCTCGGCGTTCTCGGCGCGGCCGACCGCGGCCAGGGTCTCCTGTTCCAGGTGGGCGCGGGAGCGGGGTTCGAGTCCGCCGCCGTCGCCGTCGCCGAGCAGGGCCACCGCCTCGGGGGCGCGCATCAGCAGGTCGGGGGCGAGGCGGCCGGCGGACAGGACGCGCGCGAGGTTCTCGGCGGCGGCGCCCTCGTCGCGCAACAGCCGCAGGTACCAAGGGGTCTTGCCGAGCGCGTCGGAGACGTTGCGGAAGTTGAGCAGGCCCGCGTCGGGTTCGGCGGAGTCCGCGAACCATCCCAACAGGACGGGCAGCAGGGTGCGTTGGATGGCGGCCTTGCGGGTGACGCCGGAGGCGAGGGCCTCCAGGTGGCGCAGGGCCGCGGCCGGGTCGGCGTAACCGAGCGCGACCAGCCGTTCGCGGGCCGCCTCGGGGCTCAACCGGGTCTCGCCCGGCGCTAGTTGGGCGACGGCGTCGAGCAGTGGCCGGTAGAAGAGCTTCTCGTGCAGACGGCGTACGACGCCGGTGTGCCGCTTCCACTCGCGGGTCAGCTCGGCGGCCGGGTCGGTGCGCAGGCCCAGGGAGCGGCCGAGGCGGCGCAGGTCTGCCTCGGCCTCCGGGACGAGGTGGGTGCGGCGCAGCCGGTGGAGCTGGATGCGGTGTTCCATGGAACGCAGGAAGCGGTAGGCCTCGTCGAGCTGGACGGCGTCCGCGCGGCCGACGTAGCCGCCCGCTGCCAGGGCGTGCAGGGCGTGCAGGGTGGTGCCGCTGCGCAGCGAGGCGTCCGCCCGCCCGTGCACCAGCTGGAGGAGCTGGACGGCGAACTCGACGTCCCGCAGGCCGCCGGGGCCGAGCTTCAGCTCGCGGTCGACCTCGGCGGCGGGGATGTTCTCGACCACCCGGCGGCGCATCTTCTGCACGTCGGCGACGAAGTTCTCGCGCTCGGCGACCTGCCAGACCAGGGGTTCGAGGGCGGCGACGTACTCCTCGCCGAGCGCGAGGTCCCCGGCGACCGGGCGGGCCTTGAGCAGCGCCTGGAACTCCCAGGTCTTGGCCCAGCGCTGGTAGTAGGCCCGATGGCTGGCGAGGGTGCGCACCAGCGGACCGTTTCTGCCCTCGGGACGCAGATTGGCGTCGACGGGCCAGATGGAGCCCTCGACGGTGGTCTCGGAGCAGATCCGCATCATGTGCGAGGCCAGCTTGGTCGCCGACCTGAGGGCCTTGCCCTCGTCGGCGAGGGCGTCGGCCGCCTCGCCGACGAAGATGACGTCGACGTCGGAGACGTAGTTGAGCTCGTGGCCGCCGCACTTGCCCATCGCGATCACCGCGAGCCGGCACGCGGCGGCGTCGTCGGGCGCGGCGGCACTGGCGATGCGCAGTGCGGCCCGCAGGGTCGCGGTGGCCAGGTCGGCGAGCTCGGCGGCGGTCTCGGCCAGGTCGGTGGTGCCGCACACGTCACGGGCGGCGATGGACAGCAGACAGCGGCGGTAGGCGACGCGCAGCGAGACGGAGTCCACGGCCTGCGCCAGACCGCGTTCGAACTCCTCGACCCCCGGGTGGAGGTCGCGCGGCTCGTAGGTGACGAGTTCCTCCCAGTCGCGCGGGTGCCGGGCGAGGTGGTCGGCGAGCGCGGCGGAGGCGCCGAGCACGCCGAGCAGCCGGTCGCGCAGCGGCTTGGCCGCTATCAACGTGTCCAGCAGTTCGCGGCGGGCCGCGGGGCCGGGCTGCGCCTCCAGCATCCGGACGAGGCCGTGCAGCGCGAGGTCGGGGTCGGCGGTCACGCCCAGCGCCTCCAGGAGCACCGGGTCGTCGCGGACGCCCGCGAGCTCGGGGCTGTCCAGGAGCCGCTCCGCGGCCGAGGGATCGGTGAAGCCGTGCCGCAGCAGCCTGGTGAAGGTGCTGCTCCTGCGCCCCGGCGCCGTCATCCCCGGCCTCCCGTCGGATCGAGCCATCGGATCAAGGTCGTACTGGCCCGAGCCTAACCGGAGTCCCTGCCCGAAGCTCCGGGGCCGACGCCTGCGAGTCACGCCGACGGGCGGGGGGCGTCCGGCGGGGGGAGGATGCAGATCGGGAGGCCGGTGGGACAGAGGGCTCGGTTCCGTGATGGGTGCAGTAGTTCACCCGGTCTTCATCCACCGGGTTTCACGTCGTGGGACAGGGGAATTTTGGCGTGCGCATGCTCTGTCCGCACCGCCACCCCGTTCTTTCCCACCGGAGGTAGATGTGTCCGGCAGTTCCGTGTACCGCCGCAGTCGCGCAGCGCTGGCGTCCGGGCTGGCCCTCGCGGCCGCCGCGGTCGGCCTGTGGACCGGCCTCGGCGGCTCCTCGACCGCGCAGGCCGCGGCCGCGGTGCCGACCCCGGACCACGTGGTCGTGGTGGTCTTCGAGAACCACGCCTACAGCCAGGTCATCGGCTCCTCGAGCGCTCCCTACATCAACTCGCTCGCCACGGGCGGCGCCAACCTCACCCAGGCCTACGCCGAGACCCACCCGAGCCAGCCGAACTACTTCGCCCTGTTCTCCGGCTCCACCCAGGGCATCACGGACGACAGCTGCTACACGCCCGGCTTCTCCTCGGCCGCCAACCTGGCCTCCGAGGTGATCGCGGCCGGCCGCACCTGGGCCAGCTACAACGAGACGCTGCCCAGCCAGGGCTCGACCACGTGCAGCAGCGGCAACTACGCCCGCAAGCACAACCCGTGGTTCGGCTTCGGCAACGTCCCGACCTCGACGGCGAAGACCTTCGCCCAGTTCCCCACCGACTACACCACCCTGCCGAACGTGTCCTTCGTCGTCCCCAACCTGTGCAGCGACATGCACGACTGCTCGGTGGCGACCGGTGACACCTGGCTGAAGACCAACCTGAGCGCGTACGCCACCTGGGCCAAGACCCACAACAGCCTGCTCGTCGTCACCTTCGACGAGGACAACCGGCTGGCCGGCAACCGCATCCCGACGGTGCTGTACGGGCAGCCGGTCACGGCCGGGGCCAGCTCGTCGACCACGTACAACCACTACAACCTGCTGCGCACCCTGGAGGACTCGCAGGGCCTGGGCGCCCACGCGGGCAACGCGGCCTCCGCAGCGGACATCACGGGCATCTGGGCGTCCTGACATGTACGTCGCGGACAGCCGCGCCGGGGCTCCCGGCGCGCCGGTGTCCGCGGACGGCGCCGTCCGGCCTTCCGCCGGGCGGCGCCGCGCCGCGGTCGCCCCCACGGTGCTGGCGCTCGGCACGGTCAGCCTGATCACCGACGTGTCCTCGGAGATGGTGACGGCGGTCCTCCCGCTGTACCTGGTGGCGGGCCTCGGCCTGTCGCCGCTCGGCTTCGGGCTCCTGGACGGCGTCTACAACGGCTTCTCGGCCCTGGTGCGGCTGGCCGGCGGCCATCTGGCCGACCGGGGCGGGGGCCGCCACAAGTGGGTGGCGGGCATCGGCTACGGCCTCTCGGCCCTGTGCAAGCCGCTGCTGCTGCTGGCGCACACCCTCACCCCCATCGGCCTGGTCCTGGCCGCCGACCGCACCGGCAAGGGACTGCGCACCGCCCCGCGCGACGCGCTGATCTCCCTGTCCAGCACGCCCGAGACGCGCGGCCGCGCCTTCGGGGTGCACCGGGCGATGGACACGGCGGGCGCGCTGCTCGGTCCGCTGGTGGCGTTCCTGATCCTGCGGGCGACGGTGGACGGCTACGACGCCGTGTTCACCGTGAGCTTCTGCGTGGCGGTGCTCGGGGTGCTGGTCCTGGTCCTGTTCGTACCGAACGGCGATCCGGCGCCCCCGGCCCCGCAGGGCGCCCCGGCCGAGCGCCCGACCCTGCGGGCTGCCCTGGGCCTGCTGCGCCGGCGCGACCTGCGCCGGATCACGCTCTGCGCCCTGCTCCTCGGCCTGGCCACGGTCAGCGACTCCTTCGTCTACCTGCTGCTGCAACGCCGGCTGGGCGTCCCCGACCGCTGGTTCGCGCTGCTGCCGCTGGGCACCGCGGCGGCGTTCCTGCTGCTGGCGGTGCCGCTGGGCCGGCTGGCGGACCGGGTGGGCGGCCGCCGGGTGTTCCTGGCCGGCCACGGAGCCCTGCTCCTGGCGTACGGCGTCCTGCTCTCCTCCTGGCACGGCACCGCGCTGCCGTACGCCGTCCTGCTGCTGCACGGCGGTTTCTACGCGGCCACCGACGGGGTGCTGATGGCGGCGGCCTCGGAGAGCGTGCCGCCGGCCCTGCGCTCGTCCGGTCTCGCCCTGGTCCAGACGGGCCAGGCGCTCGCCCGCTTCACCTGTTCCCTGGGGTTCGGGGCGGCCTGGACACTGTGGGGCGACCGTACGGCGCTGCTGGCGTCGACGGTGGCGCTCGCGGTGTGCGCGGGCTGCTGCGCCCTGGCCCTGCGTCCCGCCCGGGAGGGCACCTCATGACCGTACGCAACCGCATCCTGGTGCTGCTCTCGGCCGTCGCCGTCCTGGCGGCGGTGGCGGCGGGCGCGATCCTGCACGCCTCGGCCCGGGCGGAGCGCCGGGACCAGACCCAGGCCGGCGGCCCGGCGGTGACGTCCGGCCCGGTCACGCTGACCGCCCGCGGCCGTCTGGTCTTCCGCAACATGGCCTGGGGCCCGCACCGCGACGAGCTCACCGCCGTCCCGGCGTCGGCCCCGGCCGGAGCGCGGACCGCCTCGGGCGTCAAGTGCCTGCGCTTCTACGCCGCCGCCGGCACCGGTGTGTGCCTCCAGGCGGTGCACGGCGCGGTCTCGGACACCTACCGCGCGCTGATCCTGGACGCCCGGCTGAAGGAGACCGCCCGCTACGACGTCCCCGGCATCCCCTCCCGCGCCCGGGTCTCCCCCAGCGGCCGCTTCGCCGCCTGGACGGCGTTCGTCGGCGGCGACTCCTACGCCGGTACGAACTTCTCCACCCGGGCGGCGATCGTGGACACCAGGACGGGGCGGCTGATCCCGTCGCTGGAGGGGTTCGGGATCGTGAAGGACGGCCGGCGCTACCGGGCGGCCGACGTGAACTTCTGGGGCGTGACCTTCGCGGCGGACGACCGCACGTTCTACGCGACGATGGCGACGAAGGGGAAGACCTACCTGGTCCGCGGTGACCTGCGGGCCCGCACCGTGACGACCGTGCGGACGAACGTGGAGTGCCCGTCGCTCTCCCCCGACGGCACCCGGATCGCCTTCAAGAAGCGCGTCGCGGGCCTGCCCGCCGACGCCCCCTGGCGGTTGTACGTCCTCGACCTGCGCACCCTGCGCGAGACCCCGCTCGCCGAGTCCCGCAGCGTCGACGACCAGGCGGTCTGGCAGGACGCCCGCACCCTCGTCTACGCCCTGCCGGGCGACTACGGGGCGGACCTGTACAACGTCCCGTCCGACGGCACGGGCCACCCCCACCGCCTCACCACGGCAGCGGTCTCCCCCGCCTACCTCGGCTGACCCCCCGGCCCCCGCCGGACAGCCGTGTGGTGCCCGTGTACCGGACGGGCGGCTCAGAAAGAGGCCGACGGCCGGGGTGACGGCCCACATGCCGTAGGTCTTCAAACGGTGTGACGCACGGCAGTACAGCCGTGGCTTGCGTCGTCCTGCCCGGTCGATGTGCACTTCGCACCACCGGCACGGCAGTTCGCCGTGGTACCGGCCGTCGTCCCCCGGTCGAGCCCCACCCATGAGCAGGACCTCAGCAGCCTGCTCGGCCGCTCGACAGGTCCGTTCGCAACGAACAGGCGCACTGCGTCAAGAACCCGCCACCCGGTCCTGCCGCCCCACCGCAGGGCATCACCGGTGCCGCTCAGGGCAGGACGGGCGGCTCGGGAGGCGCGATGTCGGAGGCCGCGGGCCGCGACGGCATGGGCACCCCGCACGCCTCACCCGACACGTCGAACACGATCCCCGCTCTGTCGGCAGCCTTCCCCGCGCTCAGGAACATCCCCCAGCCGTGCTTCACCAGATGCCAGGCCAGGTCGGTGTCCTCGGCCTGGATCTGCTGCATCTGTCCCCAGCCCCGTGCCTTCAGCACGGCGGACACCGAGTCCAGGGCCTCGCGCTTCGGCATGTCCGCGGTCCGCAGGAACCCGATCACGCGGCACGGAGTTCCGCCCTTGCTCGTGTCCACGAATTCCAGCCGCCCGCTTCCCGCGGCCGCGGCCGCGGACCGGACGTCACCCTGCACGGCATCGACGGTCAGTTCGTCCTCGGCCGCCGCCCCGGCCGCACGAGCGGTCGCCGTCGCGCTCCCGCCCGTCGCACCGACGCCGTCACCACCGCCGCAACCCGTCAACGCCGCCACCGCCATCACGGCCACGGCCACTCCCACCCCACGCATACGCCCTGCCTCCGCACTGTTGCTGTGACGCGGAGTCTCACACACCGGCGGCCAGATAAAAACTGCAGGTCAGGACGACGGAACAAGGACCGGGACAGGCACGGTGAAACACGGCGGGGCCGACGGTCCACGACCGTCGGCCCCACTCGTCGCATCAGCGGGAAGCCCGCCCTGACCTGCCCCTACAGCACCGGCAGGTTCTTCCGCAGTTCGAAGGCCGTGACCTCGCTGCGGTACTCCTCCCACTCCTGGCGCTTGTTGCGCAGGAAGTGACATCGGTCCGGAGCGACCTCATGCGACCAACGATCAGCGTGACGCGGGCGGGATGCTCTGCTCGTACTGGAAGACGTTGTAGGGGTCGTACTTCGCCTTGATCCCGCGCAGCCGCTCGAAGTTGCGCCTCCCCCAGTAGGCGGTCTCCCACTCCTGCATGCCGACGTTCGGCACGTTGACGTAGGCGCCGTCCACGAAGCCGCGCATCGCCTGGCTGAATTCGGCGGTCCAGGCCTGGCACGTCGAGGTGAGCGGGTCGCAGACGCCTGGTGTCGTCGAAGGCGTCCCCCAGGCTGCGCCGATCTCGCCGTAGAAGATCGCGTCGCGGTGCACGAACGCGGTGCCGCCGCGGGGCTCCTTCTTGATCGCCCCGCGGAAGGCGTCGACGAAGTAGTTGCTGTCCTCCGTGGGAGCGTTTCGCATGTAGTAGCCGATGACGTCGATCGCCTTCTTCGAGAACAGTTTCTTGGCGAACTGCGAGAAGAACTTGACGTTGGCGGGCTCCTGCGAGCGCGGGACCTGGGCTCCGGCAAAGATGGGGCCCCAGTTGCCGACCTGCACCTTCACATCGGGCGAGCCGATCGACAGGATCGGGGCCAGCATCTTTTTGGCCTCTGCCGCCGTGCCCTCCGCGAGCCACGCGAACAGCAGGATCTGGGACTTGTGGATCTCGACTTCGGATCCGAGGCGGTTGTCGGCGAACGGTACCGTGCGCTGCCAGGCATCGAAGATCCCATGCAGGTCCGTAAGGCCGTCCCAGGTCGCCGTCACGTAGGCGATGCGCTTGAGCGGGTGCACCTTGTAGGTGAGTTGCGTGACGATTCCGAAGTTGCCGTTTCCCGCCCCACGGAGCGCCCAGAGCAGGTCCGAGTGGTCCTTCAGGTCGGCACGGATCACCTTGGCGCACTCGCGACCCGACGGGACGACGACCTCGGTCCCGATCAGACTGTCGCAGGCCATGCCGAGATAGCGGTTGAGGGGGCCGAGGCCGCCGCCGACCGTCGCGCCGACCAGGCCGACGCTGCCCTCGCTTCCGGTCGTGACCGCGAGGTCCCGCTTGGCGAGCGCCGTCACCGCCTCCTGCTGGGTCAGGCCGGCGCCGACCGTCGCGATACGAGCGTCGGTGTCGATGTGGACCGACTTGAGCTGGCTGACGTCGATCACGATGCCGTTGTCGATGTTCGACCAGCCCTCCAGGGCGTGGCGGCCGCTGCGTACCCGCAGTGCGACGTTGTGCTGCCGCGCCCAGGTGAGGGCGTTCACCACGTCCTGGGTCTTCTGGGCGAAGACGATGACCAGCGGGTAGTGAGAGAACAGCTGGTCGTAGTCGATGCGGTCATCTGTGTACGAGGGGTCACCGGGGCGGACGATGTGACCGGTCAGCTTCGCCGGCGGACATCCCGACGACCCTTTGGTCGGGTCGCTCGCGGCCAGAAGGTCCAAGGTGCTCGCGGCCGCGATGTCCGGCGCGCCTGCGGCCGTAAGGCCCGGGACGACGACCGCCCCGGCGCCGGCGGCCGCTGACGCCCGGAGCAGGTGGCGGCGGGAGAAATCGCTCAAGGTCCAGATCCTCTCGATCGGGCTACGCCGGTACGCGGCTGAAGGGAGCCCTTGCCCGCCAGCCGCCGGGCAGTCCTTTGTGGTCGACCTCCGCACGCTAACGGGGCGACCATGCGGTTTTTCCCGACACGCCAATTGAGGACGACGACGACAGCCTGAAGGAGTAACTCAGCGGGATCCCGTCATAACCGGTTCGGGATGCACCGCGTCCTGCTCGAATCCATCCCTTGGCCCAAGCGGTCAGAATGCGCGGGCGCTCTCGAAGACGATGGGCACCCCGAGCTTGCTGGTCAGGTCAGGTCAGGTCAGGTCAGCGTCTCGCAATGGCCCGACGAACCGCCTCTCTGACAAGAATTCATGGGCGTGCCCCCGTAATCACCACTCCCCGCCTGGAGAACCCCCGGAATAACCTGCTCCCACTTCCCGCGTTGTCAGTGGGCGCCTATACAGTCCCGAGCTTTCCCCACGACCACTGAACTTGAATGGGTGATGTCGGGACACTCCTCGGCCGGTGGTGATTCCTCCACCAGCACGGATCTAGCCGAACAGGTCGTCGGAGAAACCTGCGGCCGGTGGCAGCGCGTCCTCGGTCATCCACAGCGATACCGTGTCGATCGCGAGCGTCCTGTCGACGAAGCAGTCGCTCGGGATCTCCAACAGATCGTCGAAGCGAACCGTCCGCCGGGTTCGGTCCGAGGTTCGCGGGCCTCGCGTCACGGTCTGGAAGAAATCGTCGTCGGTGTGAACGACGGCCCGCCGCGTCGGCTGCTGCCACGACCAGTCGTGCCGCTTCAGCGGTCGCCAGGTGCCCTCCACGGTGTACGGGACGTGGGACAGCCGGCCGATCAACGTCCTCACCCGGGTCGGCGTCCACCGCTGATCCGTCCAGCCGTGCGCCGGCGGTCCCCGCTCCGACTCGCGTTCCGAACGTATGATCTGGACCTCGGACGGTCGGGGCCGGTGAGACGCGGCGGGGCCGACGGTCCATGACCGTCGGCCCCGTTCGTCGCGTCGGCGGGGAACCCGCTGTGACCTGCGTTTACAGCACCGGCAGGTTCTTGCGCAGCTCGAACGCGGTGACCTCGCTGCGGTACTCCTCCCACTCCTGACGCTTGTTGCGCAGGAAGAAGTCGAAGACGTGTTCGCCGAGGGTCTCCGCGAGGAGGTCGCTGCGTTCCATCAGGCTCAGGGCCTCGCCGAGGTTCTGCGGGAGGGGCTCGATGCCCATCGCGCGGCGCTCGGCGTCGGACAGGGCCCAGACGTCGTCCTCGGCGCCGGGCGGCAGCTCGTAGCCCTCCTCGATGCCCTTGAGGCCGGCCGCCAGGAGCACGGCGTAGGCCAGGTAGGGGTTGGTGCCGGAGTCCAGGGAGCGGACCTCGACCCGGGCGGAGCCGGTCTTGCCGGGCTTGTACATCGGGACGCGGACCAGGGCCGAGCGGTTGTTGTGGCCCCAGCAGATGTACGAGGGGGCCTCGCCGCCGGCGCCCGCGGTGCGCTCGGAGCCGCCCCAGATGCGCTTGTAGGAGTTGACCCACTGGTTGGTGACGGCGGAGATCTCCGCGGCGTGCCGCAGCAGGCCCGCGATGAAGGAGCGGCCGACCTTGGAGAGCTGGTACTCGGAGCCGGACTCGTAGAACGCGTTGCGGTCGCCCTCGAAGAGGGAGAGGTGGGTGTGCATGCCGCTGCCCGGGTACTCCGAGAACGGCTTCGGCATGAAGGTGGCCTGGACGCCCTGCTCCAGCGCGACCTGCTTCATGATCAGCCGGAAGGTCATGATGTTGTCGGCCGTGGAGAGCGCGTCGGCGTAGCGCAGGTCGATCTCCTGCTGGCCGGGGGCGCCCTCGTGGTGGCTGAACTCGACCGAGATGCCCATCGACTCCAGCATGGTGATGGCCTGGCGACGGAAGTCCTGGCCCACGTTCTGCGGGGTGTGGTCGAAGTAGCCCGAGTTGTCGGCGGGGGTCGGGCGGGAGCCGTCGAGGGGCTTGTCCTTCAGCAGGAAGAACTCGATCTCGGGGTGGGTGTAGAAGGTGAAGCCCAGGTCGGAGGCGCGGGCCAGGGCGCGCTTGAGGACGTAGCGCGGGTCGGCGAAGGACGGGGAGCCGTCCGGCATGAGGATGTCGCAGAACATCCGGGCGGTGCCGGGGGCCTCGGCGCGCCAGGGCAGGACCTGGAAGGTGCCCGGGTCGGGCTTGGCGATCATGTCGGACTCGTAGACCCGGGCGAAGCCCTCGATCGCGGAGCCGTCGAAACCGATGCCCTCGTCGAAGGCCTGCTCGAGCTCGGCAGGGGCCACGGCGACGGACTTGAGGAAACCCAGTACGTCCGTGAACCACAGCCGTACGAACCGGATGTCGCGCTCCTCCAAGGTCCGGAGCACGAACTCCTGCTGCTTGTCCATCTTCCGCTTCCCCATCCTTGCCGGTCAGGCCGCCTGTCTCCCGCATCGCGGGAAGCGGTCGGGCACCTGAGCATCCCACCACAACACCATTTCATGCGCGTTGCAGACCTTGATCATCCCGTCGTCATCGGGCTGAACGCCTCACGTACAGCAGATGTACTGCTCTGAAGCCCATCTTGCCTGCTCGGGGCGTCATCCGTAATGGCCGCCCCCGGTCGTCTCGAATCCGGCTCTTAAACTTGCATCTCAGATGCAAGTTTCACTACGGTGTGCGACAGCCGAGTGATCGATCATCGATTCCAGGGAGCCATCCGATGCTGTCCGAACAGTCCGCCGCCACCGTCCGCGCGACGCTTCCCGCCGTGGGCGCGAACCTCGGTGAGATAACCGACCGCTTCTACACCGGGCTGTTCGCCGCCCACCCCGAGCTGCTGCGCGACCTGTTCAACCGCGGCAACCAGGCCGCGGGCACCCAGCGCCAGGCGCTGGCCGGCTCCATCGCCGCCTTCGCGACGCACCTCCTGGACCACCCCGACCAGCGGCCGGACGCCATGCTGGGCCGGATCGCCCACAAGCACGCCTCGCTGGGCGTCAGGCCCGAGCAGTACGCGGTCGTCCACGAGCACCTCTTCGCCGCAATCGTCGACGTGCTCGGCGAGGCCGTCACCCCGGAGGTCGCGGCCGCCTGGACCGAGGTCTACTGGCTGATGGCGAACGCGCTGATCGCCATCGAGCGACGGCTGTACGAGGAGAGCGGGACCACCGAGTGGCGGACCTGGGAGGTCGTGGAGCGCGTCGCGGAGACCGAGGACGTCGTCACCTTCCGGCTGCGCCCGCTCGACGGGGGCCCGGTGCGCGACTTCCGGGCCGGCCAGTACGTCTCCGTACGCGTCGGACTCCCCGACGGCGCCCGCCAGATCCGCCAGTACAGCCTCTCGGGCGCGCCCGGCTCCGGCGCGCTGCGCCAGATCAGCGTCAAGCGGGTCCCGGGCGACGCCACGACGCCGCAGGGCGAGGTCTCCAACCACCTCCACGCGCACGTGCGGGCGGGCGACGCCCTGGAGCTCTCCGAGCCGTACGGCGACCTGGTGCTCGACGGCGGCGAGGACACGCCCCTGCTGCTCGCCTCGGCCGGCATCGGCGTGACCCCGATCGTCGCGATGCTGGGCCGGCTGGCGGAGACGGGCCACTCCGCCCCCGTCACGGTCGTCCACGGCGACCGCTCCCCGGCGGACCACGCCCTGCGCGCCGAGCACGAGGCGTACGCGGCGAAGCTCGCGCAGGCGCCCGTCCACTTCTGGTACGAGCGTCAGGCGCCGGAGGGGTCGGCCCGCACCGGCCTGGTCGACCTCACGGACGTGACCGTCCCGGCGGGCACGCGCGCGTACCTGTGCGGTCCGCTGCCGTTCATGCGGGCGGTACGGGGACAGCTGATCGAGAAGGGCGTGGCCGCGGCGGACATCCACTACGAGGTGTTCGGGCCCGACCTGTGGCTCGCGGGGGCCTGAGCGACGGGACCGGCGGGGCGGGCCTCCGTCCGGGGGTCCGCCCGCCGGTCCGCCCGGTCGCGCAGCGCCGCCTGCGGCCCTGCGGGCCTGCCCCGCAAGGATCATGACTTGTCATCAGTTTTGTCGTTGACGGGGGGACGCGAGATGCGCAAGGTGGATGGATCACCGACTCATCGGCTCACCGCCCCTGGGGGACGAAACACATGAGGAAGCTCCTCAACACCGCCCACATCTACATGATCGTCGGAGTGCTCAGCGGCCTGTACTACCGCGAGCTCACCAAGGCCGAGGACTTCACCGGCGACACCCAGCTCGGCGTCGTGCACACGCATCTGCTGGCCCTCGGCATGCTGTTCTTCCTCATCGTGCTGGCCCTGGAGAAGCAGTTCGACCTGACCTCGTACCGGCTGTTCGGGTGGTTCTTCTGGATCTACAACGCCGGTCTCGTGGTGACGGTCTCGATGATGACCCTGCACGGCACCCTGACGGTGCTGGGGCACTCCAGCAACGAGGGGATCGCCGTCGTCGCCGGAATCGGCCACATCCTGCTCGCCGCCGGCCTGGTGCTCCTGTTCATCACCCTCGGCCAGCGCCTGCCCGCCGCCTCCAAGGCTTCCAAGGCCGGCGGTGACGCCGACGGCACCCCGGTCGTGGTCGCGGTGGGCCCCGGGGACCACTGACCCCGCCCCGGGAGCCACCGACCGCTCAGGTCAGGCCGGTCCGGAGATCTGCAGCAGCAGCGGTCCGGTCGGCCCGGCGACGATGTCCTGCATGGTGACCGGGTCCAGGGTGGCGTAAAAGGCCTCCTGGGCCCGGCGCAGGGCTCCGCGCAGCCGGCAGGCGGTGTTGAGGGGGCAGGGCGTGGCGCCCTCGCACTCGACGACGTCGCCCTCGCCCTCGAAGCTGCGCACCACGGCTCCCACCGACGCCGTGCGGCCCTTCTCGGTGAGCGAGAGTCCGCCGCCGCGGCCGCGACGGGCGTCGAGCAGTCCCATGTGCTGGAGCTCGGCCACGATCTTCGCGGTATGGGTGTACGGGACGCCCATGTCCTGCGCGACCTCCCGGGTCGTGGGATTGGTCCCGCCGACGACGGCCAGGCGCATGAGAACGCGCAGAGCCAGGTCGGTGGAGCGCAGCAGCCGCATGCTCCCAGGGTAGATAATGCGCATCCAGGCTTCAAATTATCTGGCCGGATCGTATCGTTCCGGCCTTTCCCGCGCCCTCACTACGAGAGCGGGCATCCCTCCCCTTACGATCGGCGGACCCGAACGATCTCACCGTCCCGCCCCCCTTTCCCCAGAAGGACAGATCTCATGGTTTCCGCCAAGAAGAGCAGCGGCACGGCGCGCCAGGCCCGTATAGCGGAGATGCGGCGCGCCGAGCAGGCCCGCGAGCGGCGCAACCGGATCCTCGTGATCGCGGCCTCCGTGGTGGCCGTCGCGGGACTGGTGGCCGGCGGTGTCTTCGTCGTGCACTCGCAGTCCGACGACACCGAGGCGGTCGACGCGAAGTCCTCGGGGCACTTCACCACCGGCAAGGACGGTGTGAAGACGTGGCAGGGCAAGCTGGGCCGCACCCATGTCGCCAAGACCGTCACGTACCCGGTGGAGCCGCCGGTCGGCGGGGACCACAACCAGGTGTGGATGAACTGCAACGGCGACGTCTACGGCAAGGCGCTGAACAACATGAACGCCGTGCACTCGCTGGAGCACGGCGCGGTGTGGGTGACGTACAACAGCAAGGCCGCCAAGGCCGACGTGGACGCGCTCGCGGCGAAGGTGAAGAAGACGCCGTACACGCTGATGAGCCCCGACGACAAGCAGTCGGACCCGATCGTGCTGACGGCGTGGGCGCACCAGCGCACGGTCAAGAGCGCGAGCGACCCGGACGTCGACGCGTTCTTCGCGAAGTTCGTGCAGGGCGAGCAGACTCCCGAGCCGGGCGCCGCCTGCACGGGAGGACTGTCGCAGTGAGGCACGTCGGACTGATCGCGGGGGCCGCGGCGGCGGCCCTGGTCGCGGCCGGCGCGATCACCTACGCGGTCGCCGAGGACCGCGCTCCCGTCGCCGCCACGCCGTCCGCGGCCTCCGCGGACGCCGGGTTCGCGCGGGACATGGCGGTCCACCACCAGCAGGCCGTCGAGATGTCGTACATCGTGCGCGACCGCACGAAGGACCCGGAAGTACGGCGCCTCGCCTACGACATCGCGCAGACGCAGGCCAACCAGCGCGGCATGCTGCTGGGCTGGCTCGACCTGTGGGGGCTGCCGAAGGTCTCCGCCGACGCCCCGATGACCTGGATGGGCATGGGCGACATGGCCTCCGGCAAGGACGGCTCGCTGATGCCGGGCATGGCGACCAACACCGAGATGAAGAAGCTCGGCACACTGAACGGGAAGCAGGCGGAGGTCTTCTACCTCCAACTGATGACCGACCATCACAAGGGCGGCATCCACATGGCCGAGGGCTGTGTCTCCGCGTGCACGGTCGGGGTGGAGAAGCGGCTCGCGCAGGGCATGGTCGACGCGCAGCAGTCCGAGATCGATCTGATGGCGGACATGCTCAAGGCGCGGGGCGCGACGGCCCGTTCGTAGCGCGGGAAGGCTCGTCCACAGCGCGGGAAGGCTCGTTCGCAGCGCGGGAAGGGCCCGTTCATAGCACGGATGGGACGTGGTCCGGTAGCCGTTTGCCGGATCTTCGCCCCAAATCCCCTCGGACGGCTCTTTCTTGGGATCTTTTTGGCTATCGCATTCCCCTGGCATGAACGGTTCATCGAAAGAGTGGGCCCGGCATGTGATCCATTCGCGGGCCAAACCGCCGCGGGCCCGGCGCGGATCGCATGACGGCCAACCACTACATGCATGCGAACCGCAATGCAGGGGGTTCTATGAGATCCAACCGCGCCAAGATGCGCGCCGGAGCGAGCCTGGCGGCGACACTGCCGATGCTCGCGGGCGCGCTGGCGTTCGGCATACCCGCGGCACACGCCGCGGACAACCCGGGCCGGGACACGCTCGCGGGCACCAAGCCCGCCTGGGCCACGGCCAAGGCGGACAAGGGCTCGACCGCGGACACCGCGCAGGTCTCCGCCCGCGTCTATCTGGCCGGCCGGGACGCGGCCGGCCTCGCGGCCTACGCGAAGGCGGTGTCCGACCCGGCCTCCGCCGCCTACGGCAAGTACTTGAGCGCCGACCAGGCCCAGGCCCGCTTCGGCGCGACCGAGGCCCAGGTGAAGGCGGTCAAGGCCTGGCTGGCCTCGGCCGGCCTGAAGGTCACGGGCACCACGCAGCACTACGTCTCCGTCAGCGGTGACGTGGCCGCCGCCGAGAAGGCGTTCGGCACCCAGCTGCACAACTACGCCAAGGGCTCCAAGACTTATCGCGCGCCGTCGAGGACGGCCTCCGCCCCGGAGAGCCTGAAGGGCGCCGTCCTGACCGTCACCGGCCTGGACAACGCCCCGCACCGGGCCAGCGCCAAGGAGCAACTGCCCCCGCCGGACAGCGTCTTCAAGAACTCCGGGCCCTTCTCCTCGTACTACGGCTCGAACACCGCGAGCACGCTGCCGAGCGCGTACGGCAAGAAGATCCCGTACGCCGTGGAGGGTTACACCGGCAAGCAGCTGCGCGCCGCGTACGGCGCGGGCGACTACACCGGCAAGGGCGTGCGCGTCGCCATCACCGACGCCTACGCCTCGCCGACCATCGCCTACGACGCGGCCACCTACGCGAAGCAGCACGGCGACGCCGCCTGGAAGACCGGACAGCTGCGCCAGGTGCTGCCCAAGAACTACACGAAGACCGAGGAGTGCGGGGCGGCCGGCTGGTACGGCGAGGAGACCCTCGACGTCGAGGCCGTGCACGCGGTCGCGCCGGACGCCCAGGTCACCTACGTGGGCGGCGCGTCCTGCTACGACGACGACCTGCTCGACTCGCTCAGCAAGGTCGTGGACGACCACCTGGCCGACATCGTCTCCAACTCCTGGGGCGACATCGAGGCCAACCAGACGCCCGACCTCGCGGCCGCCTACGACCAGGTCTTCCAGTTCGGCGCGGTCGAGGGCATCGGCTTCTACTTCTCCTCCGGCGACAACGGCGACGAGGTCGCCAACACCGGTACGAAGCAGGTCGACACCCCGGCCAACTCGGCGTGGGTGACCGCGGTCGGCGGTACCTCGCTGGCCGTCGGCAAGGGCGACAAGTACCTGTGGGAGACCGGCTGGGGCACCCAGAAGGCCGTGCTGTCCGCGGACGGCAAGAGCTGGACGGACTTCCCCGGCGCGTTCACCTCGGGCGCGGGCGGCGGCACCAGTGCGACGGTGGCCGAGCCCTTCTACCAGAAGGGTGTCGTCCCGGACTCGCTCGCCAAGGCGAACAACGCCGCCGGCAACCGCGTCGTCCCGGACATCTCCGCGATCGCCGACCCGAACACCGGCTTCAAGGTGGGCCAGACGCAGACCCAGGCGGACGGCACCGAGGCGTACAGCGAGTACCGCATCGGCGGCACCTCGCTGGCCGCGCCGGTCATCGCGGCCGTCCAGGCGCTGGCGCAGCAGGCCGGCGGCGGCAAGGCCCTCGGCTTCGCCAACCCGGTGATCTACGGCAAGTACGGCACGAAGGCCTACCACGACGTCACCGACAACCCGACCGGCTCCGGCCTGGCCGTGGCCCGCGTCGACTTCGTGAACGGCTACGACGCCACCGACGGCCAGGTCGTCTCGGTCCGCAGCCTCGGCAAGGACAGCTCGCTGTCGGCCGTCAAGGGCTACGACGACGTGACCGGCGTGGGCACGCCGGCGGGCGGCTACGTCCGCTCGTACGGCCGCCGCTGAGGCACCGGCACCAGGCGCGAAGGGACACGGGAACTGAGCTGTTCCGTGTCCCTTCCGCACGGCGGGGGCGGGCCACGCCGCGCCCCCGCCCCCCATCGTGTCGCTCTGACGATTACACTGGGCCCGTGCCTCCTCTGAACTTCGGGTCGCTCTATCAGCACGGCTTCGCACGCGTCGCCGCCTGCACGGGCCACACCGCCATCGCCGACCCGCACGCCAACGCCGAGGCGGTCCTGCGCCAGGCACGCAGGTGTGCCGAGGACGGGGTCGCCGTCGCCGTCTTCCCGGAGATGGTGCTGTGCGGCTACTCGATCGAGGACCTGCTGCTCCAGGACGCGCTGCTCGACGGGGTCGAGGAGGCGCTGCGGACGGTGGTGGCCGGGTCGGCCGACCTCCTGCCGGTCCTGGTCGTGGGCGCCCCGCTGCGCCATCGCAACCGGGTCTACAACTGCGCGGTGACCGTGCACCGCGGCCGGGTCCTCGGGGTCGTCCCCAAGTCGTACCCGCCGAACTACCGGGAGTTCTACGAGCAGCGGCAGATCGCCGCGGGCGACGACGAGCGCGGCGGCACGATCCGGGTCGACGGCGAGCCGGTGCCGTTCGGCGTGGACCTGCTGTTCGCCGCGGACGACGTCCCGGGTCTGGTGCTGCACACGGAGATCTGCGAGGACATGTGGGTGCCGGTGCCGCCGAGCGCCGAGGCGGCCCTGGCGGGCGCCACCGTCCTCGCCAACCTCTCCGGCAGCCCGATCACCGTCGGCCGGGCCGAGGACCGCAGGCTGATGTGCCGCTCGGCGTCCTCGCGCTGCATCGCCGCCTACGTGTACGCGGCGGCCGGGCTGGGCGAGTCGACCACCGACCTGTCCTGGGACGGCCAGACCATGATCTACGAGAACGGGGCGCTGCTGGCCGAGTCCGACCGCTTCCCGCTCCAGGACCAGTTCGCCGTGGCCGACGTCGACCTCGACCTGCTGCGCCAGGAGCGCGGCCGGACGGGCACCTTCGACGACAACCGGCGCACCCACGGCACCCGCACCGCCGATTTCCGCACGGTGCCGTTCCGGCTGGACCCGCCGACCGCCGACCTGGGCCTGCGACGCCGCGTCGAGCGCTTCCCGTTCGTGCCCGCCGACCCCGACCGGCTGGCCCTGGACTGCTACGAGGCGTACAACATCCAGGTCGCGGGGCTCCAGCAGCGGCTCGCGGCGATCGGGAACCCGAAGGTGGTCATCGGGGTGTCCGGCGGTCTCGACTCCACGCACGCGCTGATCGTCGCCGCGCGCGCGATGGACCGGGCGGGTCGTCCGCGCAGCGACATCCTGGCCTGGACCCTGCCCGGCTTCGCCACCAGCGACCACACCAAGGGCAACGCGCACGCCCTGATGCGCGCCCTCGGTGTCACCGCGGCCGAACTGGACATCACGCCGACCGCCCGGCTGATGCTGGAGGAGATGGACCACCCCTTCGCCGCCGGCGAGCCGGTGTACGACGTCACCTTCGAGAACGTGCAGGCCGGGCTGCGCACCGACTACCTGTTCCGGCTCGCCAACCAGCGCGGTGGCATCGTGCTCGGCACCGGGGACCTCTCGGAGCTGGCGCTCGGCTGGTGCACGTACGGCGTGGGCGACCAGATGAGCCACTACAACGTCAACTCCGGTGTGCCGAAGACGCTGATCCAGCATCTGATCCGCTGGGTCATCGGCAGCCACCAGTTCGACGACGACACCAATCGCACCCTCGCCGCGATCCTCGACACCGAGATCAGCCCGGAGCTCGTACCGGGTGAGGAGATGCAGTCCACCGAGTCGAAGATCGGCCCGTACGCGCTGCACGACTTCACCCTGTTCCACGTGCTGCGCTACGGCTTCCGGCCGTCGAAGATCGCCTTCCTGGCCTGGCACGCCTGGCACGACCCGGAGACCGGCGCCTGGCCGCCCGGCTTCCCCGAGGCCGAGCGGGTGGCGTACGACCTGCCGGAGATCCGGCGCTGGCTGGAGGTGTTCTGCCGTCGCTTCTTCGGGTTCGCGCAGTTCAAGCGCTCGGCCATGCCGAACGGGCCGAAGGTCTCGGCCGGCGGTTCGCTCTCGCCGCGCGGCGACTGGCGCGCGCCGTCCGACAGCACGGCCCGGTCCTGGCTGCTCGACCTGGCCCGTTTCGACCCCGCCGAGCCCGGCCGCTGACCGGCCACTGGAATCGGCCCCGGCCCCGCGGGGGCCGGGGGGGGGGCCGGGGC